>CAYLMC010000029.1:0-11849 GCA_964384865.1 uncultured Dehalococcoidales bacterium | reverse complement strand
CGTCGGCCTGGCCGGGCTGGGGGACACAGCCGTCGAAGTTCTTATAGACGAAGGTGAGCACCCTGTTGACCAGGTTGCCATAGGTCGCCACCAACTCGTCGTTGTTGCGGCGCAGAAACTCGCGCCAGGAGAAATCCGTGTCGCCGGTCTCCGGCATATTGATGGATAATAGATAGCGCAGGGGGTCGGGGTCATAGCGGGCCAGATAATCGGGCAGCCACACCGCCCACTTCCGGCTGGTGGACAGCTTCTTGCCCTCGATGGTGAGGAACTCGTTGGCGGGGACATCATGGGGCAGGTTCAGCCCGCCGTAGCCCATCAGCATAGCCGGCCAGATGAGGGTATGGAAGGGAATGTTATCCTTGCCGATGAAATAGTAGCTCTTGGCCTCGCCGTTCTCCCAGAACGGCCGCCAGGCCTCCCCATCCCCGCTGGCTTGCGCCCACTCCTTGGCGGCGGATAGATATCCGATGACCGCCTCGAACCAGACATAGAGGCGCTTGCCCTCATAGCCGTCCGCCGGCACCGAGACACCCCAGTCTATATCGCGGGTGATGGCTCTGTCCTTCAGCCCCTCCTTGAGGTAGCGCTGGGTGAGGTTATAGACATTGGGCCGCCACTGCTTCTGCTGCTTGGCCCAGTCCGAAAGCTTCTCCTGAAAGCTGCTTAATTTTAAAAAGAAATGCTCCGAGTCCTTGAACTGGGGGGCGGTGCCGCATAGCCGGCAGCGGGGGTCCTTCAGCTCGGCAGGGTTCACCGGCTTGCCGCAGTCGTCACACTGGTCGCCGCGGGCGGTCTCGGAGGCGCAGTGGGGGCAGGTGCCCTCCACATAGCGGTCGGTCAAATAGCGCCGGCACTGGGGGCAGTAGGGCTGGGACACCGTGTCCCGGAAGATATAGCCCTCGTCCTGGAGGCGAAGGAAGATATCGTGGGAGACCCGGGCGTGATTGTCGGTGCCCGTTTTAGTGAACAGGTCGAAGGATATGCCCACCTTCTGCCAGGACTCCAGGAACTGCCGGTGGTACTCGTCGGCTATCTCCCCCGGCTGTTTCCCGTCCTGCTCCGCCTTGAGGGTTATCGGGGTGCCGTGCTGGTCCGAGCCGGAGACCATCAGCACCTGGTTGCCCCTGATGCGGTGGTAGCGGGCGAATATATCCGCCGGAAGATACGCCCCGGCGATGTGCCCCAGGTGCAGGGGGCCGTCGGCATAGGGCCAGGCCACCCCGATGAATATCCTCTCTGTCATGCCTCCCCCTCCAGCTCGCTGGAAAAGAAGGTCATCACCTGCTCCCCCTTGTCATCCTTGTAGTGGATATAGCCCTTCTTCTGGCAGCAGTCCACGCACAGCTGCTGGCTGGGACCGTCATCCTCATCGATGATAAGATACCGCTGGGAGTGGGGCACGGCCTGGCCGCACTGGGTGCACTTGACACCCCCTAATGATATACATCCTCGGCGCATATGCTCTCTCCTCCTCAAGAACTCAGCGTAGCCTCAGCCAGGCGCGGTAAAGCTCCCGGCGGGGCAGCCCCGTCTCTGCGGCTACACTGGCTATCGCCTCTTTAGCCTTCGCCCCACAGCGGCGCAGGCTTACTAGCTGCTTCTCGATGTCCTCGGTGAGCCGGGGCTTATCCTGTTTCCGGCCCTCGATGACCAGGGTGAACTCCCCCCTGGGCCGGGCGAAGTGCTCTATCGCCTGGCTCACCTTGCCCCGAAAGACCTCCTCGTGGAGCTTGGTAAGCTCCCGGCAGACGGCTATCCGCCTGTCCCCCAGTATCTGCGCTATGTCGCCCAAGGCGGCTTGGAGGCGGTGGGGTGACTCCAGGAATATCATGGTGCCGCCCTCCTCCGCCACCGACTCCAGCGCCTGGCGCCTGGCACCGGCCCTATTGGGCAGAAAGCCCAGGTAGACGAACCTGTCCACGGCCAGGCCGGAGACCACCAGGGCGGTGATAACCACCGATGCCCCCGGCACCGGCACCACCGGGATGTCCTTCTCCGCGGCGGCGACGATAAGCTCGTAGCCGGGGTCTGACATCCCCGGCATGCCGGCATCGGAGACCAGGGCGACATCCCCACCCTCCAGAAAATTCAGTATATAGCCCAGCTTGTCCCGCTTGTTGTGCTCATGGTAGCTGGTCACGGGGATGTTGATATCATAGTTGTCCAGGAGCCTCCTGGTGCGGCGGGTATCCTCGGCGGCGATGAGCTTCACCTCCCCCAGGATACGCAGGGCGCGCAGGGAGATATCCTCCAGATTTCCGATAGGGGTCGCCACCACATAGAGAGTCGGCATAGCCTTTGTTTCCCCCCCAGCCCAGATATTATAACCCGAAGCTGGCTGTTCGTCCATACCGCTTGCCCCGCGAGCCAGATTCCACTATAATTCAGTAACCGATTTCCTTGACTTCCCGGTTCGGCTTTTGTTATAGTCCCGTTTTAAGAAAGGATAGCAGATATGGCGGCTCCCCAGTTCAAACAACTACGACGGGCATACGGATTCGACGAGGTGGCCCTGGTGCCCGGCGACACCACCATCAACCCGGACCAGACCGATGTCGAACTGAAGATAGAGGGGCTGTCTTTCTCCACCCCCATACTGGCGGCGGCCATGGACGCCGTCACCGATGTCAGCTTCGCCATCGCCATGGGCAAGATGGGCGGGCTGGCCGTCCTCAACCTGGACGGGGTGCAGACCAGATATGACAAGCCTGAAGAGATACTTAAGCGGATAGCCGAATCCCCCCAGGACAAGATAACCGCCCTGATGCAGGAGATATACTCCCAGCCGATTCAGGATAACCTGGTGGGAGACAGGGTGGCGGCGATCAAAGAGGGCGGGGCGAAATGCGCCGTCTCGGTAACGCCGGCGAACACCAAGCGCTTCGCCTCGATAGTGGTCGAAGCCGGAGCCGATATACTGGTGGTCCAATCCACCGTCACCAGCGCCCGCCACATATCAAAGAGCTACCGCGGGCTGATATTCACCGAGCTGCTAAAGAGCGTGCCCATACCCATCATGGTGGGCAACTGCGTCAGCTACGACGCCTGCCTGGAGCTGATGAAAACGGGGATATCGGCGGTGCTGGTCGGGGTCGGCCCCGGCGCCGCCTGCACCACCCGGCAGGTGCTCGGCATCGGCGTTCCCCAGATAACGGCCACCATAGACTGCGCCGCCGCCAGGGACGAGTACCAGCGCCAGTCCGGCAGGTATGTCCCCATCATCACCGACGGCGGCTTCCGCTGCGGCGGCGACGTGTGCAAGGCGCTGGCCGCCGGCGGCGACGCCGTGATGATAGGCTCTATCTTCGCCCAGACCAAGGAGGCGCCCGGGCACGGCTACCACTGGGGGATGGCGCACCCCCACCCGGCGCTGCCCAGGGGGACGCGCATCAAAGTAGGCGTCAACACCACCCTGGAGCAGGTGCTGTTCGGCCCCACATCGGTGACCGACGGCAGCCAGAACCTGGTGGGCGCCATCCGCACCGCCATGGGGACCTGCGGCGTGTTCAACATTCAGGAGATGCATAAGGTGGAGATGATAATCGCCCCCGCTATAACCACCGAGGGCAAATCCTGGCAGCTGTCGCAATCGTAGCCCGTTAAGACTTACGGCGCTTGACGAAGCGGTTTCCCTCCTCTATGGAGAGCAGCTTCTGCGGGGAATCCTGGGCGGCGATTCCGCCCCCCTCCACCACGAACCCGCGGTCGGCGACATCCGCCACCTGCTTCAGCTTCTGGTCTATCAGCAGAATGGTGATGCCCTTGTCCCGCAGCTCCGCCAGGGCCTTGACCACCTTGTTGGCCAGTTTAGGAGCCAGCCCCAGAGTGGGGCAGTCCAGCAGCATCAGCTCGGGGCGGGACATCAGCGCCCGGCCGATGGCGAGCATCTGCTGCTCGCCTCCGGAGAGGGTGCCGGCGTACTGCTTCTCCCGCTCCTCAAGTACCGGGAACAGGCTGTAGACCTCGGCGATATCCCGGGCTATGTGCTCCCGGCGCTCGCGGCGGTGGCGATGGTAAGCCCCCAGGATAAGGTTATCGACGACATTCATGGCCGGGAAGAGCAGCT
Organism: uncultured Dehalococcoidales bacterium; assembly: GCA_964384865.1. Taxonomy (GTDB): domain Bacteria; phylum Chloroflexota; class Dehalococcoidia; order Dehalococcoidales; family E44-bin46; genus CAYLMC01. The sequence goes on along the minus strand of CAYLMC010000029.1, from coordinate 7,780 downwards.
TCATCTCGTCCACATAGGCTATCCCCAGCCCGACTATCTTCTCCAGGGGCATGCCCTGGATGGGCCGCCCGCCGAACAGCACCTCGCCCCGTGACACGGGCAGTATGCCGCAGATGGCTTTCAGGACCGCCGTCTTTCCGGAGCCGTGATGCCCCACCAGGACGGCCATCTCCCCCCGCTTGATATCCAGGGAGACCCCGCGCAGCACCACCACCGAGCCGTAGCTGGCGTGGACTTCTTTCAAGCGCAGTATGGTATCGTCGCCGGCTGCCATTATCCGCTCCCCAGGTAGGCGTCTATCACCCGCTTGTTGTGCTGTATCTGGGCCGGGGTGCCCTCGGCTATCTTCTCCCCGTAATCGAGGACTATCACCTGGTTGGCGATGCCCATCAGGACATCGGTGAGGTGCTCCACGATGAGGAAGGTCATCCCCTCCCCCTTGAGACGGAGAATGAGCTGGTTCAGCTTCTCCAATTCCTCATCCACCAGCCCGCTGTAGGGCTCGTCCAGCAGCAGCAGCCGTGAGCCCGTAGCCAGGGCGCGCGCCAGCCCGACCAGCTTCTGCTGACCCCAGGAAAGGCTGGCCGGGTGCTGAGCCGCCTTGCCCTCCAGCCCCACCAGCGCCAGCTGGCTCATGGCTATGCGGCGTATCTCCTGCTCGCCGGCCTGAGCGCGGGGCAGCCTCATCCCGGTGCCGAGGAACTCTGCCCTCGCCCGCAGGTGGCAGCCCACCATGACATTCTCTATAACAGACATGTTGGCGAACAGCTGCACATCCTGGAACAGCTGGGTTATCCCCATGGCGGCGATGCGGTGGGGGGGAACCCGGCTTATCCGCTTCCCCTCCAGGTAGATCTCCCCTTTCTGCTGGGGGAGCAGCCCGCTGATGAGGTTGAGCAGGGTGGACTTGCCGGCACCGTTGGGGCCGATGATGACCAGTATGTTACCCTTGGCAACGGAGAAGCTGACGCTTTTCAGGACATTGAGCACCCCGAAGGTCATGGAGACGTCCTTTACCTCCAGCAGGGGCCTGCCGCTTGCGGTCACTTCGCCACCGCCTTTCTTCTGCGGAATATCCTGGCCACCGCTGAAATCAAACCCTGGGGCAGGAACAGGAGCACCGTCACCAGGATAACGCCGTAGGCTATCAACTCATAGGCTCCGGTGATGCCGGTGATGAAAAACGGCACAATCTCCCGCAGCATCTCGCGCATCCCTATCATCAGCCCGGCGCCGAGGAAGGCTCCCCAGGGGCTTCTCATCCCCCCCAGGACAGCCATTATTATCACCATCACCGAAAACGGTATAAAGAAGGTGCCCGGCTCCACGATGCGGGCGTGGTGGGCGTATATGCTGCCGGCTATGCTGGTGTAAACGGCGCTCAGGGCGAACACCAGCACCTTGTATTTCATCACATTTATCCCCAGCACCTGGGCGGCTTCCTCGCTGCCGCCGGCGTGGGCATTCATGGAGCGCAGCGCCCGGCCCGCCTGGGAATCGGCCAGGTTCAGGGTGAACACCAGCAGGACGATGGCTATGCCCCACACCATGTAGTAGGTGTAGAACGACTTGGAGAAGTTGACCCCACCCAGAATGAGGGGGGGTATGTTCATAATTCCCATGGCGCCGCCGGTGATGTCTATGGCGCTGGCCACGGAGAAGTAGAACACCAGGTTCAGCGCCAGGGTTATCCCGGCCAGAATAAGCCCGTGGAGGCGGAACATAGCCCGGCCGAACAGGGCGGCAAAGCCGCCGCTGATGGCCGCCCCGGTAAACATGGCCAGCCAGGGGGAAAGCCCCTGCTGGGTGGTCAGGATGGCGGAGGTATAGGCGCCGATGCCGAAGAAGACGGCATGGCCCACCGATATCTGCCCGGCGAATCCGAGGAGGAGGATAATCCCCAGGGTAGCCATGGCGTACAGCCCGATGTCCACCCCCACCGACATGGGATAGGGCCCTATCCCCAGCGGTATCAGCATCATCACCAGGGTGAACAGCGCCAGCACCTTATGCTGGTACTTCATAGAGCCTATGCGGCGGCTGATCGCCTGAAGCATGCTCACTGCCTCCCCGGCACGGATAATAGTCCCCGCGGCCTGAGCAGCAGCACCACGATAAGCACCGCCGGGGCGATGACATTATGATAGCCGCCGGGCACCAGCCCCGCTGTAACCGCCTCAATCATCCCCAGCACCACCCCACCCACTATCACCCCCTCGGCGCGGTTTATCCCGCCCACGAAGGCGGCGATGGCCCCCTTGATGGTCAGCGCCCAGCCCATGCCGTAGGAGGTCATGGTGAGGGGGGTTATCATCGCCCCCACCACCGCCCCCAGGCCCGCCGCCATCATGAAGGATATCATAGCCATTCTCTCTATCTTCACCCCCATCGTCCTGGCTCCCAACGGCTCGTTGGCGCAGGCGCGCAGCGCCTTGCCCTGGATGGTGCGGCTGAAGAACAGGAACAGGAGGATGACCATCACCATGGTGACCCCGAAAACCCACGGGGTCTGCCCGAAGATGGTGGCTCCCCCCACCTGGAAGCTGGGGGTATCGAAGAAGGCGGGCATGCTGCGGAAGTCCCACCCCCAGATGAGCAGCGCCGCCCCCTGCACCATGAAGGCAAATCCTACGGTGAGCAGGAGGTGGGTGAGGTGGGAATGACGCCTGGCCGGGTAGATGATGAACCGGTACAGCCCGGCGCCGACCAGGGCGGTGATAACCACCGCCAGGATAATGGCGGGCACAAGGGGGATGCCCATCGTAAAGAAGCTCACGGTGAGCATGCCCCCCAGCATAACGAACTCGCCCTGGGCAAGGTTCAGCACCCGGGTCACGCTGTATATCACGAAGAAGCCCAACCCCAGCGCCGTATAGATACTGCCCAGATTCACGCCGCTAAAGAGTATCTGCAGTGCGGCTGTAAAATCCAATCTCTACTCCCAAAAACCCCCGGACAGGCTTAACGCGGTATGTGTATCATCTGCCCGCCCTGGAAGGTAACGATGACCATCCTGGGGTCGGTAGCTCCGTAGTGGTCGTCGGCGGTCATGGTATAAGCGCCGATATATGTCTTCAGGTCGGTGGTGTTCTCACAGGCCTCGCGGAGCTTGTCCCTGGTTCCCTCCAAATCGGCCGGGTCCGCGTTCGCCCGTTTCAAGCCGTCCTCGTAGTACTGTATCATCACGCCGCCGAGGACCGCCCACATGGACGAAGGGGCGTCATATGCCTCCTGATAGGCTTCGGCGAAGCGGCTATACATGTCCTTGTAGGGGTCGCTGTCGGGGAGCTGCTCCCAGATGTCTATCGCCTGGGTGATGGCCACCACCGAGGGCTCCATCTCGTAGTATTGGCCGAACTCCGCCAGCATGGGCGGTGACGCCTGCGCCGGGGTAACTACTATGGGCAGCATGATATCCATGTCCCGCGCCTGCTTGATAGCCATAGACGCCGTGGGGCTTGAGCCCCAGATGAATATCGCCTCGGCATCGGAGTTGGCGATGTTGGTCAGCTGCGGGCTGACATCGGTGGCTCCGGGGTCAAAGTACTGCTCCTCGACGATGGCCATGCCGTAGGAGGGGTTTATCTGGGGGAGGAACATCTTGCCCCCCTGCCCGTAGCCGCTGTTCTCTATCAGGGCGGCGTAGTTGGTCACCCCCAGGTCCCGGTTCAGGTAGTCCAGGTTGAGCTGGATATAGTCCGGCTCCGAGCCCATGGGGCGGAAGAACCAGTCTCCCAGCTGGTCGTCGAACAGCGCCGTCCCGGATATGCCCACTGCCGGCACCTCCATCTCGTTGACCAGCGGTATCAGGCTGCTGGTTATGTTGGTGACATCGCCGGCTGCGATGGCGTGGACCTGGTCCACCTCGGCCAGCTTCCTGGCCGCCAGCGCCGCCTCGGTCGCCTCGCTCTTGTTATCATAGACCACCAGCTCCACGGGAACCCCGTCTATGCCGCCGGCATCGTTTATGCGGGCAACCTCCAGCTGCATGCCCCGTATAGCCGTCCCTCCCAGCCCGGCGTACTGCCCGCTCTGGGCCGCCACCACACCTATCTTATATGATGACGCCGGCGCGGCGCCAGTGCAGGAAACCAGCCCGCCGATGAGAGAAACCGCCGCCACTATCATTAAAACGATAAATCTCTTAGACACCTACTCCATACCTCCCTCATTGAAATACCGTATACTGACCCTGCGTCTAACTCACCCGGAAAGACCACAGCTTACATGAAGTTAAGTGTATCTGATAGTTAACGGGCGAACCCTGCATTGCCGTCACCCGACTGACTAAAATAAGTGACGCTATTCTAACCCACCGAAGGGCAGTAGTCAATCGCCGCCAGGCTCCTCCTGGTAGCAGCTTAAGCCCACCACGCCGGGGCCGACGATCAGCGACGCCACCGGGTCGTACTGACACACCAGGACATCGGCGCAGTTGAACCTCTCCTGGACCATACCTTTCAGCTCCGCCGCCTCCCCGGGAGCGGAGACATGGTCCACCATGACATGGAGGGGGCCCTCCCCGCTTATCCTCTCCGCCACCATCTCCAGGAGGAGGCGGACGGCCTTCTTCTTGGTGCGGGGCCGGGCCACCACCACCGGCCGGCCTGTGGCGGGGGGCATCTCGGTGATGGGCTTCATGCTGAGCATATTGCCCGCCATGGCGGCCGCCTTGCTGATGCGCCCGCTGCGGGCGAGGTAGGTGAGGGTATCGAACACATAGAGGTGGCTTATCCGGGACTTGACCTCCTCGGCCGCCGCTATCACCGCCGCCATGTCCCCACCGGCCTGGGCGGCTCGCGCCGCCGCCAGCGCCATCAGCCCCAGTCCGCCCACCGTGGACATGGAATCGAACACCTCTATCCGGACGGGGGCAAGCTCTGCGGCGAGCTGCTCTTTGACTTTAATCGCCGAGCCATAGGTGGCGCTGAGCACCGATGACATGGTGAGGGTCAGAATGCCTTCCGCCTGACGGCTCAGGTCGCGGTACGCTTCGACGAATTCGCCCAGCGCCGGGGCGGCGGTGGTGGGAAACTGGCCCGCTTTGTCCACCAGGGGAAACAGCTCGGCGGGGTCCTTGATGTCCAGGCCGTCCCGGTAGGCGGTGCCGTCGATGTGTACCAGGAGGGGAACGGTCTTGATGCCGTACTGCTTCTTCAGGTCCGGGGGAACGGAAGCGGTACTATCGGCGACGATAGCTACTCTGCCCATATCAGCCCCCTGTATTCGGTTTTCGGTCTATTTCAGCCTGGCGGCAAGCTCTGTTTTAATGGCGTCTATCAGCCCGACCTCCGCCGCCAGCTTGACATGGCTTATCTTCACCGCCACATGCGGGGCGCGGCTGTGGCCGTGCACCTTGCGCACGATGCCGTTCACCCCCCAGATGAGCCCGCCCCCCAGGTCGCGTGTGTCGTCGGCGCCGGCGTCGTCCTTGAACAGACCCGCCGACTCCACGAACTTGAACATGACATTGCCCACGAAGGCGTCGCAGACGATGACATCCGCCTTGCCGCTCTGGAGCTCGAAGCCCTCCACGTTGCCCACGAAGTTCAGCCCGCTCTTCTCCAGGAGCCCGTAGGTCGCCTTGGTGAGCTCGTTGCCCTTGGTGGGCTCCTTGCCGATGTTGAGCAGCCCGATGGTGGGCTCGGCCACGCCAAGCAGCTTTTTACAATAGACCGAGCCGATAACGGCGAAGGTGAGCAGGTGATAGGGCTTGCAGTCCATATTCACCCCGCAGTCGAACATCACCGTCTTGGGGGCGGCGTCGAATATGGCGCCGCCGATGACGGGGCGCTTTATCCCCTCTATCATGCCGATGTTGACGATGGCGCTGGTGACCACCGCGCCGGTGGGCCCGGCGCTGACCAGCCCGTCCGCCTCACCGTTCTTCAGCATCCTCATGGCTACCGCTATGGAGGAGTTGGGCTTGCCGCGGGCGGCAAGTGCCGGGTTCTCCCCCTCTTTGATGTAGTCCTGGGAGGGGATGTTGCCTATCGCCCTGCCGGAGGTGTCGTATTTGGCCAGCTCCGCCTCCACGATGTCCGGAGGCCCGGTGAGGAGGACCTCCAGTCCCTCGTCTTTGGCCGCCGCCACCACCCCCTTGATTATCTCCTGGGGGGCGTAGTCCCCACCCATCGCATCCACCACCACCCTTATCTTACCGTTCGCTTTCGCCATAAGAGACCCCTTCTAGTCAATAAAAACGGCGCTATATTTTAGCGCTGTAAAATCCGCCCCGGTCAGTCCCGGGGGCAGAACGAGTAATCTATGATGCCGATGCCGCCGTGAACCACCACGCAGCCGGAGACCTCGGCGACCACCAGCTCATCGAACTGGAGCTGGTCGGTGAGCATCTCCTTGAGCTGCCGGGCGCGCTCCGGGACGCGGGCGTGTCCGATGATGCCCGCCAGCGGCCTGTCCCCCGCCCTCTCCCTGGTCAGCGCCACGGTCTTTTCCATTATCTGAGACGCGGTCTTGGCCCGTGCCACCGGCTTGAGCACCCCTCCGGTGGAGGCGTCCGCCTCGGTGATGGAGCGAAAGCTGGTGGCTGACTCGGCCTCGGCCCAGGTCTTAGCCTCGAATATATGTCCCCCCTCCGCCTGGTAGAACAGGCTGTCGCGCGCCATGAGGACGCTCACCTGCGGGGCCAGCTCCTCGACTATTTTCTTCACCTGGCCGATATCCTGTCCCGCTTCTGCCGCCCGCGCCGCCTCCATGGCGAGCAGGGCGACTCCGGTCCCCATGCACCGCGAGTCTATAATCTCTATCCTTTTATCACCCATCTTCTCCAGGGCCAGCTTTCGGCCCTCCACGGCGATGTTATAGTGGCCGCTGAAAACAGATGACATGCAGATGTGCAGGATGGACTGCGCCTCTCGGCCGATATCGGTGAAGAACCGGGCGAACTCGCCCATGTTGGCGGTGGAGGTGGTGGGGAGGTTCTCCTTGGTTTTGAGGCGAGCGTAGAGCTTGTCCATGTCCACCTCGGTGTCCAGGTAGGACTGACCGTCCATAATGACAGGACAGGGAATCATGGCGAACCCATGTTCCCTGTCTATTCCCGGAATGACTGAGCCGGAATCGCTGGTTATGGCTAGTTTTCGCACACCAGTCCCTTCGCTGGCCCCCGGGGGGCCGTCGCTCACCCTGCGGCAGGACTTGCTATCTCTTCAGCTTGATCACTGCCGGCTTGATGCGCCGCGCCTCGTCCAGGACATTGATGATGAAATCCAGGGGCAATTCGCATATCCTGGCGGTCTTCATCACCGCCGCCTGGAGGACGCCGTTCAGGTGCCAGGCATTCTTGGCGTGGGCCAGGAGATTGGTGAAAGCGCTCTGCAGCTCGCTGGTGGATGCCCCCTGCTCCTCAAGGACCAGGCACTGCTCACAGTCAGCGGCCACCTCGACCAGGTCTCGCAACCCGTCCTGAAGCGCCACCCCTTGACGAGTAAAAAACGCCTTGGCCTGCTCTAGCTTCTCTTTCTCAACCTTGAAACTGTATACAATCAGCCTTCCCATATACAACTCCTCAAGGGAAAAGTCTACCAGAAATAATACGGAAAGTCAACCGAGAAAACGCCTTCGTCACCCCGCCGTCAGGCTTATGATATGGCTCTTGGAGTGGAGGCTATTCTTCCTCGTAGTCCTCGTCCAGGCCGGTGGAGACATGGGGCACCAGCGCCCGGCCCCGGCGCCGCTTGTCCCGCGCCGGAGACGCCAGCTTATCCACCACCCCCCGCAGCCCGGCCAGGCCGGCCGCGCCCGCCTTGACCACCAGCCC
>CAYLMC010000028.1:0-12304 GCA_964384865.1 uncultured Dehalococcoidales bacterium | reverse complement strand
AAGAACATCGCCTGGATACAGTGCGTCGGCTCCAGGGACAACAGCATCGGCAGGGGCTACTGCTCCTCGGTATGCTGCACCTACGCCATCAAAGAGGGCATCATCGCCAAGGAGCACGCCGACTACGATTTAGAAGAGACCATCTTCTACATGGATATCAGGACCCACGGCAAGGACTTCGAGAGGTTCTACGAGCGCGGCAAGGCCGCCGGTATAGACTTCGTCCGGGCCAAGGTTTACGAGGTAGCCGGGGCGGACGAGCCCGGAAACCTGACGCTGAAGTACCTCGGCGACGACGAGAGAACCAGCACCCGCGAGTTCGACCTGGTCGTCCTGTCGGTAGGATTAGACCCGTCCAAGTCCAGCGTCGCCATGGCCAAGAGGCTGGGCATACAGCTGAACAAGTACGGTTTCAGCCACACCGATACCTTCTCGCCGGTCGAGACCTCAAGAGACGGCATCTTCGTCTGCGGCGCCTTCCAGAGCCCCAAGGACATCCCCGAAACCGTGATGCAGGCCAGTGGAGCGGCCGGCAGCGCCGCCGCCATGCTCGCCCAGTCGCGCGGCACCATCACCTCCGCCAAGGAGTACCCGCCGGAGAGGGATGTCAGCGAGGAAGAGCCCAGAATCGGGGTATTCATCTGCCACTGCGGCATCAACATCGGGGGCTATGTGGATATCCCCGAGGTAACCGAATACACCAAGTCCCTGCCCAATGTGGCCTTCGTGGACAACAACCTCTACACCTGCTCCTCGGACACCCAGACCAAGATAAAGGACGCCATCAAGGAGCACGACCTCAACCGCGTGGTGGTCGCTTCCTGTACCCCGAGGACACACGAGCCCCTGTTCCAGGAGACCCTGCGGGAGGCGGGACTGAACAAGTACCTCTTCGAGATGGCTAACATCCGCGACCAATGCTCCTGGGTCCACATGGACAGCGAGGAGAAAGCCACCGACAAGGCGAAGGGCCTGGTCAACATGGCGGTCTCCAAGGCGAGGCTCAAGGAATCGCTGAAGCCGCTGCTCATCCCCGTGGACCACTCCGCCCTGGTTATCGGGGGCGGCGTGGCCGGGATGACCAGCGCCCTGACCCTGGCTGACCAGGGGTTCAAGGTCTATCTCATCGAGAAGACGGACGCACTGGGCGGAATGGCTAAGAAGATGCACTACGCCCTGGGCACCGACAGCATCCAGCCGTTCCTCGCCGAGACGATAGACAAGGTGCGCAAGCACCCCAACATCAAGACATACACCAACACCTGGATAGTGGACGCCTACGGCTATGTGGGCAACTTCACCACTGAGATAATGAGGTACCGCGGCGCCACCGTGGAGAAGATAAGCCACGGCGTCACCATCGTCGCCTGCGGCGGCGAGGAATACACGCCCACCGAGTACCTCTACGGCAGAGACCCCAGGGTGCTCACCCAGCTGGAGCTGGAACAGGAGATAGCCAACGGAGAGCCGGACATCACCACCTGCGAAAACCTGGTCATGATCCAGTGCGTGGGCTGCCGCAACGAGGACAGGCCCTACTGCGGGCGGATATGCTGTAACCAGGCAGTCAGCAACGCCCTCAAGCTGAAGGAGCTCAAGCCGGATATGAACATCTATGTGTTCTACCGGGATATGAGGACCTACGGCTTCTACGAGGACTACTTCGCCGAGGCGAGACGGCAGGGCGTCATGTTCCTGCGCTATGACGCGGAGAACCCGCCCAAGGTCAGCCAGGTGAGGCAGGACTCCCAGTACCTGATAAGGGTGGAGGGCGAAGACCCGGTACTCGGCGAGGCTGTGGCCGTAAACGCCGATGTCCTCGCCCTGTCCGTGCCCATCGTCCCCACCAACGAAGCCAAGGAGATAGCCACCTTCTATAAGGTGCCCATCAACGATGACGGCTTCTTCCTGGAAGCCCATGTCAAGCTGCGGCCGGTGGACTTCGCCACCGACGGCGTCTATGTCTGCGGTCTGGCGCATTCACCCAAGTCCCTGGATGAGATAATCACCCAGGCCAAAGCCGCCGCTTCGCGAGCTACCACGGTGCTGTCCAAGGACAACATCATGGCGGAGGGCATCGTCTCCACGGTCAACGAGGACATCTGCTCCGGCTGCGGCACCTGCGAAGCCGTCTGCCCCTACACCGCCATCACGGTTAACAAGGAGATGGGAGTCGCCGAGGTCAACGAGGCCCTGTGTAAGGGCTGCGGCACCTGCTGCTCCGCCTGTCCTTCGGGAGCCGCCCAGCAGAGAGGCTTCACCAAGAAACAAATCGCAGCTATGGTAAAAGCTGCTTTGGGGGTATGAAATGAGTGAAAAGCAAGGATTCGAGCCAAAAATAGTCGGTTTCTTATGTAACTGGTGTTCATACGCCGGTGCCGACCTGGCCGGTGTGTCACGGCTTCAGTATCCCTCCAACATGAGGATTATCCGGGTGATGTGTTCTGGGTCTGTTGACCCGGAGCATATCCTGGAAGCCTTCCGCCAGGGAGCTGACGGCGTGTTCATCGGGGGCTGTCACCCCGGCGACTGCCACTACATATCCGGCAACTACAAGACGCGGAGAAGGGTTGCCCTGATCAAGCACCTCATCTCCCAGCTTGGGATAGAGCCGGAGAGGCTGAAAATGGAATGGGTCTCCGCCGCCGAAGGGCAGCGGTTCGCCCAGGTGGTTACCGAGTTTACCGATGAACTGAAACAGCTGGGGCCGCTCACCAAGGCAGCCGAGAAGGCTCCCGCTGCCGCCGCCGTAGCCTAAGATAGATTTCTACCGGCGTCAGCCACCGTCTCACCCTGCCCACCCCAGGCGGCGGCTGGCGCCGACGGCGTTATGTGCCCATTTGACTTTTCGCCCAGCATAGGCTAAATTATAGTGCTGGGCGCCCTTTTTGCACCACCCCAAATTTTTAAACTATCCCGGATACTTTTTTGTGATGAAGATTGCCATCAGCGGTAAAGGTGGAGTAGGCAAAACCGTGCTGTCCGCCTTCCTGTGCAAAACATTCTCCGCACACGGCTATTCCGTTATCGCCATAGACGCCGACCCGGACTCCAACCTGGTGGCTACCATCGGCTTTCCCCACCCCGAGGAGATAGCCCCCCTGTCCGAGATGAGCGACCTCATCAAGGAGAGGACCGGAGCGCGCCCCGGCGAGTCCGCATCACTGTACAAATTAAGCCCTAAGGTCGATGACATACCGGAGAAATACGCGGCGGAATATAACGGCATCAAGCTGATGGTTATGGGGCGGATAAAGCGCGGCGGCACCGGCTGCTACTGCCCGGAGGGCTCCCTGCTGCAGGCGCTGCTGGCCCACCTCCTCATCGCCAGGGACGAAGCCGTCATCCTGGACATGGAGGCCGGGGTGGAGCACCTGGGGCGGGGGACGGCCAGAGCCGTGGATAAGCTGATAGTGGTGGTGGAGCCGGGCAGACGGAGCCTGGAGACCGCCCAGCGAATCGGCAAGCTCGCCGCCGACATCGGGCTAGAGAATATCACCATGGTAGGCAGCAAGATAAGAGACAAGTCTCAGGAAGAGCTGCTCATCTCCGGCCTGCCGGGCTTTGAGTTTATCGGTTTCATTCCATATGACCAAGCATTGGTGGATGCCGACCTGGCGGCACTCCCCGTACTAGAGTCCAGCCCGCTCATAGCCGAGGCGGCGGAGAACATCTACCAAGCTTTAACACATAGTGCCAAGGCACCGACAGCGACAAACTAATATTCGAGCGGGGCGATAACCCCCTCAAAAACCAGAAAGGGAGGAAGACTATTTATGGCTTATGATGCTGTAAAAATGAAGGACTGGCAGATATCGGAAGCTGCCGAAGAGAACATGCCCACTCCCGACGAGTGGCGAGAGAAGCTGGGGCTTGAGAAAGACGAGGTCATCCCCTACGGACGGCTGTGCCGGCTGGACTTCATGAAGATCATCGACCGCCTAAAAGCCAAGCCCGACGGCAAGTACATCGAGGTAACCGCCATCACCCCCACCCCCCTGGGTGAGGGAAAAAGCACCACCGCCTGCGGCCTGATGGAAGGCATGGGCAAGCGGGGGCTGAATGTGGGCGGGGCGCTCCGCCAGCCTTCAGGCGGGCCCACCATGAACATCAAGGGAACCGCCGCCGGCGGCGGCAACTCCCTGCTCATCCCCATGACCGAGTTCTCCATGGGGCTCACCGGCGACATCAATGACATTATGAACGCCCACAACCTGGCTATGGTGGCGCTGACCTCCAGGATGCAGCACGAGCGCAACTATAACGACGAGCAGCTGGCTCGCCTCACCAAGATGAACCGGCTGGACATAGACCCCACCCGGATAGAGATGGGCTGGATACTGGACTTCTGCGCCCAGGCTCTGCGCAACATCGTCATCGGGCTGGGCAGACGCTACGACGGCTTCACCATGCAGTCCAAGTTCGGCATCGCCGTCAGCTCCGAGCTGATGGCTATGCTCTCCATCGTCAACGACCTGCCCGACCTGCGCAAGAGGATGGACGAGATAACCGTAGCCTATGACAAGAAGGGCAAGCCGGTCACCACCGGCGACCTGGAAGTGGGCGGCGCCATGACCGCCTGGATGCGCAACACCATCAACCCCACCCTGATGTGCACCGCCGAATATCAGCCCTGCATGGTTCATGCCGGGCCGTTCGCCAACATCGCCGTGGGTCAGTCGTCCATCATCGCCGACCGCATCGGCCTGAAGATGTTCGACTACAACATAACCGAGAGCGGCTTCGCCGCCGACATCGGCTTTGAGAAGTTCTGGAACGTGAAGAGCCGCTACAGCGGACTCAAGCCAAATGTCTCGGTGCTCACCACCACCATCCGGGCGCTGAAGATGCACGGCGGCGGACCCAAGGTCGTCCCCGGCCTGCCCCTGCCCGCAGAGTACACCAAGGAGGATGTCGGCCTGCTGGAGAAGGGCATGGAGAACATGACCCACCTCATCGGCGTTATCCGGGCGTCCGGCATCAACCCGGTGGTGTGCGTCAACTGCTTCCACACCGACACCGACAAAGAGATAGCCGCAGTGAGAAAGGCAGCCGAGGCCGCCGGTGCGCGCTGCGCCGCCTCCACCCACTGGGCTGACGGTGGCGATGGCGCCCTGGAGCTGGCTGATGTGGTCAAGGAAGCCTGCGAGGAGAAGAACGACTTCAAGTTCCTCTATCCCAACGAGATGAAGCTGCGCCAGCGGGTAGAGAAGATAGCCAAGGTGGTCTACGGCGCCGACGGCGTCTCCTGGACCCCTGAAGCCGAGGCTAAGGCGAAGAAGTTCGAGGCGGACAAGAAGTACGACGAGTACGCCACCATGATGGTGAAAACCCACCTCTCCCTGAGCCACGACCCGACCCGGAAGGGCGTGCCCAAGGGGTGGATACTGCCCATCCGCGATATACTGATTTATTCCGGCGCCAAGTTCCTCTGCCCCTGTGCCGGAGCCATAACCCTGATGCCGGGTACTTCGTCCAGCCCCGCTTTCCGCAAGGTGGACGTGGATGTGAACACGGGGAAGGTCAACGGGCTGTTCTAATCAGACGCCTGGCAATAGAGACTCTATGGGAAGTAAGCCGCTGGGAAAAAAGGTAAAGGTTCGCTTTGAGCCCGATGATGTCGACATCGTCGTGGAGCAAGGCAAGAACCTGATGGAAGCGGCTATAGACGCCGGGGTGCATGTCACCGCCTCCTGCGGGGGAAACGGCGTCTGCGGCACCTGCAAGGTGCTCATAAAACAGGGGGAGGTGGAATACTCCAGGACGAAGCATGTCACCGAGGAAGAATACGAACAGGGCATCCGGCAAGCCTGCCAGAGCCGTGTAATGACTGACTCGGTGGTCTTCGTGCCGGTGGCATCGCGGCTGGAGACAGCCATCATAAAGCAGGAGAAATCGGGCAGCCACGAGCTGTCCCAGATCCTGGCCACCGGCTGGAGGTTCCACCCCCTCCTGAGCAAGCTCTTCGTGGAGCTGCCCGAACCGAGCCTGGAGGACAACGTCAGCGACCTGTCCCGGCTGCTGCGCGGGCTGAAGCAGTGGTACAACCTGGACGATGTCTCCGCGGACTTCTGCGTCCTCAAAAAGCTGCCGGAGGTGCTGCGCCAGGGGAAATGGAAGGGCACGGTAACCCTTATCCCCGACGGCCACCGCCAGAACGTGACCAACATCGAGCCGGGGGACACCACCCAATCGCACTACTCCCTGGCGTTCGACATCGGCACCACCACCATCTACGGGCAGCTTTTAGACCTGAACAACGGCAAGATACTGGGCGAAGGGGTGGACTACAACGGCCAGATAAGCTACGGCGAGGATGTCATCACCCGCATCGCCTACTGCGCCAAGCCCAACGGGCTGGAGAGGCTGCAGCGGGCGGCGGTGGCCACCATCAACGGCATCATCCGGGAGCTACTGGACATCAGCAACATAGATGTCAACAACATCGCCCACATGGTCGTCGCCGGCAACACCACCATGATACAGATACTATTCGGGCTGGACCCGAAGCACATCCGGCTGGCGCCCTACACCCCCACCGCCAATGTCGTCCCGCCGGTGAGCGCCGGATTCCTGGACATAGAGATAGGCGAGTGCGCCTACCTGCACAGCCTGCCCCTGGTGGCCAGCTACATCGGCGCCGATATCGTGGCCGGGGTGGTGGGCACCAAGATGCACCAGCGCAAGAAGCTGACCCTGTACATAGACCTGGGCACCAACGGCGAGATAGTGCTGGGTAACAAAGACTGGATGGCCACCGCCTCCTGCTCCGCCGGGCCGGTCTTCGAGGGCGGCGGGGTGAAGCACGGCATGATAGCCACCTCCGGAGCCATCGAGGGCTTCGAAATAGACGAAAAAACCCTGGAGCCGACCATCCGCATCGTCGGCGATATCAAGCCGATAGGCATCTGCGGCTCCGGGCTGATAAACATCACCGCCAAGCTGCTGGAGAGCGGCGTCCTCGGTCAGAACGGCAAGTTCCACACCCACCTCCCCACCGAGAGGGTACGCCAGGGCGCCGACGGCTACGAGTATGTCCTCGCCTGGGGGACGGAGACCCAAATAGGCAAGGACATCGTCATCACCGAGGTGGACATAGACAACCTGATACGGGCCAAGGCGGCCATGTACGCCGGCTGCGAGACCCTGGTGGACAGCGTGGGGATAACCTTCGCCGAAGTGGAGCAGGTGATTATCGCCGGCGCCTTCGGCAGCCACATAGACATCGAGAACAGCATCACCATCGGGCTGCTCCCCGATATCCCGCGCAAGCGCTTCATCTTCATCGGCAACGGCTCCCTTTTAGGGGCGCGGCTGGCGTCCTTCTCCATAGACATCCTCAACGCCGCGGAAAAGGTAGCCGGGATGATGACCAACTTCGAGCTGAGCGTCAATGTGCGCTTCATGAACAACTATACCGCCAGCCTGTTCCTGCCCCACCCCAACGCCGAGGAGTTTCCCTCGGTATATAAGAAGCTAAACAAGATTATCAATAAAAAGAAAGAGAAAGCTTAAGCCATGGGCTATAACATCGCCGTAGCCGGCAAGGGCGGCACCGGTAAGACCACCGCCGCCAGCCTGGTGATACGCTACCTGATAAAGAAGGGGCTGGTGCCCATCCTGGCCATAGACGCAGACTCCAACGCCAACCTGGGGGAGAGCCTGGGGCTGGAGGTTGACCTGACGGTGGGGATGATACTGGACGGCTTCCAGAAAGAGAAGATAAACATACCCGCCGGAATGACCAAGGAAGCCTACCTGGAGCTGAAGCTGAACGAGGCTGTCTCCGAGGGAGACGGCATAGACCTGATAACCATGGGCCGGGGGGAGGGCCCGGAGTGCTACTGCTACCCCAACCTCATCGTGAGGAAGCTGGCCGACCGCCTGGCGTCTAACTACGACTACACCGTGATGGACAACGAAGCCGGCATGGAGCACCTCTCCCGCCGCACCACCCAGAACATCGACGAACTGCTCATCATCTCGGACCACTCGGTGAAGGGGGTGCGCACCATCGCCCGGATAAAGGAGCTGGTAGCCGAGCTGCGGCTGGCGGTAAAGAGACAGTCGGTGATAATCGGCCGCGCGCCGGAGCAGCTGGCCGAGCCGGTCACCGACGAGCTGGCCAAGCTGGGGATAGAGCTGGCGGCCACCATCCCCGTGGACGAGGAGCTGTATAGATACGACCTGGAATCCAGGCCCCTTTTAGAGCTTCCGGAAAGCTCCCCGGCGGTGAAAGCGGTGGCGGAGCTGATGGACCGCCTACTGGGGAGAAAATAAGCCGCTAAAGGGCTTTCATTTTTCGCCGAGTTATAGTATATTCTAGTGGACGCTAGTAGTATATATTGCTTACCGTGCTGTTCTGCTATAGAACACACGGTATTTTGTGGTTATTAAAGGAGGTTAAATATGACAGCGAAGATTATCAAGGGGAGCGAGGTCGCCAAGGAGATACGCGAGGAGCTGAAGCAGGAGATAGCCGACCTCAAGGCGAAGCACAATATCGTTCCCGGTCTGGTCACCATCCTGGTAGGCGCCGACCCGGCATCACAGGTCTATGTAGGCGCCAAAGAGAAGACATCCAAGGAGCTGGGGATATACTCGGAGAGGCACGACCTCCCCGCCGATACCAGCCAGGAAGACCTGCTGGCGCTGATAGATAAGCTGAACAAGAATTCCAAGATAAACGGCATCCTGGTGCAGCTGCCCCTGCCCAAGCATATCGACTCCACCAAGGTCCTCTACGCCATAGACCCGGAGAAGGACGTGGACGGCTTCCACCCGGTCAATGTGGGCAAGCTGATGATAGGCGAGCCGAACTACATCCCCTGCACCCCCCACGGCGTGTGGCAGCTGCTCATCCGCTCCGGCGTCCAGATAGAGGGCGCTGAAGTGGTGGTAGTGGGCAGGAGCAACATCGTGGGCAAGCCGGTGGCCAACATCCTCCTCCAGAAGAACGCCAACGCCAACGCCACCGTAACCGTGTGCCACACCCGCACCAAGGACCTAAACTTCCACACCAAGCGGGCCGATATAATCATCGCCGCCGCCGGCAAGGCGAAGGCGATTACCGCCGATATGGTCAAAGACGGCGTGGTAGTGATGGATGTCGGCGTCAACCAGATCGGCAAGACCGCCGAGGGCAAGAGGATTCTGGCCGGTGATGTCGATTTCGACTCCGTCAAGGAGAAGGCGAGCGCCATCACCCCGGTGCCCGGCGGAGTGGGCCCGATGACCATAACCATGCTGATGGTCAACACCGTCCACTCGGCCAAGCTGGCCGCGGGGCTCCTCTAATACCGGAACAGGAGAAAAAAGGTGGAATACCAAATAGAAGAACAAAGCGCCCCGGGGCGGGACAAGGTGGAGGTATTGGGGGCTACCTATGATAAGGGTAAACCGGAGGACAAGGATATGGGGAAGTGGCGGCAGAAGCTGAGAGACCGGACGGAACAGCTGAGATACCTGGAGTCGGGGGAGCGCTACTGGTACGGCAAGGAATGGTACGGCAGCGAAAAGAGGAAGAACCCGGCTTGATCTTAAGGAGGACAGCGGATGACATTCGAGATTCCGAAGACACAGTATACCGGCAAGGTTAAAGAGATAGTACTGGGGGGCGGCGACAAAGCGGTCACCGTGGGCGGGGAGACAGCCTACCCCTTCTACCTCTTCGAGGGCGAAATGCCCCACCCCCCCCGGATAGCCATGGAGGTCTGGGACATGCCCCCGAAGGAGTGGGCGGATGCCGCCCTGAAGCCCTTCGCCGGGGTAACCGACGACCCCGTCGCCTGGGCGCAGAAGTGCGTCGCTGACTACGGGGCGGAGATGATAGCCCTCAACATGGTGAGCACCAACCCCAACGGCATGAACCGCAGTGCCGAGGAAGCCGCCGCCATAGCGAAAAAGGTGGCGGACGCTGTAGATGTCCCCATAATCGTGTGGGGAACCGCCAATGCGGAGAAGGACACCGAGGTGTTGCGGCAGGTCTCCGAGGTCTGCGAGGGCAAGAGCCTGACCCTGGGCCCCGTGGAGGAAGCCAACCACAAGAAGATAGGCGCCTCCGCCATCGGCTACAAGCACACCGTAGCCTCCACCTCCCCCATAGACATCAACCTGGGCAAGCAGCTCAACATCCTGCTGGGCAACCTGGGGGTGGACGACGGACACATCATCATGGACCCCACCGTCAGCGGCGTCGGCTACGGCATCGAGTACGCCTATTCGGTGATGGAGAGGATGAGAATGGCGGCTCTCACCCAGGAGGACGAGAGGCTGCAGTTCCCCATCATCTGCAATGTGGCTAACGAGGTCTGGAAGACCAAGGAATGCCACCTCCCCGACGGGGAAGCCAACATGGGCGACGCCGAAACCAGGGGCATCATGATGGAGGCCATATCCGCCGCCGTCCTGCTGGTGGCGGGGGGCGATGTCCTCATCATGAGGCACCCGAAAGCGATAGAGCTGGTTCGAGGCATGGTCACCGAGCTGACCGCCGCCTGAAGACGGGATAAATTGACAAGAAAGGCGCATTTCCCTATCATTGATGGTGAATAATGATTACTATTAGCGAGATAGGAGGCGCCTTCTTCTGAGGCGAAAGCCATGCACAGAAAATCAAAGCAGAAAGAAACTATTCTTAAAGTCCTTAAGTCCACCGACTCCCACCCCACCGCGGAGGGCGTCTACCAGCAGGTGAAGCGGGAGATGCCCCACATCAGCCTGGGGACGGTGTACCGCAACCTCAAGCTGTTGAAACAGGGAGGGGAGATAGTGGAGCTGGACCTCGCTGGCACCTTAAGCCGTTTCGACGGGCACACACACCCCCACTACCACTTCCGCTGCGAGCGGTGCCAGCGCGTTTTCGATGTAGACGAACCGGTGGACACCACCATTGACAGCAGGGTGGCCCGGCAGACAGGCTTCGAGATCGCCTACCACCGCCTGGAGTTTCGCGGGCTGTGTCAGGACTGCCAGCGCTCGGAAACAACCAAAAGCAACTGACCAACCCAATCCGGGCCGGCAAAAATCTTAAATCGGGTGGAGAGAATAAAATGGCTGACAACGAAAACCGTAAAAGTATAGACCCGGCTACCAACGATATGATAGAGAAGGCGGCCAGCGACGGCTGTGATACCGTCTTCACCAGAGCCGAAACCACCAAGCCCTGCCCCATCGGGCAGGTGGGCAGCTGCTGCAAGATGTGCAGCATGGGCCCCTGCCGGGTGCCGCTGGGCAAGGGCAAGGAGGAGACCGCCCAGGAGAGGAACAAGCGCAAGGGCGTCTGCGGAGCCACCGCCGAGACCATCTCCGCCCGCAACTTCGCCCGCATGGTAGCCGCCGGGGCGGCCGCCCATGGCGACCACGGCCGCAAGGTGGTGGAAGCCTTCCTGGCCACAGCCAGGGGAGAGGCGCCGGGCTACGAGATCAAGGACGAGCAGAAGCTGCTCCAGATGGCGCTGGACTTAGGGATAGACATCGGCGACCGCAGCAATAAAGAGATAGCCATAGAGATAGGCGAAATCGCCCTCAAGGAGTTCGGCAAGCAGGAGGGCGAGCTCATCATGATCAAACGCGCCCCCCTAAAGCGCCAGGAGCTGTGGCGCAAGCAGGGGGTCACCCCCAGGGGGATAGACCGGGAAGTGGTGGAGATAATGCACCGCACCCACATGGGGGTGGACCAGGACTACAAGAGCCTGCTCAAACAGAGCGTCCGCACCGCCCTGTCCGACGGCTGGGGCGGCAGCATGCTGGCCACCGAGCTCCAGGACATCATGTTCGGCACCCCGGCGCCGATACTGAGCCAGATAAACCTGGGGGTGCTCCAGGAAGACCAGGTGAACATCATCATCCACGGCCACGAGCCCCAGCTGGCGGAGATGCTGGCCGTAGTCACCCAGGATAAGGAGCTGATAGAGTACGCCAAGTCCAAGGGCGCGGCGGGGATAAACCTGGCCGGAATGTGCTGCACCGCCAACGAGATACTGATGCGCCACGGCGTCCCCATCGCCGGCAACTTCCTCCAGCAGGAGCTGGCCATAGTCACCGGGGCGCTGGAGGCGATAGTGGTCGATGTCCAGTGCATCATGCAGGGGCTGGCCGATGTCGCCCAGTGCTACCACACCAAGGTGATCACCACCGACTCCAGGGCGCACATAGAGGGCGCCACCCACATAGACTTCGACGAGCACAACGCCGTAGAGATAGCCAAGAAGATAGTCAGAGCCGCCATTGACAACTTCCCCAACCGGGGCAAGAACATCCGCATCCCCCAGGAGAAAACGGACCTCATCGCCGGCTTCAGCCA
>CAYLMC010000027.1:9851-12365 GCA_964384865.1 uncultured Dehalococcoidales bacterium | reverse complement strand
ACCTGGTGCACCACCAGGTGGGTCAGCTCGTGGGCTATCGTCCTCGTCCCCCAGTCAAGGTCATCCGGGGCGATGCCGATGGCAAGCTTGCCGTAGCGGCTGTAGGCCACCCCGCCGGTCCACTCCTGGGGGAATATCATCGCCCCCTGCAGGTCTGCGGAATCGGCGTAGATGTACATCTGAACCCCCTCCTCCAGGGCGGCGCCGGTATCCTCCTCCAGCCTGTCCAGCGCCCCGTGGGCGGCCGTCATCAGCTCGCGGGAGAAGGACTCGTCGCCCTCATACCAGAACATGGCGACATCGTCCTCGGTGAGGCGGCGCCAGTCATAGCGGTCGTCGTTGAACTCTATCTCCTCCGGGGGCGTCTCCACCAGTCTACCCTTGGCGTTTTCTACAGTCCACCAGTAGATGACCCTGGTGCCGGGGGGCAGCCCGCCCGTCTTTCTCATGTCCCAGCGCCACTCCGCCTCCACCTGCTTGGCGGGCTCGAAATCGAGGAGCACCTGGCTGGTAACCCGGGCGAAGCCGGCCCGGTCCACCCGGTAGTTGAGGCGGATATCGGTGATGTTGGAGTCGCCGCGGGCGGAGATGGTAAAGTCCAGCCTGACGGGGAAGTCCGCCTCCACCGCGCTATCGGTTACGGTCAGTCCGGCCTGCGCCTGCGCCGGCAGGTTGACCAGCAGCAGGCAGCAGACCGCCGCCATTATGATTATCGCTCTTCGCTTCGCTGTCATTTATCCTTGCCCATATTAGCCCGCAGGTAGGCGGTGATAAAGCCGTCCAGCTCCCCGTCCAGGACAGCATCTGTGTCGCTGGTCTCGTGGCTGGTGCGGTGGTCCTTGACCATCTTGTAGGGATGGAGGACATAGCTCCTTATCTGGTTTCCCCACCCCGCGGCGATGCGCTTCCCCTTCAGCTTCGCTCTCTCCTCGGCCTGCTTCTCCAGCTCCAGCTCCAGGATGCGGGAGCGCAGTATCTTCAGGGCTATCTCCTTGTTCTGGTGCTGGGAGCGCTCGCTCTGGCAGGTTGCCACCAGCCCGGTGGGGATATGGGTCATGCGGACGGCGCTGCTGGTCTTCTGCATGTGCTGCCCGCCGGGGCCGCTGGAGCGGAAGGTATCTATCTTCAGGTCGTCGGGGCCGATGGTGACATCGACATCGCCGCCGGCTTCGGGCATGACCTCCACCAGGGCGAAGGAGGTGTGGCGGGCGTAGTCGGAATCGAAGGGGGACAGCCTCACCAGGCGGTGAACCCCATGCTCCGATTTCAGGTATCCCCAGGCATAGTCGCCGCTGACCTCCACTATGGCGCTCTTTATCCCCGCCTCCTCCCCCGGCGATACATCCAGCACCTCCGCCTGGTAGCCGCGCCGCTCCGCCCAGCGCAGGTACATCCGGAGCAGCATCTCCGTCCAGTCCTGGGACTCGGTGCCGCCGGCGCCGGCGTGGAAGGCGAGCAGGGCGTTGCGGGAGTCGTACTCGCTGGAGAAAGCCATCTCCAGCTCCAGGTCGTCCAGGCGTTCGGCGGCGTCCGCCACCTCGACGCCTATCTCCTGCCACAGCGAGGCGTCTTCCTCCGCCAGGGTCGCCAGCTCGGCGATGTCACTCACCTCTTTCTCCATTGCGCGCCACCTCTCCACCAGCCGTTTCCTGTCCGCCAGCAGGCGCATAACCCCCTGTGCCTTCATCTGCTCCGACCAGAAATCGGGCTGGGCGGACTGCTCCTCCAGAGCGGTTATCTCTTTCTCCTTGGCGACGATGTCAAAGATACACCAGCGCCATGGAGACTCTATCCTGTAAATCCTTCAGCTTGTCCTTTAGTTCCTGCATCGGCTTTCCGCTATATTCCTTCCTGGTCTGCTTGTCTTCGAGGGCAGGTTTCCCCCCGCCGCCAGATGCGCCAGGCGGGTGGGCTCGGGCAGCCGGTATCCCCGGCAGCATTTCAGCACCCAGCTGATGGCGTCTTTAAGACTGATATGGTTTCCTATGGAGACATAGACCGGCTTCACCCCTGCCTTGGTGCGCAGCGCCGCCCCTATGGTCTGGCCGTTATCTATCACCTCGGCATATCCCCCCGGCTCATCGGGAGGAGCATCGTGCCCACCGCAGAGCCGGGACTTGGCGCAGCCGATGGCGGGCATGTCCAAAAGCAGCCCCAGGTGACAGGCGAGCCCGAATCGGCGCGGATGGCAGAGCCCCTGCCCGTCCACCAGGAGGATATCGGGCGCCACGCTGAGCTGCTGGCAGGCATCCAGTATAAGGGGCGCCTCCCGGAATGAGAGCAGCCCGGGGATATAGGGAAAGTCCACCTGGCCGGCTATCACCCGGCTCTCCACCAGCTCAAGCTCCGGATACTTAAGCACCACCACCGCCGCCCTGGCTTCCCCCCGCACCACCCTAGCCGATATATCCGCCCCGGCGATGAAGCGCGGCTCCCGGACGCGGCTGACTCTGGATATCTTATCGGCCAGCTCTCTCTGTATCTGAACAGCCCGGGCGGGGCTCACCCGCCGCT
>CAYLMC010000027.1:5355-9751 GCA_964384865.1 uncultured Dehalococcoidales bacterium | reverse complement strand
GACGGGGCGTTCGTCGCTATCATCGGACACTACAACCCGCTTACCGATCCGGAGACCATAGTCATTGACGAAGAAAAAGCCCAGTACTGGCTGAAACAAGGGGCGCAGCCTACGGCTACCGCCTCCAGATTGCTATCAAAGGTCGGCGTTATAGACAAATCCAAAGCACCCAAGGAGAAGCCATGAGTACCCAAGGAGAGCCCATGAAAGAGCTAGTAGAATTCATCGCCAAATCGATAGTTAACGCGCCTGATGATGTCGTAGTCACCGAGGAAGAAGATGAGCAGGGTATCGTCCTTAAGTTGCAGGTTGCCGACGAGGATAAGGGCAGGGTTATCGGCAAGCAGGGCAGGATAGCTCAGGCTATACGCTCCCTAATCCGGGTCAAAGCAGCCAAGTCAGAGACCAAGGCTACCCTCCAGATTTTGTAAGCAAACACCTGACAGAGGACCAGGGAAAACCCCAGGCTATAGTCAGCCGCCAGCAGCAAGAGATGGAATCACCCCAGCCGGAGTATGTAACCATCGGTTATATCCGTGCCCCGTGGGGGAGCGGCGGCAAATTAAAGCTGGAGACAGCCGCCGATTTCCGCGACCACCTCACCCCCTCCGCAACGGTCTATATCGACCGCCAGCCCATTACCATAGACAGCGTCCAGTGGCGCCACAGCACCGCCATTGTCAAGTTCGCCGGCATCGATAGCCCCGCCGACGCCGAGGCTCTCGCCGGAAAGCCCGTAGAGATACCCGACAGCCGGCTCCAGCCCCTCCCCCCGGATAAGTACTACCACTCCCAGCTCATCGGCTTAAGGGTTCAGACCAGCGGCGGAGAGGTGCTGGGAGCCATCACCGAGATAATCGCCAACGAGAGCCAGAATGTCAACGATATCTATGTGGTCAGCGGCGAGGGGGGCGAGGTTCTAATCCCCGCCATCGCCGATGTGGTCAAGTCCATAGACCTGGAGCGGCAGGTGATGGTCATCGAGCCCATCAAGGGGCTGCTGGAGCTTAACCGAAAAGCCGATTAAGCGTACCTCATCAGGAGCAGCACCTGGGCCAGCGCCACCACCATCAGGGTGGGCGGAATGGCGTATTTCATGTACCGCTTCCAGGTTATGGGGTAGCCCTCACGCTCGGAGATAGCCGTCCCGACCACATTCGCCGAGGCACCGATGGGGGTGGCATTGCCCCCGATATCCGCCCCCAGAGCCAACGTCCACGCCAGCGAGGGCAGGGCAAGGGTCGTGGTCTGGGACAGGTTGGTGATAACCGGCACCATGGCGGCGGCGAAGGGGATGTTGTCCACTATGGCGGAGGTGCCCGCCGAGCCCCACAGGATAATGGGCACCGCCAGCCTCATCTCCCCACCCGACGCCCCGCCGATGAACTGGGCGAACATCTTCAGTATCCCCGTTTCCTCCAGTCCCCCCACACAGACAAACAGCCCGATAAAGAACAGCAAGGTGCGCCAGTCCACCCTGTGCAGGATACGCCTGGCACCCCCTCCGGCGGCAACCAGGGTGGCGGCGGCGGCGATGCACCCCACCAGAGCCACCGATATCCCGGTCTGGGCGTGGGTAATCAGCAGAACAACTACCGTGATGAACACCGCCGTCTGTATCTTGAACAGGCGCGGTTCGACGATAGCCTCTTTCGGCTCCGGGTACCTTACCGGGGAACCGTCATCATTGGTCTTCTGGGGCTTGGCCAGGGTGCGGCGGAAGCGGTAATAGAAATAGACCAGGGTCACCCCCATCCCCGCCCAGGCGATGGGCCCGGTGTTGACGAAGAAATCGCTGAAGGTGTAGCCCAGGGCGGTGCCGATGATGATATTGGGCGGGTCGCCGGACATGGTGGCGCTGCCGCCGACATTGGCGGCGAATATCTCAGCCACTATCATCGGGACGGGGTCGAACTTGAGCATGCGGGACAGCTCTATGGTCACCGCCGTCAGGAACAATAGCACGGTGATGCTGTCGATGAACATGGCAAGCAGCCCGGAGAGCAGCATGAACACCACCAGGATAGGGACCACGCGGTAGTTGACCATCTTGGCCAGGTAGAGGCACAACCAGCGGAAGAAGCCCACCGCCCCCAGCCCCTCCACCATAGCCATCATGCCGGCGATGAAGATGATGGTCTGCCAGTTGACCCCGTGGGAGGTTATCTGCTCGTGCCCCGGCACCCAGAAGTGGCACTGGGCAATCTCGCCCAGGTTGAGGACGTTGAGCACCAGGGACGGCTCCCTGAGCACCACCACAAACACTATCACGATGGTAAGCGCCGCGCCGATGAGGGCGGGGACATAGCGGTGCACCTTGCCCACGATGACATTTATCAGCATCCCCACGAAGATGCCGATGGCAAGGATCTGAGCTAGATTAAACATCTATACCAGGAGCCCGTTTCATATATTGCGGCGATAGAAGTTACCCTAGCATAACAAAAGCCCTCCCTGAAGGGAAGGGTTCAGCATAACTAATATCGCCAGCCCTCAGGCACAGGATACGCGGAAACGCCATAAGATTGCAGTGGTGTCTGGAAACAGGGACCGCGGCAGCCCGGCCTAGGACTTGCGCTTATCGAAGTCGTCCATATCCAGGGTGTTGATGAAGTCGTAGAAGGCGGACATCTTCTTTATCTCTTCTTCGCTGAGCTCTTTGCCCTTGCCTTTCCCCTTGCCCTTGGCCTTGGCCTTGCCGATGGGCTTCCCCTCGCTTATCTCCGTTATCTCCGTCTCCCCGACGACGGGCTTGCCCGTCTCCTTGTCCAGATAGATGCCGGCCTGGTCCAGGACGACCTCCTCGGTGTAGATGGGAACCCCCACCCGCACCGCCAGCGCCAGGGCGTCGCTGGGGCGGGAGTCAACCTCCACCACCCCACCATCGGCGCTTAAGACTATCTTGGCGAAGAAGGTGTCGTTCTTCAGGTCGCTGACGATGATGGAGTTCACCGTAGCCCCCAGGCTGTCGATGACCGACTGCAGCAGGTCATGGGTCAGGGGGCGGGGAACTTCGACCCCCTGCAGCTTCACCGCGATGGCATCCGCCTCGGCGGGGCCTATCCAGATGGGCAGGTAACGCTCGGTATCTTTCTCCTTCAGAATCACCACCCGCTGATAGTTCATCAGGCTGACCCGAATGCTGTCAATGGTCATCTCTATCATGGTCAAACCCCCGTAGTTCTCATCCCCCGCGTAGTATCCAATTCTACTCTTACCCGCCAGCAGTGTCAACAAAAACAAGGGCGGGATTAAAGCCTGAAAAATCACCAGAATCAGCCAGTATCAATCACTATTTTATGGTATAATAGATTGTTAAACTTCACTTCACCTTAAGGAGGCAGACTTCCATGCGCCCAAATGTGAGAGCCATCGTCTGGTTTAGCGAGGTTTCCAAGGAGGACATCCCCCTGGTGGGGGGCAAAGGGGCTAATCTCGGCGAGATGACCGGCGCCAAGATACCGGTCCCTCCCGGCTTCATCGTAACCGTTGACGCCTATTACGATTTTATCCGCCGGTCTAAAATAAGCCCTAAGATCCAGGAGCTGTTGAAACCCCTGGATGTCCACGACAGCAAGCAGCTCCAGCGCATCGCCGGGGAGGTCAGGCAGGTGGTCATGGACGCCACCATGCCCCCGGAAACCGCCAAAGCCATCGAAAAAGCCTACGCCGAGATGGGGGAGGGCCTGGTAGCGGTACGCTCATCGGCCACCGCCGAGGACCTGCCCGATGCGTCGTTCGCCGGCCAGCAGGACACCTACCTCAACATGGAGGGCGAGGAGGAGGTGGTGGACGCGGTGCATCGGTGCTGGGCATCCCTGTTCGAAGCCAGAGCCCTCTTCTACCGGGAGGAGCAGGGCTTCGACCACTTCAAGGTGGGCATCGCCGTCCCGGTGCAGAGAATGGTGCAGTCCCAGGCTTCCGGGATAATGTTCACCCTGGAGCCGGTGACCAGCGATACCTCCAAGATAACCATCGAAGCCGGCTACGGGCTCGGTGAAGCCATCGTCTCCGGCAGCGTAACCCCGGACCTGTACATCGTCAACAAGGATGACCTGAAGATAACCCACCGCAACATCGGCAAGCAGGCCTGGAAGCTGGTGAAGAACAGTGACTCCGGGCATAAAGACGCCAATGTACAGGTGCCCCTCACCCCCGCCGAGCAGGCACAGCAGAAGATAAGCGACGACGAGATAGCCCACCTCTCCCGCATAGCCAAGCGGATAGAGGACTGGTATCAGTTCCCCCAGGATATAGAGTGGGCCAAAGAGGATGGGGAGTTCTACATCGTTCAGACCCGCCCGGTAACCACCATGCATGCCAAGGAGGAAGCCGCCGCCATCTCCGAAATCATCGCCCCGGTGCTGCTCTCCGGCACCCCCGCCAGCCCCGGCAT
>CAYLMC010000027.1:3360-5255 GCA_964384865.1 uncultured Dehalococcoidales bacterium | reverse complement strand
AACCAACCTCTATGCCAATCTGGCTCAGCCCGACCTCGCCGACCGGGTGGCCAAGCGCGACGTGGACGGCATAGGGCTGCTCCGCGCCGAGTTCATCATCGCCGAGATAGGCGACCACCCCAACCACATGCTCAGCCAGAACCGGGGGCAAGAGTTCGTGGACAAGCTGGCCCAGGGTATGACCAAGTTCGCCAAGCCGTTCTCCCCCCGGCCGGTGGTCTACCGCACCAACGACTTCAAGACCAACGAATACCGCGCCCTCAAGGGCGGCGAGAAATACGAATCCGTGGAGGAGAACCCCATGCTGGGCTACCGGGGGGCATCCCGGTACATCACCGATATAGACGTCTTCAAGATGGAGCTGGAAGCCATCAAGAAGGTGCGCCAGAAATACCCCAACCTGTGGGTGATGATACCCTTCGTCCGCACCGTCGACGAGCTGGCCGGAACCGTGAAAATCATAGAGCAAGAGGGGCTGAAGCGCTCGGACGACTTCAAGATATGGATGATGGCTGAGGTGCCGTCCAACTTCATCCTCCTGGAGAAGTTCATCGATGTCGGCATAGACGGCATATCCATCGGCTCCAACGACCTCACCCAGCTGATACTGGGGATAGACCGCGACAGCGAGAAGCTGGCCAGCACCTTCGACGAGCGCAACGAGGCCGTCCTGATAGCCCTGGAGCGGATAGTCACCGTGGCCAAGAAAAAGGGCGTCACCTGCTCCATCTGTGGGCAGGCGCCTTCGGTGTACCCCGAACTGACCGAAAAACTGGTAAAATGGGGTATAACCTCGGTCTCGGTAAGCCCGGATATGATAGACACAACCAGAGAAATAATCGCTGAGGTGGAAAAAAAGCTGAAAATCTCATGATCGGTCGGCTTAATATTCGCCAGCTAGCTGAAGAAAGGGAAGAAAGTCTATCTCCATACGCCGCCAAGAGCAGACTGTCCCGCGGCAGGGACAGGGACGAAGAGCCCTGTCCCATTCGCACCGCCTTCCAGCGCGACCGTGACCGCATCATCCACAGCAACGCCTTTCGCCGCCTGAAGCACAAGACGCAGGTTTTCATATCCCCCCTGGACGACCACTATGTAACCCGACTGACCCATACCCTGGAGGTCTCCCAGATAGGGCGTACCATCGCCCGCGCCCTGAACCTCAACGAGGACCTGGCGGAAGCCGTCGCCCTGGGGCACGACCTAGGGCACACCCCTTTCGGGCACATCGGCGAGGATGTCTTAAACGAGCTCTATCACCGGGGGTTTAAGCACAACGAGCAGTCCCTGCGGGTGGTGGAGCTTCTGGAGAAGGACGGCATGGGGCTCAACCTCACCTGGGAGGTGAGGGACGGCATCGTCAACCACTCCAAGGAGAGGACCGATATCCTGGGCAAGGGGCGGGGTAAAGCGAGCACACTGGAGGGAAGGATATGCCAGCTGGCCGACGCCGTGGCCTACATCAACCACGACATCGTGGACGCCATCCGGGCGGACATCATCAGCGACGGCGACCTGCCCATCTCGGCGGTCAAAGTTCTGGGGCTGACCCACTCCCAGCGGGTGAACACCATGGTGTGCGATATCATCCAATCCTCCTGGGCGGCGAGCGGGCGAGACGGCGAGGCCGAAGGCCAGCCCGTGATAGAGATGAGCCCCCCTATCCTGGAGGCAAGCAACAACCTGCGCCGCTTCCTCTTCGAGAAGGTATATAACGAAAAAGACCGCGGCACCGCCCACACCAGGGAGGTTATCGGGCTGCTCTACGCATATTTCACCGAGCACGATGGCAAGCTGCCCCCGGAATACCGCGCCCATAGTGACGAGGTGGAGCGGGGAGTGGTAGACTATATAGCCGGCATGACCGACCACTACGCCCAGAGAATGGCCGAGGA
>CAYLMC010000027.1:0-3260 GCA_964384865.1 uncultured Dehalococcoidales bacterium | reverse complement strand
TATCCTGACCAGCAGAGCTGGCACTGCTTCGGCGCCTGCAACACCGGCGGCGATGTCTTCTCCTTCGTCATGAAGCAGGAGGACATCGACTTCGGGGAGGCGCTGCGCATCCTGGCGGACAGGGCCGGGGTGGTTTTGGACCGCAAGACCGAAGCCAGAGCCAAAGAGGCGGACCGTCTCTACAAAGCCAACGAGGCGGCGCAGCAGTTCTTCCACAACCTGCTCCTGAACGCCGCGGAGGCGGAGAAGGCGCGTAAATATGTCGCCGGCCGAGGGATAACCCCCCAGACTGCCGCCGAGTTCAAGCTGGGCTACAGCCCCAACAAGTGGGAGGCGCTGAAAAAGCACCTTCTGGAGAGGGGCTACACCGAGGCGGAGCTGGCCTCCGCCGGGCTGGTGATAGAGAAAGAGGACGGCACCAGCCACGACCGCTTCCGCAACCGGCTGATGTTCCCCATCTGCGACAGCGGCGGGCGCGTCGCCGGCTTCGGCGCCAGGGCGCTGGACGATTCCCTGCCCAAGTACACCAACTCCCCCCAGGCTGCCACCTTCGATAAGAGCAGCAACCTCTACGGGATAAACCTGGCCCGCCAGGCGATAAGGAAGCAGAAAATGGCGGTCATCGTGGAGGGCTATCTGGACGCCATCACCGCCCACCAGAACGGCTTTCAGAATGTGGTCGCCTCCATGGGCACCGCCGTCACCGAGAAGCAGGTCACCATCATCAAGAAGGCGGTCAAAAGCGCCAACCTGGTGCTGGCGCTGGACGCCGATGAAGCCGGCGAGGAAGCCATGCTGCGCGGGGTGGGCTACGAGAACCTGCTCGACGCCGAGGTGAAGGTGGTCACCATGCCCCCGGGCAAGGACCCCGACGATGTCATCCGGGCTGACGCCGCCGCCTGGCAGAGCCTGCTCCAGGAAGCCCTGCCGGTGATAGACTTCACCTTCAACATGGTGGCCGCCAAGCTGGACCTGACCACCGCCAAGGACAAATCCGCAGCCGTTGATGAGCTGCTGCCCATAATCGCCGAGATAAAGAACCCGGTGCGCCAGTCCCACTACCTCCAGAAGCTGGCCCGCCTGGTGAGCGTCTCCGAGCGCAACCTGGAAGCCGCCCTGCGCCGCATCAAACCCAGCCAGGGCAGACGCCAGGCCGCCGAGCCGAAGCGGGAAGCGATGGCTCAAGCCCTGCGCCCGGTCTTCTCCAGCCCGGTGGAGGAATACTGCCTGGCGCTGCTCCTGCAGCACCCGGAGCTGAAAGGCTGCGCACAGCCCTCGCCGGAGCACTTCGAGGACAGCCAGAGCCGCCAGGTGTTCCTCGGCTGGCAGCAGGCTGCCGACCTGGATGCCCTGAAGCGGGAACTTGACCCGGCTATGGCGAATTATGTAGACTCCCTGGTGGGCAGGAGCCTGCCCCCCAACCAGATAGAGGATAAATACGCCAGCTGCGTCCTCCGCCTGCGGGAGAAGTACCTGCGCAGCCTGGCGGCAAAGAGGGAGGCGGCACTAGCCCTGGAGGCGGAGCTGGGAGGCAGCGCCGCCGAGCTGGCCAAGCTCCAGGAGCAGGGAACGGACATCAGCGCCAGCCTGAAAGAGGTATTCGCCGAGAAGGGCCATAAGGCGAAGAGCAAAGGAGAGGAGAGATGAAGACGGATAACGCCGGCGGGAAAGAAGAACCCTCCCACGAGGACCATGGCAAGAACGCCCTCCATCCCCACGAGGAGACGGGTTCCGCCGCACAGCCGCCGGAAGGCTATCATATAGACATACCCCTGGAGCAGATGGGGGAGCAGGAGGTGGTGGACGACCCCGTCCGCATATACCTCCACGAGATAGGCAGGGTGCCCCTGCTCACCGCCGCGGACGAGCAGATTCTGTCCCGGAACATCGCCGAAGCGAAGCGCATATCCGAGATAAGGCACGGGCTCCAACAGAAAGAAGGCAGGGAGCCTTCGCCAGCCGGCATCGCCCTGGCCATGCTGGCGGAGATAGGCGCCATATCCGGCGCCATCCCCCACATACTGAAGTCGCTCGGTATATCCCCGCGCACCAAGCTCAAGCCAGCCATCACCGAACCAGCGCTGCGCGCCAACATAGACGGCGAGATAAGCCAGAAGCTCATCCAGATAACCTCCAAGAAGCTGGGCAAATCCGCCACTGAAGCGGAGCACCTGCTGATAGACTTCTCCCTGAACTCAAGCCTGCTGCCCAAGCAGCTCCTGGATGCCGTCCCGGACAAGATTTCCGCCGGCGATATAGAGAAGCTGCTGAAAAAGAACTCCTTCACCGAAACCGTAAACGACCACGAGCCAAACATAAAAGCCTACCTGGACCACCTCGAGCTGGAGGCGAAGCGCTCCGAAAACCACCTCACCAGGGCCAACCTGCGCCTGGTGGTCAGCGTCGCCAAGAAGCACATCGGGCGAGGGATGTCCCTGCTAGACCTCATCCAGGAGGGCAACATCGGGCTGATTAAAGCCGTGGAGAAGTTCGACTACCGCCGCGGCTACAAGTTCAGCACCTACGCCACCTGGTGGATACGCCAGGCGATAACCCGCGCCATAGCCGACCAGGCGCGCACCATCCGCGTCCCGGTGCATATGATAGAGACCATAAACAAGCTCCTGCGGGTGAGCCGCCGCCTGGCCCAGGAATACGGGCGGGAGCCCACCCCCAAGGAGATAGGCGCCGGCATGGACATCCCCCAGGAAAAGGTGCGGGAGATAGCCAAGATAGCCCAGCTGCCCATCTCCCTGGAATCACCCATCGGTGAGGAGGAGGACAGCCACCTGGGCGACTTCATCGAGGACCGCAACGCCCTGCCCCCACCCGACGCCGCCTCCCGCCAGCTGCTCAAGGAGCAGATAAGCGAGGTGCTGTCCACCCTCACCCCCCGCGAGCAGCGGGTGCTCCAGCTCCGCTTCGGGCTGGAGGACGGGCGCAGCCGCACCCTGGAGGAGGTGGGCCGGGAGTTCAATGTCACCAGGGAGAGAATCCGCCAGATAGAGGCCAAGGCGCTGCGCAAGCTGCGCCACCCCAGCCGCAGCCGCCGGCTGAAGGACTACCTGGAGTGATCGGGCAGAGGGGGGATGAGCGATGTCAATCTCCGAAAAAATCAGCAAACAAGTCGCCGATGAGATAGCCAGACTGCGCCGGCGCATCGCCGAGCTGGAGTCCGCCGAGGCGGAGCGCCAGAAGAGCGAGGAGAAGTTCCGCACCCTGGCGGACTTCACCTACGACTGGGAGTACTGGACCAACCC
>CAYLMC010000026.1:4398-12445 GCA_964384865.1 uncultured Dehalococcoidales bacterium | reverse complement strand
CTATTCCGATAATAATTATTATTATTGATTAAGGAGACGGGGAAATGAGAGGAGAGACCTGTCTCAAGTAAGGGGGAGACGGATATGGATATACTGCAGTCAGCCACGGCTGCCAGGGTGACATTCACCCTGAGCGTCACCAATATCGTCACCGGGGTGATGGTGGCGCTCACCTGCCGCTGTATCCCCGGCTGGAAGCTCACCAGCGGGCTGAAGGAACGCCCCGGCTACCAGCGCTTCTATAAGCTCCACTGCTATATCTGGTGGGCGTTCTGGGGGTCGGTAATCGCCCATGCCGTATTCGCCATCGGCTACTACGGCACCCCCGGCTGACGGGCTCAATAGCGGGCATAGAGGAGAGGTCTATCATGAAAAAGGGCAAAGAAGACAGGAAAGAGAGAGCCATCATCGAAGAGCTGAGATTGATGGAGGAGATGATGAAGGCTCACCAATGGGTTGCCGTGGGGCAGGAGGAGGCGGAGAAAGAGGAGCGGGCAGAGGAGAGGCTGGAAGCCGAAGCCTCCCCGCCGGCAGCCGATGAGGGAAAGGGAGGCGGACATGGCAAAAAGAAAGATAAGAAATAGAATCAACATAGCCCTGCTGGCGGCGCTGTCAGCGGTGATAGCCCTCACCGGCAGCTGCCTGGGGGATCTGACCACCCCCGGCATCGATGAGCTGGAGCCGGAGGAGGTGAGCTACTACCAGGGCAAAGACCTGTCATCCATTGACGATTTCAGAGAGAACTCCATAGCCGGGCCACAGCAGGTGGACCTGGAGTCATACCGAATGAGCATAACCGGGCTGGTGGAAAACCCGCGCCAGTACAGCTACCATGAAATCCTGGACGGGTATAACAGCTACCGCAAGGTGGTCACCCTGGACTGCGTGGAGGGGTGGGCGGTCACCATCCTGTGGGAAGGAGTGCTGGTCAAGGATATCCTGGCCGAAGCCGGCCCCCTCCCCGAATCGGTGGTGGTCATCTTCCACGCCCATGACGGCTATACCACCTCCCTGCCCCTGGACTATATAATAGACAACGATATCATGATGGCTTACCGGATGAACGATATCACCCTGCCGGCGGAAAGGGGCTTCCCCTTCCAGCTGGTGGCGGAGAGCAAGTGGGGCTACAAGTGGATAAAGTGGATAACCGAGATGGAGCTGTCCGACGACGCCGAATACCGCGGCTTCTGGGAGAGCCGAGGGTACTCCAATAAAGCGGACCTGGACGATTACTTCTTCGGGGACTAACTACCAAGCACAGAAGGGGACGACTATCATGATCAAAGCCAAGATGGAGAAGGCGATCAACCGCCAGATAAACCGGGAGCTGTACTCAGCCTACCTCTATCTCTCCATGTCAGCCTACTTCGGGAACATCAACCTGAAGGGGTTCGCCAGCTGGATGCGGGTGCAGGCGCAGGAGGAGATGAGCCACGCCATGAAGCTCTACGACTACCTGGGGGAGAGAGGCGGCAGGATAGCCCTGGCCGCCATAGAGGACCCTCCCAGGGAGTGGGGCTCGCCACTGAAGGTATTTGAGAATGTCTACAGCCACGAGCAGAAGGTCACCGCACTGATAAACGACCTGGTCAACCTGGCCATCGCCGAGAAGGACCACGCCTCTAGCAGCTTCCTGCAGTGGTTCGTCACCGAGCAGGTGGAGGAGGAGGCATCGGCCAGCGAGGTGCTGGAGAGGCTGAAGCTGGCGGGCAAGGACGCCGGCGGGCTGTTCATGCTGGACAGCGAGCTGGGCAGGCGGGTGTTCACCCCACCGGCGGCGGAGCAGAAGCAGACTTAACAGGAGGACGAACATGGAAACCTTTCGCGGCAAGGCACACCTGCCCGGAGCCGACCGGGAATGGACGGTGGTCATCGAGATAGAGTGGCGGGATAAAGAGGTCAACGTCCACATAGAGGAAGCCCCGGACGGCCTCAGCGACTGGCCCGGGCTGGCGGTGCAGACCTTCGGGCAGCTGGAGGAGATATCCTTCCGCACCAAGGGGATACCGCCGCTGTTCACCCACTGGTGGCACCTGATGCGCAGCGGCGGCAGCGATATGTTCGGCATCGTGCTGGGCACCCCGGACGCCGCCGGGGTATGGCGCACCTGCCCCCTGCCCCTGAACAAGGTGTCATGACCGCCGGGATATAACGCAGATGGCAAAAAGCACCAGGAAGAAAACCCACATCCACATAACCGGGATGACCTGCACCACCTGTGCGGCCACCATAGAGAAGGGGCTGTCCCGGACCCCCGGCGTGAAGCGGGCCGATGTCAGCTTCGCCGCCGAGAAGGCGTCCGTGGAATACGACCCCTCCCGGACAGACCTCCCCCGGCTGAAACAGACCGTCTCCGAACTGGGCTATAACATAACCGCCAAGAAGTCCACCTTCCCGGTAACCGGCATGACCTGCGCCTCCTGCGTGGCGCGGGTGGAGAAGGCGCTGAGAAGCGTCCCCGGAGTGGTCTCGGCGAATGTCAACCTGGCTGCGGAGAAAGCCACCATAGAGTACATAGACGGCACCGATACCGCCGATATGAGGCGGGCGGTGAGGGACGCCGGCTACGGGCTGGGCATAGAAGCCGAGGCTATGGAAGATGTCACCGCTGCCGCCCGTCGAGAAATCGGAACCATGCGGAACAAGTTTATCATAGCAGCCGTCCTCGGCTTCTCAATTCTGGGCTTAGGTCTTGGGGCTTCCTTCGCAGGCAAACCCTATCTACTCTGGGCGCTGGCGACCCCGGTGCAGTTTTGGGTTGGCTGGCAATTCTACAAAGGTGCCTGGGGGGCTTTAAAGCACAGAACCGCCGATATGAACACCCTGATAGCGGTGGGCACCTCATCGGCTTACTTTTACAGCATGATAGCGGTTCTGTCTCCCGGATTTTTCACCGCTCGCGGCCTGGAGCCCCATGTCTATTTTGATACCGCTGCCATAATCATCGCCCTGATTCTCCTCGGCCGCTTTCTGGAGGCTAGGGCCAGAGGGGGGACATCGGAGGCGATAAAGCGGCTCATCGGGATGCAGCCCAAGACGGCGCTGGTGATCCGGGACGGCAGGGAGACCGAGACGGCGGTGGACGAGGTGGTGGTGGGCGACATCATCCTGATGCGCCCCGGCGAGCGGGTGCCGGTAGACGGGGTCGTCAAACAGGGGAGCTCCAGCATAGACGAGTCCATGATAACCGGGGAGAGCATCCCGGTAGAGAAGCACAAAGGCGACCAGGTCATCGGCGCCACCATCAACCGGACGGGCAGCTTCCAGTTCCAGGCCACCAAGGTAGGGGCCAACACCACCCTGGCCCAGATTATCAAGCTGGTGGAGGAGGCTCAGGGGAGCAAGGCGCCCATCCAGCGCCTGGCGGACGTCATCGCCAGCTACTTCGTGCCCATCGTCATCGGCATCGCCGCCGCCGCTTTCATAGTCTGGTTTCGTATAGGCCCGGAACCCGCCCTCACCTACGCCCTGCTCAACTTCGTGGCCGTCCTCATCATCGCCTGCCCCTGCGCCCTGGGGCTGGCCACCCCCACCGCCATCATGGTGGGCACCGGCAAGG
Organism: uncultured Dehalococcoidales bacterium; assembly: GCA_964384865.1. GTDB lineage: Bacteria > Chloroflexota > Dehalococcoidia > Dehalococcoidales > E44-bin46 > CAYLMC01. The sequence goes on along the minus strand of CAYLMC010000026.1, from coordinate 8,883 downwards.
GCGCCCAGAACGGCGTCCTCATCCGCAGCGGCAGGGCGCTGGAGACGTCCCACAAGATACAGACCGTCCTCCTGGACAAGACCGGCACCCTGACCCGGGGCGAGCCGGAGGTAACTGATGTCATCGCCACCCCCCACTCATCCAGGGAGGAGGTATTGACGATGGCGGCAGCGGCGGAGCGCGGCTCCGAGCACCCCCTGGGGGAGGCTATAGTCAGAGCCGCCAGAGCAGAGAAACTGAAGCTGCCCCCGGCATCGGGGTTCAACGCCGTCCCCGGCCACGGCATCGAGGCATCGGTCAAGGGCGATAAGCTCCTGCTGGGCAGCCTCAAAATGATAAAGGACAGGGGCATCTCCGCGGACGGTCTGGAGAAAGAGGCCCGCCGCCTGTGGAAGCAGGGCAAGACGGTGATGTTCCTGGGGATAGAGGGAAAGCTTAAGGGAATCATCGCCGTGGCGGACACCCTCAAGCCCGGCGCCGCGGAGGCGGTGGCGGCGCTCCACAGCATGGGCGCCGAGGTGGTGATGATAACCGGTGACAACCGGCGCACCGCCCAGGCCATCGCCCGGCAGGCGGGGATAGACCGCGTCCTGGCGGAGGTGCTGCCGGAGCACAAAGCCAGGGAGGTGAAGAAGCTCCAGGACGAGGGCAGGATAACCGCCATGGTGGGGGACGGCATCAACGACGCCCCGGCTCTGGCTCAGGCGGATGTCGGCATCGCCATCGGCACCGGCACAGATGTCGCCATGGAGACGGCGGACATCACCCTCATCAGCGGCGAACTAGAGGGAATCGTAACCGCCATACAGCTGAGCAAGCGCACCATGAGAACCATCAAGCAGAACCTGTTCTGGGCTTTCGCCTACAACAGCGCCCTAATCCCCGTAGCCGCCGGAGCGCTGTTCTTCGTCTTCGGGCAGGGCGGGGTACCCGCCGGGCTGCGCTTCGTGCTGGGAGAGTTCGGCTTCCTCAATCCGATGCTGGCAGCCGCCGCCATGGCCGCCAGCTCCATCACTGTGGTGACCAACTCGCTGCGCCTGCGCGGGTTCCAGCCCGCCAGGTTCGCCGGCTGATTATTCCGCCAGCAGCTTGTCCAGCAGGGGCCGGTCGAAACCGACCACTATCTCGTTGCCGATGATGATTACCGGAACACCCATCTGGCCGGTCTTCTTCACCATCTCCTCAGCCGCCGTCTCGTCCCGGGCGACATCGTGCTCGGTGTAGGCGACGCCTTTATCAGACAGATACTTCTTGGCCAGGGTGCAGAAGTGGCAGTAAGGGGTGGAATAGATAACTACTTTCTTATCGCTCATTCCTTCTCTCCGCTATAGAATTATAAGAAATCTTATCCCTGCCGAAGCGGGTATGTCAAGGCAGCCTCGATTTACAGAGGGGGTTTCCCAACGGCAAAGATTAGTGTATAATAAGTGCTCATAAAATCAATCAGCAGAACATGACAGCAAAGACATGAGCCAGACAAGCAAGACGCTGAAGAAGATAGCTTCAGGAGAAGGATACCGGTCCCTGGTCACCGCCCTTGAGCAGGCAGACTACGATGCCGTGTGCACCGCCTACACCCGGATAGCCGGGCTTCTGGAGACGGCGCAGAGCGAGATCGAGGAGACGATAGGGAACCTGCCCCGCCAGAACCGGGAGGAGGACCGCCAGAAGTTCCTGTCCGCCTTCGCCTCCCGCTGCCGCACCACCCTGCCCCACTACCACCTGATAGACTCAAAGATAAAGCAGCAGAAAATGATGGAGGGCGTGGTGTTCGGGACGGGCGCCAAGGGCGACCCCCTGGTGAGGACGCCGCAGGGAAGGGTGGTGGTCATCAGGGAGAGCGACCTCAAGGAGGGCGACCGGATAAAGTTCACCATCATCGCCGAGGGGGACAAGGTGGACTTCGGCAAGCCGTTCCAGCTCAACCCCGAGACGATATACCTGGCGCTAAACCAGGAGACCTGGGACGAGATAGAGAGCGTCTTCGCATCCATCAGGGAGTATCTAGACAGCCCCGGCGACGGCTCGTCAGAGGACGGGCTGGCACGGCTGAACCAGTGCCTGAAACGGCTGGAGGAAGTCAGGGAGATAGCCTCCAAGCTCCGCCAGGCGGAGAGGGAGAAGACCCTGGCCCGGGTGGCGGCGCATCGCCGCCGGCTGCTCAAGGACTATGTGCTGGACATGGTGTTCGATTTCCTCACCCGGCAGGAGGAGTCAGAAATTGCCGACTGCTGCCGCGACAACGGAGATGCGAACATAGCCCTGTCAGCGCCGGGAATCTTCCGCCAGGAGACCCACCAGGCAGTAAAGGCGGAGCTGCTCTCGGCCGAGAAGCCGGAGGCATACCAGCAGGCCCTGGACAAGATGGGCGACAGCATGGACTCCATGGACTCGGTGCTGGAGTTCCTGGACCTCAAGGAGGAGATAGACAAGCTCTACCCCACCGCCAAGAAGTATCTGAAGAAAATGGACGACCTGTTCCACGGCCTATCCCAGAAAGCCAGGCAGGTCGCCTTCCGGCTGGGAGAGGACAGCCTGTCCGATATCAGCGATATCCGCGCCGCCGTGGAGAAAGCCTTCTCCGGCGCCGCCCTTCACTCCGAGCTGCGCCGCGCCTTCCGCACCTCAAAAGAGTTCTTCTCCCTGCGGGCAGCCCTCAGGGACCTGCGGGCGAAGATGGGAGACGGCGAAAACTCGGACGCGGAAGCCGCCCTCAAGCCATACCTGAGCCGGATAGCCGCCTCCGCCTTCGGCGACGGACGCTAAAGCCGCAATTGACTAACCAACCCCCCTGGTATATTATGGTGCCGATTACTGCTTAGGCTGAATGTCAGCCGGTTATTTGTAATGTCCAAAGCAGCTCGCTACCCGCTGATAGAGGAGATCCACCCCCCGCTTGAGCCCACCCAAGCCTTCCGTCTGTTCAGGGACAGCCGGTTCAGTTTCTTTCTGGACGGCGGCATGGACCCGGACAGGCTGGGGCGCTACTCCTTCATGGGCGCAGACCCCTTCCTGGTGATGAGCAGCCGCGGCAGCCGCATAACCACCATTAGGGACGGAGAGAAGACCGACTTAAGCGGCAACCCCTTCCATGTCCTGGACCACTTTCTGAAAGTATATCGCCTCGAAGCCGATAAGCCGCCGGTACCCTTCATCGGCGGGGCGGTGGGCTACCTCAGCTACGACCTGTGCCACTTCATCGAGCGCCTGCCCGCATCCGCCGCGGACGACCTGCGGCTGCCGGAGTGCTACTTCGGCTTCTACGACCTGGTGCTGGCCTTCAACAACCTGAAGGGCAAGGCATATATCATATCCACCGGCTTCCCGGAGCTGAAGGAGGAAGCGCGGCTGGAGCGCGCCGCCCGGCGCCTGAAAGAAGTCAAGGAAAAGCTTAAGGGGATATCCCCCGGCGCCGAGGTGCCCCCGCCCCCAGCGGCGGCTTCGGGGGGGCTGACGGGGGGCTTCAGCCACCGGGAATACGCCGCCGCCGTGGAGAGAGCCAGGCAGTATATCATCGCCGGGGACATCTTCGAGGTGAACCTGTCCCAGCGCTTCCAGGCACAGCTTGCGGTGGAGCCTTACCAGCTCTACCAGAGGCTGAGGCGGATAAACCCGGCGCCCTTCGCCGCCTACCTCGGCTTCGACGAGGTCGCGATAGCCAGCGCCTCCCCGGAGCGGTTCATCCGCCTGCGGGGGGACCGGGTGGAGACGCGCCCCATCAAGGGCACCCGTCCCCGGGGCAAAAACGAGGCGGAGGACAAGACCCTGGCGGATGAGCTCACCGGCAGCGTCAAAGACCGTGCCGAGAACATGATGATAGTCGACCTGGAGAGGAACGACCTGGGACGGGTATGCCGCTACAGCACGGTGAAGGTCACCGAGCTTGCCGTCCTGGAGAGGTTCCCCACCGTGTTCCACCTCACCTCCACCATAGAGGGCAGGCTCAGGGAGGGCAAAGGCGGCATAGACCTGCTCCAGGCCTCCTTCCCCGGCGGCTCCATAACCGGCGCCCCCAAGGTGCGCTCCATGGAGATTATAGACGAGCTGGAGCCCACCCGGCGCAGCGTTTATACCGGCAACATCGGCTACCTGGGCTTCAACGGGGACCTGGACCTGTCCATCGTCATCCGCACCTTCATCATCAAGGACGGCACGGCCTACTACCAGGTGGGCGGCGCCGTCACCTATGACTCCGACCCGGAGGCGGAGTACCAGGAGACCCTGGACAAGGCCGGGGCGCTGGTAAGTGCCCTGAACGCCACGGCGAAAGCGGCGGTGAAGAGATGATACTGATAATCGACAACTATGACTCGTTCGTCTATAACCTGGCCCAATACCTGGGGGAGATGGGCTGGCAGCCGGCGGTGTACCGCAACGACCGCATCATCCTGGAGGATATAGAGAGCCTGCGCCCGACCCATATCATCATCTCCCCCGGCCCCGGCACCCCCCTGGACGCCGGCATCTCCAACGATGTCATCCGCC
>CAYLMC010000026.1:1374-4298 GCA_964384865.1 uncultured Dehalococcoidales bacterium | reverse complement strand
TCCCCCGGCCCCGGCACCCCCCTGGACGCCGGCATCTCCAACGATGTCATCCGCCGCTTCGGCGGTCAGATACCGATACTGGGCGTCTGCCTGGGGCACCAGTGCATCGGGCATGTCTACGGCGGGAAAATCGCCGGCGCCCCCAAGCCCAGCCACGGCAAGAGCGACCTCATCAGCCACGACGGCGAGACCATATATCAAGGGCTGCCCAACCCCTTCGACGGGGGGCGCTACCACTCCCTGGTCATCAGCAGAGAGGGGCTGCCCGATGTCCTCAAGGCGTCCGCCACCACCGACGACGGCAGGGTCATCATGGGGGTGCGCCACCGGGAGCATGTCGTGGAGGGTGTGCAGTTTCACCCGGAATCAATAATGACCGATGTCGGGCATGATATACTGAGGAACTTCCTCGGTTTCACCCGGCCGCGGTGGTCTGAGGAGTAAAGCTATGTTCGAAATCGTCTATTTCAACGGCTCGTTGATACCCCGCAGCCAGGCCCGGATACCGGCCATGGACTACGGATTTCTCTACGGTATGGGCATCTTCGAGACCATGCGCGCCTACGACGGCAAGGTATTCCGCCTGGACAGCCACCTCAGCCGGCTGTCCCACGCCGCCGGCACCCTGGGGATACCCATCAAGGGGATGGATCTGAAAGGGGCGGTAACCGCCCTCATCCAGGCCAACGAGCTGGATAACGCCCGCGTCCGCATCACCGCCTCACGCGGCGAGGGCACCATGACCCCCGACCCGGACAGCTGCCACAACCCGGTGGTGCTGATAACCGCCACCCCCTACCAGCCCATCCCCGACCAGGTCTATAACCAGGGCTACCGCGCCATTATCTCCTCCATCCGCCGCAACAGCCAGTCCCCCCTGCCCAGGCTGAAGACGATTAATTACTTAGAAAATATCATCGCCCGGCAGGAAGCCAAGAAGGCCAGCGCCGACGAAGCCCTCCTCCTCAACGAGAAGGGGCTGCTGGCGGAGGCGAGCATGAGCAACGTCTTCCTGGTGGCGGGAGGCAAGCTGAAGACGCCGGGAGAGGACAGCGGCATCCTGTCCGGAATCACCCGGGCAACGGTGCTCAAGCTGGCCGGGAAGATGGACATAGACACCATTGAGGGCGATATAGAGGAGGATGAGGTCTACCAGGCGCAGGAAGCCTTCCTGACCAACTCGCTGATAGAGATTATGCCCCTCACCATGGTGAAGGGGAGGAACATCGGCACCGGAATACCGGGGGATATGACCCAGCGGCTCAGGATCGCTTACCGGGAGGCGGTGGCGAAGGCCGAATGATGGCGTCGCTCATGCGGCATATCCGAGCCATGTGACGGACATCGTGCACCCGGGCCATGTCAGCCCCCCGGCTGACGCCGACAGCCACGGCGGCGGCGGTGCCCTCCACCCGCTCCTCCACGGGAAGGTCCAGCACCAGCCCGATGAACGACTTGCGGGAGGGCCCGACCAGAATCGGCCTGCCCAGCTCCTTCAGCTCCTCCAGACGGCGGATGACCTCCAGGTCCTGCTGCCAGGTCTTGCCGAACCCCAGCCCGGGGTCCAGGATGATGTTCTCCTCCGCCACCCCCAGCCCGACCGCCCGCTTCACGCTCTGCCGCAGGGAGGATATTATCTCGGTCATGATGTCATCGCGCTCGGAGGCGTCCCGGCCGGACAGGTCCCGCTGGTTGCTCATCAGGATGAGGGGGACATGCCGCTCCGCGGCAAGTTCGGCAAGCTGGGGGTCTTCTTTCAGTCCCCACTGGTCGTTTATCATGGCGGCGCCCGCCTCCAGGGCCAGGCGCGCCACCTCGGACTTATAGGTATCCACGCTGATGGGCACCGCCACCTCGGAAGCCAGCCGCCGGACGACCGGGATCACCCGCTCTATCTCCTCGTCGACGGTTATCGGCTCGAAGCCGGGTCTGGTGGACTCGCCGCCGATGTCCAGGATATCGGCGCCCTCGGTGACGAAACGGTGCGCCTGCGCCGCCGCCTCCCCCAGCCCGGCGACGCCGTCGCCGGAGAAGGAGTCCGGGGACAGGTTGATGATGCCCATGACATAGGTGCGCTCACCCCAGCGAAACTGGATATCACCGCACCTGGTAACGCCCATTTCAGCCATATTATGTGTCCCTCAATGAAACTGCTGCCGTATCAGGCTATATCGTCCAGTATCTTGCGGTATTCGTCCTCGGAGAAGGCACGCAGTGTCTCAGTGCGCATGCTCCCCAAAGAATCCAGGGTGAGGGCGGCTTTCGCCATGGTCTCGAAGTTGGGCGCATCCACCACCAGGGCCATATCGTAGTGCCCCATGAGAAGGTAGACCTGCTTCAGCTCCGCACCCATCTCCCGCAGCACCTCCCGGGCAGTGTCCACGCGGCCGGGGCTGTTCTTCACCCCCTGCCCCGTCAACAGCACCAGCATCAGATAGGTAGACATTAGCCCCACCTCCTTTCCCGCCGGAGGTCGTCTCCGGCAGCCGAAACTATATTAAGACCGGCCCCACCCATAGTCAACGGTCAGGCCGCTATTTTAGCGGTCAGAAGATAGGGCGGCGCTGAGTTCTGCGGAAGTAGTAGCCGCCGATAAGACCCACTATCAGCCCGCCCAGGTGCGCCTGCCAGGCGATGCCGGGGATGAACAGCATGACCAGGAAGCCGCCGATTACCGCCCCCCACAGAGGGATGGGTGCCGGGATGGGGAAGATGAGCACCCTCATCTTGGGCCTCATCACCACCAGCACCCCACCCAGGGCGAAGACCGCCCCGGAGGCCCCCACCACCAACGCCAGGGGCGAAGCCAGCAACATGAACAGGATGTTGCCCACTATCCCCCCGATGAAATAGACCGCCAGGAAGCGGTTCTTTCCCACCAGCATGAGCACATTCCTGCCGAAGAAATAGAGGGTTATCATGTT
>CAYLMC010000026.1:0-1274 GCA_964384865.1 uncultured Dehalococcoidales bacterium | reverse complement strand
TCTTTCCCACCAGCATGAGCACATTCCTGCCGAAGAAATAGAGGGTTATCATGTTGGCGATGATGTGCCAGAAGCCGCCGTGGACAAACATGCTGGATATCATCGTCCAGGGACGGTATGCCAGGCTGGCCGGCTGGAAGGCTAGATAATAGACCGCCTCCCCGTAGAACAGGGTGGCGACAAACAGTATCACATTCGCCCCTATCAACAGCCACAGCGGCCCCAGCGGCTGTCTGGGGGCTCTCCGATAAACTATCATCGCCCCCATAATAACCCCTATGCCACCCTGACGGCAAGGAGAATGCCGGCAAAATAGCCACCGGGCGCCGGAATGGGGTAGAATTATACCGGCGTCGCATCCCGCCAATTATTCCCAGTGGAGGAAACATGAAAGCTACCCAACAGTGCCGCTCGTGCCTGGCAAGACTGGTCGACCAGGCAGCGCGCTTTGCCGCCGACGGCGATGAACAGCTCCGGAAACAGGCGACCGAAGAGGGGCTGAAGCTCCTGGAAAAGGAGTTCTCCTTACATGAGGTATCCATCATGGTCGCCACCGAGCTGCACCGCGCCATCAGAAAGATAACCGGCAACGCCGACCCCTACCGCCAGATGAAGGACCGGGAGATAGCGGCGGCGCGGGAGCTCTACCGCGAGATGAACGCCGAGAAGCTGGACGACTTCCGCGGCTGCCTGGAGCTGGCGGCGAAGGCGAACGCCATAGACTTCTTCCGCCCCCTCGATACCATCAAAGCGGACATCAGGAAGCCGCTCCAGTTCGCCATAGACCACTCCGATAGGCTGCTGGCCATGCTGAAAGAGGCGAAGACGGTGCTATACCTGGCGGACAACGCCGGCGAGGCGCAGCTGGACCTGCCCCTGATGAGGCTGATGGGGCGCTGGGCGCAGGCGACCTATGTGGTCAAGGAGTCCCCCGTCCAGAACGACATCACCCTGGCGGACCTGAAAACGGCGGGGATAGCGGACAGCTTCCCGCGGGTGATAACCACCGGCACGGACACGCCGGGGATAGACTTCCGCCAGGCGTCCGAGGAGTTCAAGCGGGAGTTCGGGGCCGCGGATCTGGTATTCGCCAAGGGCATGGGCTACTGGGAGTCCCTCTCCGATGTTCCGGAACAGGGAAAGATATTCTACTGCCTGATGGCGAAGTGCCAGCCGGTGGCCGATTCCCTGGGAGTGCCCCTGAACAGCTATGTCGCCCTGCTGCGCTGAGGTGGCGGGAAGACGGAGTATTCTGCTAAACTGTCTTAACCATG
>CAYLMC010000025.1:8814-13395 GCA_964384865.1 uncultured Dehalococcoidales bacterium | reverse complement strand
CGAAAGCAAAAATCCAAGGCTGCGGCTGAAATGCTGAAACCCTGGATTTCTCGGTCTCCGCTTTCCTACGCTCGCATTGTCGAGATCAGGTTCCCAGGGTTGGCACCGTAACTGCCTCTCAGCCTGTCAGCACCCCTAGCGGTTATGTTATTAAGTTGTCCCTTACACTATAGCACAGGCTCGGTGGGAAGGCAAACGAGGTGCTATCTTATCTACCTCACCCCCTTTATCCCCCTCTCCTTCAAAGGAGAGGGGGAAGGTTAATTATAAGAGAGGCTTCGCCTCTCTTTGACTCTCCTTACCTTTATCTTTACGCAATGGCGAATAAAGCAGGGCGTTTAAGAGGGGCGCCAGCCCCTCTTTTTAATTTCTTCCCATTCCCCTTATTAAGGGGAATGGGACAAAGGGGATAGGATTCACCCATTCCAAAGCTTCCCTCACTTGCAGCGGCGGTGATATAATCGTAATCACCATGAAAATACTGGAAAGCGGCGCCAAAAAGCTGGGCTTACGCCTCACCCCGGAGCAGTTGGGGCGGTTCCAGACCTACTACGATGAGCTAATAGACTGGAACCGGCGGCTGAACCTGACCCGAATCACCGGCTACGAGGAGGTGCAGGTTAAACACTTCCTGGACTCCCTCGCCGTGGCTCAGGCTGTCAAGCCCACCCCAGGACTGCGCCTGATAGATATCGGCTCCGGCGCCGGCGTCCCCGGGCTGCCCCTGAAAATCGCCTCCCCCCAGATAAGGCTGACCCTGCTCGAGGCCACCGCCAAGAAGGCGGACTTCCTGCGCCATATCACCGCCCGGCTGGGGCTGGACGATGTGGAGGTGGTGGCGGGGCGCGCCGAAGATATCGGCCGCCAGGCGCCATACAGAGAAGGGTTCGACCTGGTACTGGCGCGAGGGGTCGCCCCCCTGGCAACCCTGGTGGAGCTGACCCTGCCCTTCTGCGCCGTCGGCGGCAGCTTCGTCTCCCAGAAGAAGGGTGAGATAGACACGGAGATAAGCCGGGCCGAAAGGGCAATCAGCCTGCTGGGGGGAAAGCTGCGGGAGGTGATGAAGATTGACCTGGCCGAGTTCGCCGACGAGCGCCGGCTGGTGATAGTGTCTAAAGTGTCCCCCACCCCCACCAAATACCCCCGCCGGGCCGGCATGCCAACGAAGAGGCCGCTTATCTAGCAGAGGTTAAGAAACCCATCCCCCTGCCCCCCTTCCCTTAATAAGGGAAGGGGGGAACTTATTTAAAGAGGGGCTTCGCCCCTCTTTTTTTATTTCTTCCCCCTCTCCTTGAGAAGGAGAGGGGGATTAAGGGGGAGAGGTTGATAATCAATCCCAACAAGAGTAAAATAAAGCTATCAAATAGACAAGGAGACAGCGTCAGATGAGTCAGAAAAAAACGACCAGTGGAACATGGAAGGTGAAGGCAGGGCTGGCTCAGATGCTGAAAGGCGGGGTGATTATGGACGTGGTCACCCCGGAGCATGCCAGAATAGCCGAGGATGCCGGCGCCTGCGCCGTGATGGCGCTGGAGAGGGTCCCGTCGGACATTCGCGCCGCCGGAGGAGTCGCCCGCATGGCTGACCCCACCGTCATCGAAGCCATTATGAAGACGGTTTCCATACCGGTGATGGCCAAGTGCCGCATCGGTCACTTCGTGGAAGCCCAGGCGCTGGAAGCGATGGGCGTCGACTACATAGACGAATCCGAGGTGCTCACCCCCGCCGACGAAGCACACCATGTCTGGAAGCACGACTTCAAGGTACCCTTCGTCTGCGGCTGCCGCAACCTGGCTGAAGCCCTGCGCCGCATCGGCGAAGGAGCCGCCATGATACGCACCAAGGGCGAAGCCGGCACGGGCAACATCGTGGAGGCGGTGCGCCACATGCGGGCGGTGATGGACGCCATGCACAAGCTGACCGCCACCCCCCACGAGGAGCTGATGGCGGCGGCCAAGGAGATGGGCGCCCCCTTCGAGCTGGTGGAGGAGATCCACAAGACGGGCAAGCTGCCGGTGGTCAACTTCGCCGCCGGTGGAGTGGCCACCCCCGCCGACGCCGCCCTGATGATGCAGCTGGGCGCGGAGGGCGTCTTCGTGGGCTCAGGGATATTCAAGTCCTCCCAGCCGGAGGTAATGGCCAAGGCGATAGTAAAGGCAACCACCCACTACAAAGACCCCGCCATAATCGCCGAGGTCTCCAAGAAGCTGGGCGAAGCCATGCCCGGGCTAGATATCAAGCAGATACCCGATGAGGAGCTGCTGGCATCCAGAGGATGGTAATATGAGAATAGGTGTCCTTGCTGCGCAAGGAGCCTTCGCCGAGCACATCGCCGCACTGCGCCGACTAGAAGCGGAAGCACTGCCCGTCCGCCTGCCCTCACAGCTGGAGGGGCTGAACGGGCTGATTATTCCCGGAGGGGAAAGCACCTCTATCAGCAAGCTGATGCTGCACTACGACCTGGCCAGCCGGATAAAGAGCCTCGCCGCTGACGGCCTGGCGGTATTCGGCACCTGCGCCGGGATGATACTGATGGCCGAGAATGTCCCGGACTCGGACATAGAGCCCCTGGGGCTGATGGACATCACGGTGAGGCGCAACGCCTTCGGCAGGCAGGTGGACAGCTTCGAGACAGAGCTGGCCATACCGGCGCTGGGGGAACAACCCTTCCCCGCCGTTTTCATCCGCGCTCCCGTTGTGGAGTGCTCCCACAGCACGGTGGAGGTGCTGGCACGGCTGGCCGACGGCACTGCCGTCGCCGTCAGGCAGGGAAGGCTGCTGGCAGCCGCCTTCCACCCGGAGCTTACCGACGACCTCAGGTTTCACCGCTACTTCCTGGACATCGCCGCCGAAAGGGCGAGCTCGCCTGTGCGGAGGAATGCCGATGCAAAAGGTAATCACTGACGACCTGGAAGCCTTCCTCGACATCCTGCCCCCCCACATCCGCCAGCCCCTGGAGAAGGAGGGCGACAACAGCGACCTGCTGGAGGTGGTCCTGGACCTGGGACGCTCCCCGGAGGCGCGCTACTCCGAGCAGGAGACCATCCTGGACCCCAAGGACATCGGCCAGGAGGACATAGACTATGTGGCCTCCCGCATCAGCAGCTTCGGCGACGACAACCGCGCCGGGGTGGAGCGGACGCTGCACCGCATATCGGCCATCCGCAACCGCAAGGGACGCATCGTCGGGCTCACCTGCCGGGTGGGCCGGGCCGTTTTCGGCACCATTAAGATAATCGAAGACATCGTCAAATCGGGCAAAAGCATACTGCTGCTGGGTCGCCCCGGAGTGGGCAAGACCACCATGCTCCGCGAGGCGGCCAGAGTCCTTGCCGACGACCATAACAAGCGAGTCATCATCGTGGACACCTCCAACGAGATAGCCGGCGACGGCGATATCCCCCACCCCGCCATCGGGCACGCCCGCCGCATGCAGGTGACCACCCCCACCATGCAGCACGCCGTGATGATAGAAGCCGTGGAGAACCACATGCCGGAGGTCATCGTCATCGACGAGATGGGCACCGAGCTGGAGGCACAGGCGGCGCGCACCATCGCCGAGCGCGGGGTGCAGCTGATAGGCACCGCCCACGGCAACACCCTGGAGAACCTGATGATGAACCCCACCCTGTGCGACCTCATCGGCGGCATCCAGAGCGTAACCCTGGGCGACGAGGAGGCAAAACGCCGCGGCACCCAGAAGTCCATACTGGAGCGCAAGTCCCACCCCACCTTCGATATCCTGGTGGAGATAAGGGAGCGGGACCGGGTAGCCATCCATGCCGATGTCGGGGATACCGTGGACGCCATCCTGCGCGGCCAGCCCATGGCCACCGAGGTGCGCTCCCTGGACGAAAGCGGGGAGATAAAGATAGAGAAGGAGACCCCGTCCGCCGCCAAGGCGGGCAAGGGCAAAATGCCGGCCAAGGCGGGCAAGCCGCCCAGGCTCTACCTGTTCGGGGTGAACCGGGGTCGCCTGGAGCAGATAGCCAGGGACATGAAACAGACTATAGATGTGGTGGACGACCTCAAAGACGCCAGCCTGTTCGTCACCTCCAAGAGCTACTACCGCCGCAAGATGGCTAAAGTGAAGGAAGCCGAATCCGCCGGCATGCCCATCTATGTCCTGCGCAGCAACACCCCACCCCAGATAAGACGCCTCTTGGGCGATGTCTACCCCGCGGAGAGCGCGGAGAGAACCAGCCCCCTGAAGCGCGCCCTGGGCGAGGCGGAGTCAGCCGTCACCAAAATTAAAGACGGCGAGGAAACGGTAGAGCTAAGCCCCCAGAGCGCCTACATCCGTCGCCTGCAGCACCTCATAGCGGAGAGGCACAGCCTGCTCTCCCAGAGCACCGGCAAAGACCCCCACCGGCGGGTAAGGATTTACCGCTGAACGGGCGATAATCACAGCTTCAGAGGGCTTCAGAGGGATAAAGGGTGATTCAGAGGGATTAAAGGGGCTCCGCCCCTTTAATATAATTATCTTCCCTCTCCCCTTGCCAAGGGGAGAGGGACAAAGGGTGAGGGGTTAATATAAAAATGTCTCTATTCATCACCTTCGAGGGCGGGGAGGGGTGCGGC
>CAYLMC010000025.1:5971-8714 GCA_964384865.1 uncultured Dehalococcoidales bacterium | reverse complement strand
GGTTAATATAAAAATGTCTCTATTCATCACCTTCGAGGGCGGGGAGGGGTGCGGCAAGAGCACCCAGAGCCAGGCGCTGCATAAAAGATTAACCGAGCGCGGCGTCCCGGCGGTGCTCACCCACGAGCCGGGGGGAACGCCGTTGAGCAAGAAGATACGCCGCCTCCTCAAGCACGACAACGACACCCGGATATCGCCGCTGGCGGAGCTGCTGCTGTTCAACGCCGCCCGCGCCCAGCTGATAGCCGATGTCATCCGCCCGGCGCTGGACAGGGGAGAGACCGTCGTCTGCGACCGCTACGCCGACTCAACCATAGCCTACCAGAGCTATGGCCGTGGGCTGGACATGGCAGCGGTGAAGGCGATCAATGACAACGCCACCCAGGGACTGAAGCCCGACCTCACCATCCTGCTGGACATAGCGGCGAAGGACGGGCTGGCACGGAAGGAGCAACGGGACCGCTTCGAGCAGGAGGACATCGCCTTCCACCACCGGGTCAGGGAAGGCTACCTGAAACTGGCCGAAGAAGAGCCGCGGCGCTGGCTGGTGCTGGACGCCACCAAGACGGAAAACGAAATCGCCGAGGCAATCTGGCGAAGGGTACAGCAATTGCTCTCCCGGCGGGGTGACTGACATGACAGGCAAAAGGGTGGCGGCCGCCATGAGCGGCGGGGTGGACTCATCACTGGCGGCGGCGCTGCTGATACGCGCCGGCTATGATGTCATCGGCGTCACCATGCAGCTCCAAAGCGAGCCATCTCCCAGCGATGCCGCAAAAGCGGCCGAAAGGCTGGGCATCCCCCACCACGTGATAGACCTCAGGGAGGTCTTCTCGGAGAAGGTCGTCGCCGATTTCTGCGCTGAGTACAGCCGGGGCAGGACGTCCAACCCGTGCCTGCGGTGCAACCGGCACATCAAGTTCGGCGCCCTCCTGGAAAAGGCTCAAGAGCTGGGGGCAGATTCGCTAGCCACCGGGCACTACGCCCGGATAGAGCGTTCCGGAGACGGCCATCAGCTGCTCCGTGCCGCCCACCACGATAAAGACCAGTCCTACTTCCTCTATACCCTGACCCAACGTGAGCTTCCCCACCTGCTGCTGCCGATAGGCGGCTATGATAAAAAAGAGGTGAGGCGGCTCGCCGCCGAGATGGGGCTGCCCGCCGCCGACAGGCCGGAGAGCCAGGACATCTGCTTCATCCCCGATGGCGACTACCGGGCGTTCCTCGCCAGGCACATCCCCACTGAAGCAGGAGACATCGTGGACAGCGGGGGCAATGTGCTTGGGGGGCATACTGGGCTGGCGGGATACACCATAGGCCAGCGCCAGGGATTGGGGCTGGCATCCGATAAGCGCCTCTATGTCATCGGGCTGGACGCCGCCTCGAACCGGGTGGTGGTCGGCGAGGAATCACAGCTATGGAGGGATAGCCTCCGCGCCGGAGAATTAAGCTGGGTGTCCGGCGAAGCCCCGCAGCAGCAGATAGATGTAACCGCTAAGATACGCTACCGGGCGGCGGAGGCGGCGGCCGCCATACGCATCCATGACGGAACAGCCGAGGTCATCTTTCACCAACCCCAGAAGGCGATAGCCCCCGGCCAGGCGGTGGTCTTCTACCGGAGCGATGCCGTCCTCGGCGGGGGTATAATAGCAGATAGGCAAGACTAAAAAGAGAGGCGAAGCATCTCTTTATCACCCGCTCACCTTTGTAGGGGATGGGTAAAATAGAGATTAAGCGGGTTCCCAGGAAAATCGAAGATTTTTCTGGGTGCTCAAAGGGGGTGAGGTTGATAGCCAATCATAAAAAGCCCTCCCGAACCAAGGAGAGAAAGCTAGCCAAACAGGGCTACCAGCTCGTTGCCGGCATAGACGAAGCCGGGCGCGGCGCCCTAGCCGGTCCGGTGGTAGCCGCCGCCGTCATCCTCCCCCTCCGCCTGAAGGGAGGCTGGCTGGCGGAGGTCAGGGACAGCAAGATGCTCGCCCCGAAAAAGCGGGAGATGCTTTTCCACCATATCCACCGGGCGGCGGTGTCGGTGGGCATCGGAATGACCCTCCCGGAGATGATAGACGAGCAGGGCATCGTCAAGGCGACCCGGCTGGCCATGAAGGCGGCGGTGGACCGCCTCTCCCCGCCCCCCCACTCCCTGCTCATCGACTATATGAGCCTCCCGGAGGCATCCCTGCCCCAGAAGGGGATAACCAGGGGCGACCAGCGCTGCCTGTGTATCGCCTGCGCCTCTATTATGGCTAAGGTCTCCCGTGACCGCCTGATGATGGAGATGGACCGGGACTACCCCGGCTACGGGCTGGCGCGGCACAAGGGTTACGGCACCCGACGGCACCTCTCCTGCCTGCGCCGAATGGGGCCCTCCCCCATCCACCGCCGCTCCTTCCGCCCGGTGAGGGAGGTGCTCCAGAGATGAAGCGCCGCGAGACCGGAATACTGGGAGAGAAGCTGGCCAGGGACTTCCTGGCCGAGCGCGGCTACAAGATACTGGAAAGCAACTACCGCTGCCCCCACGGGGAGATAGACATCATCGCCAGGGACGAGGAATCCCTGGTATTCATCGAGGTTCGCACCAAGACCAGCCATGAGTTCGGCAGCCCGGAGGAATCCATAACCGCCGCCAAGAAAGAGAAGCTGCGCGACACGGCATATCACTACCAGCAGACCCATGACGACCTGCCCCAATCCTGGCGGATAGACTTCGTGGCGGTGGAGCTGGACGCGAGGGGAAAGCCCT
>CAYLMC010000025.1:0-5871 GCA_964384865.1 uncultured Dehalococcoidales bacterium | reverse complement strand
CAATCCTGGCGGATAGACTTCGTGGCGGTGGAGCTGGACGCGAGGGGAAAGCCCTCCCGGATAGAGCTGTTCCAAAACGCCGTCAACGAGGACTGACCGCCTGTCTTTACCCCCCCATCGGGCTATGATAGAATTATCTTTCAGGGAACCATGGATATGCCTTCAGCGAACAAGACTCCTAAAGACGCCTGGCGCATCATCGACGCCAATCTGAACCGCATCGGCGAGGGGCTTCGCCTCCTGGAGGACGCCGCCCGCCTGCTGCTGGACGACGCCGCCATCACCGAGCAGCTCAAGGCGATGCGCCACCGCCTGGTGACCGGCGACCTGCCCTTCAACAAACGGCTGCTCCAGGGCCGCGACGCCGAGGGCGATGTCGGCATTGACATCGAAGCCGCCGACCAGAAAGAGCCGCGGGAGCTGCCCCTGACGGTGGTAGCCAATTCCAGGAGGGTTCAGGAATCATTGCGGGTGCTAGAGGAGCTGGCCAAGGCGCCGGGATGGGACGCCGGGCTGGACACGGAGGTCTTCAAGCAAGCCCGCTTCGAGCTCTACTCCATAGAGCGCCGGCTGTTCGCCTCCCTGCTGCGCCGGGACAAAGCCAGGCGCATATCGGGGCTGTATGCCATCATAGACAGCGATTCGCTGGGGGGACGCAGCCACGCCGAGCTCGCCGCCGAGGTCATCCGCGGCGGAGCCAGGGTGGTCCAGCTGCGCGATAAGTCCTCCCCAGGCAAGAAACTGCTGGCCATCGCCCGGCAGGTGAAGAAGATCTGCGCCGAGAGCGCTGTCCTATTCATCGTGAACGACCATCTCGATTTAGCCCTGGCCGCAGACACCGACGGGCTGCACCTGGGGCAGGACGACCTGCCCATAGTGGAAGCCCGCCGCCTGCTGCCCATAGACAAGATACTGGGCTGCTCCACCCATACCCCGGAGCAGGCCGCCGCCGCCGCAGGGGACGGCGCGGACTACATCGCCGCCGGCTCGGTGTTCCCTACCGCCACCAAGGAGGATATACACCTCATCGGGCTGGAGGGGCTGCGCCGGATATGCCGGGCCGCCGACCTGCCCGTGGTGGCTATCGGCGGCATCACCGCGGAGAACGCTGCCGAGGTTATCGCCGCCGGCGCGGTCTCGGCGACGGCCATAAGCGCCCTATCCCAGGCGGACTCCCCGGAGAAGGCGGCCCATCAGATAGCGACGGAACTGGAGACCGTGCCATGAAACGGCCCACCGATAACCTGGACCCGATAGCGGAGCGAATCCGGGCGGGATTCTCCACCCTGGACGCCGCCAGGGAGGAAGTGCTGCCCCTGTGCCGCGAGGCGATACGCCACTGCAGCCAGGCGATACGCGCCCTGCACCGCCAGGAATTCGACAAAGCCGAGTCATCGCTGAAGACAGCCCGCGGGCTGCTCGGCGATATAGATAAAGCCGTCCGCAACCACGGCGGGCTTCGCGCCGCCGGCTATGTCAGAGACGCCCAGAAGGAGTACGCCGAGGGCAGCATCACTCTGGCGCTGGTCAGGGGGGAGCAGCCCCCCACCCCGGAGGAGCTGGGGGTATCCCCGGTGGCCTACCTGCACGGGATGGGCGAAGCCGTGGGCGAGCTGAGGCGCTACCTCCTGGACGGGATGCGAAGGGGCGATTTGTCCCAGGGCGAGGAGCTGCTGTCCGCCATGGATGATATCTACAACATCCTGGTCACCATGGACTTCCCGGACGCCATAACCAACGGGCTGCGCCGCACCACGGACATGGTGCGCGGCGTTCTGGAGAGGACGCGCAGCGACCTGACCCTGATTATCCGGCAGAAGGATATGGAGGAAAAGCTGGACTCCTTCCAGCAAGGGCTAGATTAACCCATCCCGGAGCTGCCGGGTATAAAATCAATCTATTAAGGAGAGAGCTAGATGGAACTGGACCTAAGAATCTGGGCGATAATCGCCGGGGCGGTGGGGCTGGCCTTCATGGGCTACCTCACCCGCTCCATACTGCGGGAGGGCGAGGGTAGCGAAAAGATGCGGGAGATAGCCCGAGCCATTCGCCAGGGCGCCATGGCATTCCTGCGCCGGGAGTTCAAGACCCTGGGCATCTTCACCGCGGTGCTGGCCGTGGTGCTGGCACTGCTCATCGACCCCAAGCCCTGGGTGGGGATAGCCTACCTGGTGGGCACCCTGACCTCGGCACTGGCCGGCTACCTGGGGATGAACATCGCCACCCGGGCCAATGTCAGGACGGCTAACGCCGCCTCCTCAAGCTGGGCACGGGCGCTGAAGACCGCCTTCTCCAGCGGGGCGGTGATGGGTTTCTCGGTGGTGGGCATCGGGCTGGTGGGGCTAGCCGGCATATCCCTGGTCTTCGACGACCCCCACATATGGCTGGGGTTCGCCTTCGGCGCCTCCGCGGTAGCCCTGTTCCTCAGGGTGGGGGGCGGCATATTCACCAAGAGCGCCGATGTCGGCGCCGACCTGGTGGGCAAGGTGGAGAAGGGGATACCGGAAGACGACCCCCGCAACCCCGCCGTCATCGCCGACCAGGTGGGCGATAATGTCGGCGATATCGCCGGTATGGGCTCGGACCTGTATGAATCCTATGTCTCCGCCCTGGCGGCGGCTATGGTGCTGGGGGTCATCGCCTTCCAGACGAAGGGAGCCATGCTACCCCTGCTGCTGGGAGCCATCGGTATAGGAGCCTCCATAATAGGCGCCTTACTGGTCAAGCCCAAGGAGTTCAAGGGGAGCTTCGCGGAGCAGGTCAAAAAGGCCCACGCCATCATGAACCGGGGGGTGTATGTCAGCAACGCCATAATGGTGGTGGCCGGCTACTTCCTCATCACCCGCTTCATCGGCGGCGGGGAAGGCTTGAACCTATTCCTGGCCCTGATAATCGGCCTGGGCTGCGGCTCCGCCATCGGCAAGATAACGGAATACTTCACCTCCGAGCACAAGCCGGTGTTCAACATCGCTAAAGCTAGCAAGTCGGGCCCGGCTATCAATATCATAGAGGGCATGTCCTCCGGTATGATGAGCACGGTGGGCCCGGTGATACTGATCGCCGTTACCACCGTGGCGGCCTACTTCTTCGCCGGTCTGCTGGGGATAGCCATCGCCGCGGTGGGCATGCTGATAAACCTGGGCATACTGCTGGCGATGGACTGCTACGGGCCCATTGCCGATAACGCCGCCGGCATCGCCGAGATGAGCGGGATGGGCAAGGAGGTTCGGGAGCGCGCCGAAGCCCTGGATGCGGTGGGCAACACCACTGCCGCCCTGGGCAAGGGGTTCGCCATATCCTCCGCCGCTCTGGCGTCTCTGGCGTGGCTGGCTACCTACTTCGAGGTCGCCAATATATCCATAGCCAGCATCACCGATGTCAATGTCATCGCCGGGCTGCTCATCGGCACCATGATGACCTTCCTGTTCTCCTCCCTGACCATGAAGGGGGTCAGCGCCGGCGCTTTCGATGTGGTGGGCGAGGTGCGCCGCCAGTTCCAGGAAATCAAGGGGCTGATGGCGGGTACGGCCAAGCCGGACTATGTCAGCGTGGTCAACATCGCCACCTCGCGGGCGCTTAAATCCATGCTGCTGCCGGGGGTGCTGGTCATCGTGGTTCCCCTCATCATCGGTTTCACCCTGGGGGTGGAGGCGGTGGCAGGACTGCTGGCCGGGGCGCTCATCAGCGGCCTGCTGATGGCGATATACATGGCTAACACCGGCGGCGCCTGGGACAACGCCAAGAAGCATATCGAGGCCGGGCACCTGGGCGGAAAGGGCAGCGAGGCCCACAAGGCGGCGGTCATCGGGGACACCGTGGGCGACCCCCTCAAGGACACCTCCGGGCCGTCCCTCAATATCCTCATAAAGCTCATTGGCAAGATTGCGGTTATCTTCGCCCCGCTGTTCCTGCTGATGAACCTTTAAGCCGTAATATAGGGGTTTTCCCGGCGCTCGACGCCGATAGTGGTCCGGCCGCCGTGGCCGGGGTAAATGATAGTTTCATCGGGCAGCATCATCAGCTTGGTCTGGATGCTGCCCACTATTTTATCGTAGTCCCCGCCGGCGAGGTCCGTCCTGCCGATGCTATGGTCGAACAGGGTATCCCCGCTGAACACCACCCCCTCCCCCACCAGGCATATCCCGCCCTGGGTGTGCCCCGGGGTGTGGAGCACCGTAAAGCGCAGGCCGCCGACCTCTATGAAGTCCCCGTCCTGGAGCAGCCTGTCCGGGGGCGGCGGGTTGGGGTAGAACAGCCCCAGCACTATCCCCATGGGCTGCTTCCCCAATATGGCGGCGTCATCAGCGTGAACCGCCACCCCGGCGCCGGTCTTTTCTGCAACCTTCTTCAAGGCGCCGGTATGGTCTATGTGCCCGTGGGTGAGCACGATTTGCTTTATGTCAAGGCGGTGCTCCTCGGCCTTTTTCAGGATACGGCCGGCTTTATCGCCAGGGTCTATTATCATCCCCTCCCCTCCCACCTCCGCCCCGACGATATAGCAGTTGGTGGAGAACGGCCCCACCTCCAGTCTCTCGATAATCATTGGCTATGCTCCCCCACTGAAATCAGGTAATACTACCATTAAGCGACGGCTGACGCCAAGCTGACGCTATCTTTGCAATAGACGCCGTTTTCGGCTAAAATCAATCAGCCAGAGATAACTTTTTGACACGGAAAAGGAGCCATAGCAGTGACTGAAGAGGCGGCAGCAAAGGTTGAAATGGAGAAGATAGTCTCCCTGTGCCAGCGGCGCGGGTTCATCTTCCCCTCCAGCGAAATCTACGGCGGCTTATCCAGCTGCTGGGACTACGGCCCCCTGGGGGTGGAGCTGAAGCGAAACGTCAAGCAGGCCTGGTGGCAGGCGGTGGTGCAGGAGCGCGACGACATAGTGGGCCTGGACACCAGCATCCTGATGCACCCCCGGGTATGGGAGGCCAGCGGGCACGTGGAGGGGTTCAGCGACCCCCTGGCCGAGTGCAAGCAGTGCCACCAGCGCTGGCGGGCCGACGACATCCCCGCCGACACCTGCCCCTCCTGCGGCGGCGAGCTCACCGAGCCCCGCCTGTTCAACCTGATGTTCAAGACCTTCATGGGGCCTGTAGAAGAAGAGGGCAATGTGGTCTACCTCCGCCCGGAGACGGCCCAGGGGATATTCGTCAACTTCCAGAATGTGGTCAACACCACCCGCAAGCGGCTGCCCTTCGGCATCGCCCAGATAGGCAAGTCCTTCCGCAACGAGATAACCACCGGCAACTTCATCTTCCGCAGCCGGGAGTTCGAGCAGATGGAGATAGAGTTCTTCGTCAAGCCGGGCACTGACGACGAGTGGCTCAACCGCTGGCGCGACGAGCGCCTCGACTGGTATATCAACCTGGGCATCAGGAAGGAGAACATCCAGCTGCGCCGCCACGACGAAACGGAGCTGGCGCACTACGCCAAGGAGTGCTACGATATAGACTACCTGTTCCCCATGGGCTGGTCGGAGCTGGAGGGCGTCGCCAACCGCGGCGATTTCGACCTCGCCCAGCACGCCAAGTACAGCGGCAAGTCCCTGGACTACTTCGACGAGTCAGCCAAGGAGCGCTACATCCCTTATGTCATCGAGCCCTCGGCGGGGGTGGACCGCTCGGTGCTGGCCTTCCTGTGCGATGCCTACCATGAGGACGAAGCCGCCGGCGAGAAACGGGTGCTCCTCCGCCTCCACCCAGCGCTGGCGCCCGTCCAGGTCGCAGTATTGCCCCTGAGCCGCAAGGAGAAGCTGGCCAAGCTGTGCAAGGAGATACACGACGACATCCGCCACTGCTGCCGCACCATGTACGACGACACCCAGAGCATCGGGCGCCGCTACCGCAGACAGGACGAGATAGGCAC
>CAYLMC010000024.1:5717-13451 GCA_964384865.1 uncultured Dehalococcoidales bacterium | reverse complement strand
AGCCGGTCCACCTTGCCGCTGACGGCGGCTTCGGTGAGCACCCTGGTGGTCTCCTGGAAGGATGCTGCTGCCAGCCAGCTCTCCGTGTTCAGGGAGGCCCTGGTGATGCCCAGCAGGACGATGTGAGCGGTAGCCGGCTCGCCGCCCTCGGCGAGCACCTTGGCGTTGATGTCCTCGTAGTGGAAGCGGCTCACCAGCTCTCCGGGCACCAGCTCGGTGTCTCCGGAGGAGTCTATACACACCTTGGTCAGCATCTGGTGAACTATGATTTCGATGTGCTTATCGTTGATGGTAACGCCCTGGGAGCGGTACACCTTCTGTACCTCGTCCACCACGTGGCGCTGGATGGCTTCCTTGCCCAGTATGTGCAGCATGTCCTGGGGGTTGACGGAGCCGTCAGTGAGCTGCTGCCCCGCATCCACCTTGTCCCCGTCCTGGACGCGGATGTGGGTACTGACCGGGACGACATACTCTCGGGCATCCTTTTCCTCATACTTGATGACCGGCTGCTTTTTCTCGATGACCACCTCGCCGGTGACCCTTGCCAGGATGGGCTGGGTCTCGGCGGCGATATCCTTGGTCTTGGTCTTCGTCTTGGTCTTCGTCTTCGTCTCGGCCTTCTTGGGCGGCTCGGCTAACACATCTCCGATATTCACGGATTGTCCGTTCTTGACCACGAGCTTCCATCCCTTGGGCAGAGAGTACTCGTCGCGGAACACCTCGGAGCTGGTTATGCCGATGCTTTTGCCCTCTTCGCTCTGGGTAACGGTGGCTATGCCCTCTATCTCCGAGATGATAGCCTGCGACTTGGGCGGCCTGGCTTCGAACAGTTCCTCCACTCTGGGCAGACCGCTGGTGATGTCCAGCCCGGCGACACCGCCGGTGTGGAAGGTGCGCAGGGTCAGCTGGGTGCCCGGCTCGCCGATGCTCTGGGCGGCGACAATTCCCACCGCCGTGTTCAGCTTCACTATGCGCCCGCGCGCCAGGTCCCTGCCGTAGCAGTTCTGGCAGGCGCTGTGGCGTGACTGGCAGGTGAGGGGGGAGCGGACATACACCTTGTTTATCCCGGCGGCGATGATGCTGGCTACTTTAGCCTCGTCTATCTCCTCGTTGCGGTCGACGATTATCTCTCCGGTTTCAGGGTCGGCGAGCTTTGCCGCTGCCAGCCTGCCGGTGATGCGCTCGGCGAGGGTGGGCAGCAGCTCTCCGACCTCCGGCTCGGTTATCCAGATGCCCTCGGTGGTGCCGCAGTCCTCGTCGTGGATGATGACATCCTGGGCGACATCTATCAGCCGCCTGGTGAGGTAGCCGCTCTCAGATGTGCGCAGGGCGGTGTCAGCCAGACCCTTGCGGGCGCCGTGGGTGGAGATGAAGTACTCCATGACGCTGTGCCCCTCGCGGAGGCTGGTCTTGATAGGGAAGTCAATAATCTTGCCGGTGGGGTTGGTCATCAGCCCCCTCATGCCGGCCATCTGCCTTATCTGGGAGATGTTGCCCTTCGCCCCGGAGGTGGCCATCATGTAGATGTCTCCGTAGCGGTCCAGGGAATCGGAGATGGCGTCGGCGATCTTGTCGGTGGTCTCCGTCCAAACGCCGACCACGCCGCTGTATCTCTCTTCCTCGGTTATCAGCCCGTGGTGGTACTGGTCTTCGATTTTATCCGCTTTCTCCTCGGCGTTGTCGATTATCTTGGCCTTGGTGTCAGGGACCTTTATCTCGCTGATGGATATGGTAGCCCCGGACTTGGTGGCATAGTAGAAGCCCAGGTATTTGAGGTTGTCTAGCAGTGCCGCCATATCCTCGTGCTCCAGCATGTGATAGCAGTCGGCTACCACCTGCTTCAGGCTGGCCTTGTCCATCACCTTGTTGAGGAAGCCCATCTCGGCGGGCAGTATCTCGTTGAATATGATGCGTCCGGCGCTGGTCTTTACCCTGCCGCCGTTTTCCTGGTCGCGGACCTCTATCTCCGCCTTGAAGTCTATGGCGCCCAGCTCGCAGGCGAGCCGGGCTCTCTCTAAACTGCCGAAGACCATACCCTCGCCCCTGGCGCCGGGCTTGATGGTGGTCAGGTAGTAGCACCCCAGCACCATGTCCAGGGTGGGGGTGGCTACCGGGTCGCCGCGGCTGGGCAGGAGCATGTTGTGGATGCTGAGCATCATCTCCCTGGCTTCCCTGACCGCTGTCCGGGACAGGGGGATGTGGACCGCCATCTGGTCGCCGTCGAAGTCAGCGTTGAAGGCGGCGCACACCAGAGGGTGCAGCTGTATGGCGCTGCCGTCGATGAGCACCGGCTCGAATGCCTGGATGCTGAGGCGGTGTAGGGTGGGGGCGCGGTTAAGCAGCACCGGCCTCTCCTTGACCACCTCCTCCAGAATATCATATACCTCCGGCCTGGCTCTGGCCACCAGCTGGCGGGCGCTCTTATCGCTGTAGGCGAGCCCCTGCTCCATAAGCCGGCGCACGATGAAGGGCTTGAACAGCTCCAGCGCCATCCGCCGGGGCAGACCGCACTGGTTCAGCTTCAGCTCAGGTCCCACCACGATGACGGAGCGGCCGCTGTAGTCCACCCGCTTGCCGAGCAGGTTCTGGCGGAAGCGCCCCTGCTTGCCCCGCAGCATGTCGGAGAGAGACTTCAGCTTGTGGCTGCCGGTGGCGGCAATGGCTCTGCCTCTCTTTTCGTTGTCTATCAGCGAGTCTATGGCTTCCTGGAGCATCCGCTTCTCGTTGCGGATGATGACCTCCGGCGCCCCTATCTCCAGCAGGTGGCGCAGGCGGTTGTTGCGGTTGATTACCCGGCGGTAAAGGTCATTGAGGTCGCTGGTGGCGAACCGGCCGCCGTCCAGCTGCACCATGGGTCGCAGGTCGGGGGGCAGCACCGGCAGAACGGTCAGTATCATCCACTCCGGTTTGTTGCCGCTGCGCCGGAACACCTCCACTATCTGCAGCTGCTTGGAGGCTTTCTTGCGCCGCTGCCCGGATGTGGAGCGGACCTCCTCTATGAGTTTGTTACGTACCTCGTCCAGGTTGACATTCTTCAGCACCTGGAGGATGGCTTCGGCGCCGATGCCGGCCTCGAACACCTGCCCGAAGCGCTGTTTGAGCTCGTCGTAGCGGGTCTCGGTGAACAGGGCGTGCTTGCGCAGGTCCCTGAGCAGGGTGACATCGCTGGCCAGCTGCTCATCCAGGCGCGCCCTCTCCTGGGCCCAGCTCTGGCGCAGCTGCTCTATCTCCTCCTCGGTCGCCTTCGCCTTCTCCATCTCGGCTATCTTCTCCTCGATGGCGGTATGGCGCTCAGCCATCTGCTGGGCGACTTCCTCCTTGGCCTGCTTGATGGCTTCCTTGCGCGCCTCCTCGTCTATGGAGATGACGATGTAGTGCGAGAAGTAGAGGACGCGCTCCAGGCTACGCGGCGAAAGGTCTAAAAGCAGCCCAAGACGGCTGGGTGTTCCCCGGGCGAACCAGATATGGCTCACCTGGCAGGCGAGCTCGATATGCCCCATTCTCTCCCGGCGCACCTTGGCGCGGGCTATCTCCACCCCGCACTTGTCGCACACCACGCCCTTGTAGCGTATCTTCCTATACTTGCCGCAGGCGCACTCGAAGTCCTTGGTGGGGCCGAATATTTTCTCGCAGAAAAGCCCGTCCCGCTCTGGCTTGAGGGTGCGGTAATTAATCGTCTCCGGCTTGGTTACCTCACCGTAAGACCAGCTTCGTATCTGCTCCGGCGAAGCCAGGGATACCCGTACAGCATCAAAGTCATTAACTTCCAACATTATCTTCTGCTACCTCTTTCTCCGGTGCCTCTGCCCCTTCCGCTTCGGCTTCCGCCTTGGTTTCTTCCGTTTCTGCTTCCGCCACCTCCGCCGTTTCCGCCTCATCTGTCTTTTTCTCTTCTCCCTTCGCCGTTTCCACTTCAGGCGCTTCAGACCCCGCTTCCGCTGCCGTCTCTGCCTCTGTTTCCTCCGCCTGCGTCAGCAGGTTATCGGTGGTCATTTCATCAGGCATTGCCTCCCCCTCGGAGAGCTCGCGCAGCTCCTCGGCGAGGCCCGTCTTTTCTTCTTCGCTGATTACCTCCACCGCCAGCCCCAGGCTGCGCAGCTCCATAATCAGCACCTTGAACGATTCCGGCACGCCGGGCTGGAGAATCTCCTCGTTCTTGATGATGGCTTCGTAGGTCTTGGCTCTGCCGCTGACATCGTCGGACTTGATGGTGAGCATCTCCTGCAGGTTGTGGGCGGCGCCGTAGGCTTCCAGCGCCCACACCTCCATCTCGCCGAAGCGCTGCCCGCCGAACTGCGCCTTGCCCCCCAGGGGCTGCTGGCTTATCAGGGAGTAGGGTCCCGTGGAGCGGGCGTGAACCTTGTCTTCCACCAGGTGGTTCAGCTTCATCATATAGATATTGCCCACCGTTATCGGGTGGTCGAAAGGCTCGCCGGTGCAGCCGTCGCGGAGCATAGCCTTGCCCAGGATGGGCGGAGGTATTTCCTTCTCCGCGAACACCTTGTCCACGGCACCTTTCAGCTTGGGCTGGCTCAGCTTCCGGCTGGATACCCCCATGTCCTCCAGCCACAGGCGCAGGCAGATATCGCTGGCCGCCCCGGACTGGCTGTCGTCGAACGCCTTGTCTCCGTCATAGCCCTGGGCGGTGACCCATGCCTTGGCCGCCTCCACCTGGGCGAAGTAGTCCCCGTCGTCCAGCCCGAGGACGACGGCGCCGCTCTTCTGCGCTATCCATGCTCGGGCCAGTCCGTCCTGGATAGCGGTATCGTCGGCGCCGTCGAACACCGGTGTGAGCGCCTTGAAGCCCAGCACCTGGGCGGCCCACCCCAGGTGGGTCTCCAGCACCTGACCGATGTTCATTCGGGAGGGGACGCCGATAGGGTTCAGTATAATGTCTATGGGGGTGCCGTCGGGGAGGAAGGGCATATCCTCGGCGGGGGCGATTATGGAGACAACGCCCTTGTTGCCGTGCCGTCCCGCCAGCTTATCCCCAACGGAGAGCTTGCGCTTCTGGGCGACCCATACCTGCACCCACTGGTTGACACCGGCGGGGAGGTCATCGCCGCTTTCGGTGGAGAATATCTTCACATTGATTACCTTGCCCCATTCGCCGTGAGGCATGCGCAGCGAGGTGTCCTTCACCTCCCTGGCTTTCTCTCCGAAGATAGCCCGCAGCAGCTTCTCCTCGGCGGACAGCTCGGTTTCGCCCTTGGGGGTTATCTTGCCCACCAGGATGTCTCCCGGGGCGACCTCGGCGCCGACCCGGATGATGCCTTCTTCGTCCAGCTCGCGCAGGCTCTCCTCGCCCACATTGGGTATGTCCCTGGTTATCTCCTCCGGACCGAGCTTGGTGTCTCGCGCCTCCAGCTCGTGCTTGGAGATGTGGATGGAGGTGAACTTGTCCTTCTTCACCAGGCGGTTGCTGATGATGATGGCGTCCTCGAAGTTATAACCCTTCCAGCTCATGAATGCGCAGAGCACATTCTGCCCCAGGGCCAGGTCGCCCTCCTCGGTGGCGGAGCTGTCGGCGATTATCTGCCCCGGCTCCACGCAGTCGCCCTTGTTCACTATGGCGCGCTGGTTGACGCAGGTTCCCTGGTTGGTGCGGACGAACTTGAGCAGGGGGTATGACTCCTCCTCGCCGCCGTCCCTGGCGATGGTGATCTCGGTGTTGCTCGCCGAGGTGACCACCCCGGCGCTCTGCGCCATCAGCACCTGCCCGCTGTACTTGGCCGCCTCCGCTTCCATGCCGGTGGCTACCAGGGGGGATTCGGGGCGGAGCAGAGGCACCGCCTGGCGCTGCATGTTGGAGCCCATCAGGGCGCGGTTGGCGTCGTTATGCTCCAGGAAGGGTATCAGGGCGGTGGCTACGCTCACTATCTGCTTGGGGGAGACATCCATCAGGTCTATGTTGG
Source organism: uncultured Dehalococcoidales bacterium (assembly GCA_964384865.1). Lineage (GTDB taxonomy): Bacteria > Chloroflexota > Dehalococcoidia > Dehalococcoidales > E44-bin46 > CAYLMC01. The sequence continues at coordinate 7,536 of CAYLMC010000024.1, read as the reverse complement.
CCGGCTCCTCCAGGAAGTAATGGTCGTCGTGCCTCACCTCCACCCTGTCCTCGGTGAACTGGCCGTTCTCATCCAGCTTGGCGTTGGCCTGGGCGATGGTGTAACCCTCCTCCTGCTCGGCGGTTAAGTGTATAATCTCGTCGCTGACGAAGGGCGCTACTTTAATCTTCTTGGCGGAGAGGTGGGCTATCTTGGTGGCTAGGGCAGGGGTGATGGCGGTCCCGGCCTTGGCTATGGTGGCGCCCTTGCTGTCCGCCAGCTTCTCGCCGACGGTCTTGCCCGCGATCTTATCCGCCTTGTTGGCGACCTCGGCAGCTACCTTGCGGTAGGGCGTCTCGATAAAGCCGTATCTATTGACCCGGCTGTAGGTTGCTAATGAGCCGATGAGCCCGATGTTGGGTCCCTCCGGGGTCTCGATGGGGCAGACCCTGCCGTAGTGGGAGAAGTGCACATCGCGGACCTCAAAGCCGGCGCGCTCCCGGGAAAGGCCTCCGGGCCCTATGGCGGAGAGGCGCCGTTTGTGGGTCAGCTCGGAGAGGGGGTTGGTCTGGTCCATGAACTGGGACAGCTGCGAGCTGCCGAAGAACTCTCGGATGGCGGCCACTATCGGGCGGGTGTTGACCAGGGCGCTGGGGGTTACCGCCTCGGTGCCGATGATGCTCATCCTCTCGCGGACCACCCGCTCCAGGCGGAGCAGCCCGATGCGGAACTGGTTCTGAATCAGCTCGCCCACGGTGCATACCCGGCGGTTGCCCAGGTGGTCTATATCATCCGGGTGGTCCTCGCCGTTGTTTATCATAATGATGTGGCGGACTATCTCTACGATGTCCTCCTTGTCAAGGGCACGGTTTTCCTTGGCGGAGTCCATCCCCAGCCGCTTGTTCAGCTTGTAGCGGCCCACTTCCCCCATGTCGTAGCGGTGGGGGTCGAAGAACAGGTTCTTTATCAGCTTTTCGGCGTTTTCTATGGTCAGCGGATCGCCGGGGCGAAGCCGCTTGTATATGGCGAGCAGGGCGTCCGTCCGGTTCTTTATCAGCGGGTCGCGGTCGATGGTGGAGCGGATGAACTGGTGCTCGTCGGCGTTGTCCTCCTTGGGGAACAGCGCCAGCAGCTCCTCATCGCTGTCATAGCCGATGGCGCGCAGGACTGTGGTGATGGGTATCTTGCGCTTGCCGTCTATCTTGGCGGAGATGATGTTGCGGTTGGTAGTGTCGAACTCCAGCCAGGCGCCCCGGGTGGGAATGAGCTTGGCGTGGCACAGCGGGCGTCCACTGGTGGCATCCTCCTCGGCGGTGAAATAGACGCCGGGGGAACGGAGCAGCTGGCTTACCACCACCCGTTCCGCCCCGCTGGTGATGAAGGTGCCCTTGGCCGTCATCAGGGGGATGTTGCTGAAGAACAGGTCCTGCTCTTTGATCTCCCCGGTTCCCTTGACCAGCAGCCTGGCTTTGACATAGAGGGGGGCTGAATAGGTCAGGTCGCGGTGGCGGCACTCCTGCTCGGAGTGGAGGGGGGCGCGCAGCTCGTAGTTGGGGAAGCTGAGCTCCAGCCTGTTTTCGGTGAAGTCCTTGATAGGGGATACCTCGCCGAGGAGGCGCTCCAGCCCTTTCTCCTGGAACCAGCGGAACGATTCCAGCTGGACCTCGACCAGGTTGGGCACATCCAGAACCTGGGGTAGCTTGGCGTAAGACTTGCGGGGGACAGAATGGGCGAACTTTCCATCAAGCGATAACGTAACAACCATGTAAAACCGTACTCCTTAAAGCAAAATGCGGACTCTCTGCAATGCTGCAATGCAAACATCAGGTGACACGCGGGG
>CAYLMC010000024.1:0-5617 GCA_964384865.1 uncultured Dehalococcoidales bacterium | reverse complement strand
AAGAAGGGAGTGGAGTGATATGGGGGCTCTACCGAAGAGAAAATTCGCCAAGGCGCGCCAGGGCAAACGGCGCAGCCATCTGAAGCTGTCTCCTCCCGCCACGGGTCTGTGCCCGCAGTGCAACAGCCCTAAACTGCATCACCATGCCTGTCCTACCTGCGGCACCTATGACGGCAGGGAGGTTATCGAGACCAAAGGCCCGAAGATGCCGGGCAAAGAAAAAGAAACTAGCTAAAGGGGGAGCCTCTCATGCTCAAGACGGCTATCTGTGATCTATTCGGCATTAAGTATCCTATTATACAGGGAGGGATGGCTCATGTAGCCACCGCCGAGCTGGTGGCGGCGGTCTCCGATGCCGGCGGATTAGGGGTTATCGGCGCCGGCGCCGCGCCGGCGGACTGGGTGAAGGAGCAGATACAGCTCACCCGTGACAAGACCGATAAGCCCTTCGGGGTCAACATCCTGCTCATATCGCCCTTCGCCGAGGACGTTATCAAAGTGGTTCTTGAGGAGAAGGTGGCGGTGGTCACCACCGGAGCCGGCAACCCCGGCCCCCACATCCCCCGCTTCAAAGAGGCGGGGATAAAGGTGATGCCGGTGGTCGCCAGCGTCTCCTTGGGCAGGCGCCTGGAGCGCGCCGGCGTGGACGCCTTCGTCGCCGAGGGGATGGAATCCGGGGGAGAGATAGGGCAGATAACCACCATGGCGCTGGTGCCGCAGGTGGTGGATAAGGTTAATGTTCCGGTGGTGGCGGCGGGAGGCATTGCCGACGGCCGCGGCATGGCAGCCGCCCTGACCCTGGGTGCCGATGGCATCCAGATGGGGACGCGCTTCGTGGCCAGCGAGGAGTGCATCGCCCACCCCGATTACAAGCAGGCGATAGTGAACGCCAGCGACCGCTCCACGGCGGTCTCCGGGCAGAGCACCGGCTACCCCATGCGCGCCCTGGAGAACAAGCTGATACACGACTTCTGGGAGAAAGAGAAGTCCGGCATCACCGTGGAGGAGCTCATGGAGTTCGGCATGGGCAAGGTGCGCCAGGGCCTGGTGGAGGGCGACCTGGAGAACGGCACCCTGCTGGCGGGGCAGATCTCAGGGATGATAGCGGATATCAAGCCGGTTAAAGCCATTATGGAAGATATGATAGCCGAGGCGGAGCAGATAATCGCCGGGTTCAAGGATAACTTCGGCGGGGCCGCCTGAGGCAGATACTATGAAGGCAGCCTATGTCTTTCCCGGACAGGGTTCCCAGAAAGTGGGCATGGGCCGGGACCTGTATGACGGCATGACCTCGGCCAGGAAGGTCTTCGAGGAGGCTGATCGGGTGCTGGGGTTCTCCCTCTCCCGCCTCTGTTTCGAGGGGCCGGATGACGAGCTGAAGCAGACCGTCAACGCCCAGCCCGCCCTGGTGATGGTGAGCTACGCCTGCCTGAAGGCTATCGAGGATGTCGACGGCAAGCTGCCGCCGCCCGCTTTCGTCGCCGGGCACAGCCTGGGGGAGTACACCGCCCTGACGGCGGCCGGCGCCCTGGACTTCGCCACCACTATCTCCCTGGCCAGGGAGAGGGGGCGGCTGATGTACGAAGCCGGCCTCAAGAAGCCGGGGGGTATGGTGGCCGTAATCGGGCTCGATGAGGCTCCTCTGGCCGAGGTGTGTGACCAGACCGATACCTACATCGCCAACTATAACTGCCCCGGCCAGCTGGTAATCAGTGGGGCTAAAGACAACCTGGGCAAGGCGGCGTCCCTGGCCAAAGAGAAGGGGGCGCGGCGGCTAATTCCCCTGTCGGTGAGCGGGGCTTTCCATACACCGCTGATGGAGCCTGCCGCCGAGGGCTTGTCTCAGATCGTCACTGACATATCCTTTCACAACCCCAGGGCTCCCCTGGTGGCCAACACCACCGCCCAGCCGATAACTGCCGCCAAAGAGGTCAAGGAGGAGCTGCTCAACCAGCTATGTAATGGCATCCAGTGGCAGCGCTCCGTGGAGTATATGGTAAACCAGGGCGTCACCACCTTCATAGAGATAGGCCCCGGCGAGGTGCTCAGCGGCCTTGCCAGGCGCATAAACGACGGGGTGGAGACGATGAACATCGGCAGCGCCGAGGCTGCCAGGAAACTGGGGACATGACCGGTGCCATCGAGGGTTACCAGTTCGGGCGGATAACTATCGGCGGCAGGGAGTACGCCGAGGATATCATCATCTTCCCGGACAGGGTCAAGGACGGCTGGTGGCGCCAGAGCGGCCACCGCCTCTGCCTGGAGGATATCGCCGAGGTCATCGCCGAAAGACCGCAGACGCTGGTGGTGGGCACCGGGGCATCGGGGCTGATGGAGGTATCGGACGAGGTGCGCCGCGCCGCCGATGACAATGGCATAGAGCTCATCGCCGAAACCACTGACCAGGCCTGCCGTACCTATAACCGCCTGCGCCAGTCGCGGCGGGTGGCGGCGGCTCTCCACCTTACCTGCTGACTTGTTTCTTATTGACCCCCCACCCCCTGTTTGCTAAACTCAGGGGCACTACGGGCTCTATTTCAACCAATCTGGAGGCGACTATATGACCGGGACGCGGCGCAAGGCGAGGGGGCTGGCGCTTCAGGCGCTCTACGAGATTAACTCCGCGGGGCACGACCCGTCGGCGGCGGTGTCCCTGCTTCTGGACAGGAAGCGTCTCTCCGTGGAGAGTGTCGATTTCGTCCGCCGTCTGGTGGAGGGCGTCATCGGAAATAAAGAGAAGATAGACCGGGATATCGAGAGTTTCGCCCCCGCCTGGCCCATGGAGCAGATGTCCGTGGTGGACCGCAACATCCTGCGCATAGCCATATTTGAAATCATGTATGACAGCGGCGCTCCCCTGAAGGTGGCTATCAACGAAGCCGTGGAGCTGGCCAAGCGTTTCGGCGCCGAGGGCTCGCCCCGGTTCGTCAACGGGGTGCTGGGGGCGGTAAGCGCCCGGGCGGACGAGGGCAAGCTGTCCCGGCAGGAGGGGGGAGAGGGCGGATGATAAAAGCGGTTTTCTTCGACTGGCTGAATACCGTAGCCCACCCCCAGCCCGACCGCCACGAGCTGTTCTCCCAGGTCGCCGGGGAGATAGGTGTGTCGGTGCCCCCCAGCCGGGTGATAAATGCCATCTATGTCGCCGAGGGAGCTGAGCCGGCGGGCGCCCCGGCGAAGTGGAGCCAGGGCAGTGACGAAGCCCCCTTCGTCCGCTACCAGAGGTTGCTCTGGGATGAGCTGGGGATAGAGGTGCCCAGGGAGAAGATGATGGGGTTCGTCAGGGAGTTGAGCCGGCGGGTGAGGAGCGGGCAGGTGACCTACCGCCTCTATGACGATGTCCTCCCGGTGATGAAGGCGCTGAAAGAGCGGGGCCTGGTGCTGGGGCTGATTTCCAACCTTATCCTGGGGGAGGTGGACATGTCATCCCACCTGGATTTCATCGTCACCGCCCAGGATGTGGGGGTGCCGAAGCCGGAGCCGCCCATCTTCCTGGCGGCGCTGGAGCGCGCCGGGGTGGGTGCCTCTGAAGCGATATATGTCGGCGATCAGTACCAGACCGATGTCCTCGGTGCCAGGGGGGTGGGCATCGCGCCCATTCTCATCGACCGCTACGGCCTGACACCAGATATCAAGGACTGCCCACGGATAGAGAGCCTGTCCGAGGTGGTGGACTACCTCTAGAGGTTTAGGCGGAATCCCCGCTCAGGATCTCTCGCTGCTTGTCCAGTACGGCAGTGTCTACCTCCATGTCCTTGATCTTGTCGTAGACCTTGCGGAAGTGGAACCCCTGGATGGCCAGGTTTATGGACAGGCCGAAGTGCCGCGGGTATCTCACCAGGGTGGAGACGAGCAGCTTCCAGTAGTACTTTCTGAAGCCGTCCTTGACGCCGAGGACGAACACTGACTTGAGGAACGCCAAGAAGTCATACCAGCCTATCTTCATCTTGCTGGCTATCTTGTCGTTGGGCTGGTACTCTCGCAGGAAGGCGTGTATCCTCTCGTTGTACCGCTTCGGGGAGTAGATGGTGCTCAATATCTGCTTGTAGCCGCTGACGAGGGTCTCGAAGTTCATCAGGGGTATGAAGTTGGTGGTGGCATCGGTGTTATCTCCGGTAGCTTCGGGCAGTATGCGGTTCTCCTTGTTCAGGCGTTCCCACAGCTTGGTCTTCAGAGGGGCGTTCAGGATGCCGACCATGGCGGTGACTATGCCGCTCTTCTGGATGAAGTTTATCTGGCTCTTGAAGATGGAGAGGGGGTCGCTGTCGAAGCCGACGATGAATCCACCCATCACCTCGAAGCCGTAGTTCTGGAGCTTCTTCACCGAGGTTACCAGGTTACGGTTCTTGTTGGTGAACTTGTTGCATTCCACCAGGCTTTCCTCATTGGGGCTTTCGATGCCCACGAACACCTTGTTGAAGCCGGCGTCTGACATCAGCCTCATCAGCTCCTCGTCATCCACCATGTTGATAGACGCCTCGGTGAGGAAGGTGAAGGGGTAGCTCTCCGCCTTCATCCAGTCTATCATCGCCGGCAGGACCTCCGCCTTCAGCTTCTTCTTGTTGCCGATGAAGTTATCGTCCACGATGAACACGGAGCCACTGTATTCCTGGCTGCGCAGCGCCTCCAGCTCGGCTATCATCTGGTCGGCGCTCTTGGTGCGTGGCTTGTGACCGTCCAGGATGATGATGTCGCAGAACTCGCAGTTGAAGGGGCAGCCGCGGGAGTACTGGACGGGTATAGAGGCGTAATTATTCAAATCGATGAGCGACCAGTCCGGGACGGGGGTGGTGGACAGGTCCGGATGCTCGTCCGTCTGGTAGATGTGCTTCGGGCAGCCCTTTTCCAGGTCATCCAGGAAGGGCTGGAGGTTTATCTCAGCCTCGTTGAGCACCAGGTAGTCTACATCCTCGAAGCCGAACTGCTCATAACACTCGGTGAACAGGGGACCGCCGGCGGCGATCTTCTTGCCCATCTTGTGGCAGCGGTCGATGACCTCTCTGGCGGAGATTTGCTGGACCACCATGGCGCTGATGAAGACATAATCAGCCCATTCTATGTCGCTTTCCTTCAGGGTGGCGGCATTCATGTCCACAGCCCTTTTCTGCCATGTCTTGGGGAGCATGGCGGCTACGGTGAGCATCCCCAGGGGGGGATTGAGGGCTTTGCGGGGGGTGAATTTAAGGGCGTGCTTAAAACTCCAAAAGGTATCTGGGTACTGCGGGTAAACTAACAGTATATTCAAGTCGGTATTCCTCCCACCGGATAGGTCCGGAAAAAAATTCTAAAGAACCATTGTATTATAGCATTTCTACCATCGGCTTGGCAATTTTGTCAAATCAGCGGGCGAAAACCACAGAAGGGGGGGAGTAGATGCCTCCTCGCAGTGCCTCAGAGCTGATGGGTTATCCCATCAGCTCTTTTAGCTCCTCCTTGCCCTCCACCAGGTACTTCGCCTGGGTGGGGTCTAACACCTCCAGGAGGGCCAGCAGCTCGCCGGCGTGCTCCTTCTCATCGTCGCGGATGTGAGCCAGCATCTTCTTGGCTCGCTCGTCATCGGTGGCGTCGATGTGCGCCTGGTACAGGGCGATGGCATCCAGCTCGGCGGCTATGTCCTGCC
>CAYLMC010000023.1:9477-13670 GCA_964384865.1 uncultured Dehalococcoidales bacterium | reverse complement strand
GGACTGCCAGGTGGCGCCCTCGTTGTTGGTCAGCTGGAAGGTTATCTTGTCCCCCTCCCGCTTCAGCACCTTGGCTTCGGTGTACTCTCCGCCGAACAGCTCCGTCCAGCGCTCGATATCGTTGGAGAGGTCGAACACCGTATCATAGGGCGCGTTTATGGTAATAGAATTAACCGTCTGTGCCATGTCTCCTCCTTTTCAGTCTATAATGGCTACCGCCCTCACCCAGGCGGCGCCCGCCCCAGCTATCTTCACCGGGAAGCAGGACAGCTTGAAGCCGTATGCTTTCGGTATCTTATCCAGGTTGGCCAGCCTCTCCATATGGCAGTACTCCTTTTCCCTGCCGTAGAAGTGGACGGGCCACAGGTGCTTGTTGTCGCCGCTCTGGAAGTAGTCTCTCACCATCAGAGGGAGGGGGCGGTCCAGGCTGAAGGTATCCAGCCCGATGACCTTCACCCCCAGGCCGGTGAGGTAGGCCACCGCCTCCCGGCTCATGGCGGGGAACCGGAAGAAGTACTCCCGCTGCCCCCACAGCTTATCGGTGCCGGTGTATATCAGAACGATGTCCATCGGCTTTATCTTATAATCTATCTTCTTCAGGGCGTTCTTGATGTCGCCGTCGCTGATGACATCACCGCCCTTCTTGTCCGAGCAGTCCAGGACGACGCCGTCTCCGTAGCACCACTCCAGGGGCACCTGGTCTATCTTGATAGCCTCCTTGCCCTCGCACTGCGGTCCGTAGTGGTAGGGCGCGTCCAGATGGGTGCCGCTGTGGACCGGGGCACGCACCCACTCCAGGGAGAGGAACAGCCCGTCCTTAAAGCTGTCTCTGGTGATGCGCTCCCGTCCGGTGATATGCTTCAGCCGCCGCCTGATGCCGCCGGACTTAGCCCACAGCCTGCCCAGCCGGTCGCCGCCGCTGCGGTGCTGCCACCGCTCTATCTCTATGCGGTGGGTCTCCGGGATGCTGTCGTCGATGGGCAGACTGAGGTCTATCAGCTTCATTACTTGAGCCTGTCCCGGACGATATCGATGACATCGCCGAAGCGGTTCTTGGGGGTGATGGTGCCGTCCCCTATCTCTATATTGAACTCCTTCTCCAGAGCCACCACCATCTCCACTATCTCCAGCGAGTCCATCTCCAGGTCGTCCCCCAGTATCGCTCCGGAGGCGACCTCCCCGGGGTTCATGTCAAAGGTCTTCACCAGAATCCCCTTTATCTTCTCTTCCAGGTTGTTCACCGGCGCTAGCTCCTTTCCAATACTAAAACGGCGTTAATCCCCCCGCGCCCGCGGGAGATGACCAGTGCTTTGTTGACCTGACCGTCCCTGGCCTGGTTGGGAACGCAGTCCAGGGAGCACTGCGGGTCGTCGCTGCTGTGGTTTATGGTGGGGGGCAGCACCCCGTCCCGCATCGCCAGCAGGGTGGTGATGACATCCACGGCGCCGGATGCCCCCAGCAGGTGCCCGTACATGGACTTGGGGGCGCTAACCGGTATCTCCCGGCTGCCGAAGACATCTTGAATGGCTTTCGCCTCGCTGATGTCCCCCTCCTTGGTGGCGATGCCGTCGGCGCAGATGTAGTCTATATCGTCGGGCCCGTAGCCCGCCGTGTCCAGGGCGATCCTGATGGCGTCGGCCAGCCCTTTGCCGCTGGGGTCGGGGGTGATGCGGTGGGTGCCGTCGCAGCAGGTGCCGTAGCCGGTGATGAGCCCATAAACGGGGGCTCCACGCTTGCGGGCGAACGATTCCTCCTCCAGGGAGATGATGCCGGCCCCCTCCCCGACCACGAAGCCGTCCCGCTTCTCATCGAAGGGGCGGTAGGGCCCCTTGGACAGCGAGCCCTCTGTGCTGCAGCAGAGCAGGGCGTAGGGGGTAACCGGCGCCTCGGTGCCGCCGGCCAGGGCGATGCCTATCTTGCCATTCTCCACCACCTTGGCGGCGTAGCCGATAGCCATTAAAGCGCTGGCTTTGTCCGAGACCACGGTCTTGCTGTAGCCCTTGATGTTGTAGTTTATGGTTATCTGCCCCTGCGGGGCGGCGGGGAACCAGGCGCTGGCCATATAGGGGCTGACCCCCTGTCTCCCCTCCACATAGAGGTCGCGCAGCTCGGTCTCGGCGTAGAACCAGCCTCCCAGGGCGTTCCCCAGGAATACCCCCAGGTTATAGGGGTCTTCTTTCTCTATCTCTATCTTGGCGTCCTTGAGGACGAGGTCGGTGGCTATAAGAGCCATCACCGAGAACTTGTCTATCTTCTTGAGCAGGCGGAAGGATAGCTGGCCGGTGTCCAGCTCGTCCACCTGCCCCGCCACTCGGGAGGGATAGAGCGAGGCATCGAAGGAGGTGATGGGGGAAACGAATGACTTGCCCCCCTTGATCCCCTGCCAGAACGCCTCCGTGCCCACCCCCGGGGGGGCGACAATACCCAGTCCGGTAACGGCGATGTGCTTCACTGCGGCTGCCACCTGCTCAGGGTCATCGCGGAGTGGATGCCGGAGAAGCCGCTGCTGGTCTTGAGGATGTGGTCCACGCGCTTCTGGCGGGCTTCGTTGGGGATGTAGTCCAGGTCGCAGTTGGGGTCGGGTACCTCCTGGTTTATGGTCGGCGGCAGGGCATCGTTCTCGAAGATGAGGGCGTCAGCCACCAGCTCTATGCTGTTGGCGGCGGCGAGAGGGTGTCCTATCATGGACTTCAGGGAGCTGATGGGGATATGGTATGCCCGCTCCCCGAAGACCTTTTTATAGCCGTTGGTCTCGAAGACATCGTTCTGCTTGGTGGAACTGCCGTGGGCGTTGATATAGTCAATATCCTCCGGGGGCATGCCGGCGTCCTTGAGGGCAAAGTCTATGCAGGCCGCCATGCTGTCCCCGTCTGAGGGGAGGTTGGTCATATGAAAAGCGTTGTTGCAGGTGCCGAAGCCGGTAACCTCGCAGTAGATATGGGCGCCCCGCTTCAGGGCGCTCTCCATCTCCTCCAGGACCAGGATGCCGCAGCCCTCGGAGAGGACGAAGCCGTCCCGGTCTCCGTCGAAGGGGCGGGACGCCTTCTCCGGCTGGTCGTTGCGGGTGGAGAGGACATTGATGACGTCGAAGGCGGCGAAGGTTATCGGGCACAGCGGCGCCTCTGATGCGCCGGTTATCATCACATCCGCCTCGCCGTCCTGGATCTTCTCGAAGGCGAAGCCGACGGCGTCGGTGCCGGCGGTGCAGCCGGTGGACACCGTAGCGCAGATGCCCTTCAGCCCGTGGCGGGCGGCTATCTCACTGGAGGGAGTGTTGAACATGGAGGCGTCATAGAGGTGGGGGCGGGCCTTGCGCGGGTCGATGGGCTCCTTGCCCCCGTTAGTCACCCGCAGGAACTCCTCCTCCATGTAGGGGGTGCCGCAGATGGCGTTGGCCAGGCAGACCCCCATCCTGTCGCGCTTCATACCGTTGGCGAACACCCCGGAGTCCTCCACGGCGTCCCTGGTGGCGGCCACGGCGAACTGCACATAGCGGTCCATCCGTTCGGATTCCTCCTCGGTGATCCCGTAGGCGGCGGGGTCGAAATCGACCACCTGTGCCGCTATCTGAGAGTGGAACTGGTCCACATCGAAGCTGGTGACGCGCCTCACCCCGGACTTCCCCGAGACCATGCCTTCCCAGAAGGCTTCCTTGCCCACCCCGTTGGGGGAGAGGATGCCGATGCCGGTAACCGCCGCTCGTCTTTTCATTATTCCACCCTCCTCGCCTTGAATCTTATCTTAGCCCCGTCGGGGCAGGTAATTCTCTCGTTGCTGACACCATCCTGGGAGAAGGGGAAGGTCGCCCCGAAGTTGAGGGCGAACAGGACGGGGAAGATGGCGTTATAGGCCGCACCGCAGAAACCGCCGGGCAGCTTGAGGCCGGTGGTCCGGATGACATCGCCCGGCTTATAGCCGAAGACGCAGTACCCGGTTACCTCCTCCACCACCAGCTCCAGCTGCTTCGGCTTGGGCTTATAGTTCTCCGGCTTGGGCTTGAACTCCACCTCCCCGGAGGGGGTGATGACCTCGGTGAGGAACTCCACCGCCCCGGCATCGGGGCAGAAGGTGCGCATGGAGCGGGTGTTCTCGTTGAAGGGGAACTCCGCCCCGAAGCTGAGGGCATACATCACCGGGAACAGCACCGTCCCCGCCCCCTGGCAGAAGTCATCGGGGACATGGGTGAAGTCCGA
>CAYLMC010000023.1:5323-9377 GCA_964384865.1 uncultured Dehalococcoidales bacterium | reverse complement strand
CCCCTCTTGATACTCTGTAATATGGAGCCGTAGAGCGGCTCCTGGCTCAGGTTGGTCATGGTCTGGGAGAAGACCCGGCTGGCTTGCTCCAGGGGCATCTCGGTGAGCCCCCGCAGGCGGTCGGTGGGAAAGTCGGGCAGGGAGCTCAACACCACCCCGGCCCGGTCCACCACCCCCAGCGCCTCGCCGAGGAGACGGATGCTCAAGCCACAGATGCCTAAATCCGCGAAGGTCTCCTGCATGCTCCGGCCGGTGAGGGCGGGCAGGCAGTTGTTCAGGTTGAGGAACAGCTTGAGCCACTTCATCCCCTTGATGTCCCCCACCACCCGGACGGGGAAGGTCCCCGCCAGCAGCTTCTCCACGGCGGCCATGTCATCATTATTGGCGGCGAACGCCCTGCCCATCAGCCAGTCACCCTCGAAGTTGTGCACTACTTTGCCCGCCTCCAGATAGGTCGCCCCGAACAGGACGACGCTGCCGATAACCCTGTCGGCGGGGACGGCATCCTTCACTATATCCTCCGCCCGGACGCCGTTCTGCACCGTGATAACCGGGGCGTTCCCCAGGGCGGCGGCGTTTTCTTTTAAGGTGTCGGCGATGTCCTGGGTCTTCACCGCCAGGACTATCAGGTCGGTGCCGCCCTTCAGTCTATCGAAGGCCGGCACCGGTACGGTCATCTCTCCCCTCACCCCGCTGATGAGAAGCCCGTTTTCCGCGATGACGGCGGCATCCCGGCTGCGAGCCACCAGGGAGGCGTCGACGCCCGCCCGGCTCAGGTATCCCGCCACCAGGGCGCCTATGGCTCCGGCTCCGATAACGGCTATCTTCATGGCGCTATACCGAGACGCGTTACCGTCTCCTCCAGTGGTCTGCCTTCCCCGTCCCAGCCATGCAGTTGATAATACTCGTCCAGCATGCCCTCGTAGCTGGCCCTGTCCAGCTTGATGTCCCTGTCCTCGGGTTTCGACCCGTTTTTCAGGGGCTCGAAGTAGCGCTGGGGGGGGAAGTCGTCCCGGCGACTCACCCCCTCCCGGACGATGAACATCCTCTCCAGGGTGGCTATCCTCTCCCCCACCGCGAACAGCTCCTCCGGGGTCATCTCCAGCCCGGTGGCGCAGCGGACGAGCTCGGCGAGTAGCTCGAAGTCATAGACGCCGGGGCCGCAGTGCATGGCTATCTGCTTGCATATCCCCAGGGCATCGAACAGGGAGTGGTAGGCCTCCCGCCACCATATCACCCTCCCCTTGCCCCGGTAGCCGTGGGGGTCGGGGTCGACATCTCCGCCGTAGATGTCCCGCATGGTCTCCTCGGGGAGGCGGTACGCCTCCCAGGTGGGCCGCGCCCGCAGGTGGTCCGAGCCCCGCGAGGCCACGGAGTTGCCCAGGGCGTAGGCGGGGAAGTATCTCAGGTCGACGGGGTCGGACTGGGGCAGGTACTTGGCCCACATCATGCAGCTGCCGGTGTCCCCCCCCAGGCGAGCGACCGCCTCTCTGGCTCCGTCCGCCAGGACAGCCCCGAAGCCGTCTCTGGCGGCGATGCGGCCTATCAGCTCGGTGACGGCGGCGCCGTCCCCCCAGTCCAGCTTGAGGCCGCCGGTGTCGTTCTCGTCTATAATTCCCTGCTGGTATAGTTCTATCGCCCAGGCGATGATGTTGGCGGTGGAGCTGGCGTCCATGCCGCGGCGGTTGAGCAGCTCGTTTATGCGCAGTACCGTCTCCACATCCCCCATCCCCAGCACCGGCCCGAAGCTGCCCAGGGTGGTGTACTCCGGCCCCTCGTTGATAATGTCGCCGACCTTATACTCGTGCTGGCAGTTGACCGGGCAGGAGAAACAGCCTGATTTGCCCCGGTAGTACTTGTCCCTGACCACCTGGGGGGAGACATCTTTGTTATCGGTGAACTTGGCGGCCAGCCCGTTGTAGGCCCGCCCCATGCCGATGCGCCGGTTGATTAAAATGAACAGGAACATGGAGCCGAAGTCCCGCAGCAGCCCCACCAGTGGCTCCTCGTTCAGCTTGGCCTGAAGGTCTTTAGTGAGGGCGGTGAAGGCGGCTCTGTCCGCCGGCTTTATGGCTTTACCGCCGCTGACCACGACGGCTTTAATCTTCTTGGAGCCCATCAGGCAGCCCATACCCGTCCGGGCGGCGGCGTTCTTACGGCGGTTGATGATGCAGGCGAAGCGCACCAGGTTCTCCCCCGCCGTGCCGATGGACATAGCCTGGCTGGAGGGGCCGTGGCGCTCCTGAAGTATCTCGTTTGACTCTATGGCGTCTTTACCCCACAGGTCGGCGGCGTCCTTTATGGAGATGCCGCTTTCATCCATATAGATATAGGATGGCTCTTTGGCGGCGCCGGTGACCACCAGGAAGTCCGTCCCCGTCCTCTTCATGAAAGCCCCGAAGTAGCCCCCGATGTTGGCGTCCCCCAAAAGCCCGGTCTCCGGGGACTTGCCGGAAACATTGCAGCGGGCGGCGCTGATGCCCTTCAGACCGGTGAGCATGCCAGGGCCGATGATGAGAGGGTTTTGCGGGGAGAGGGGAACGGTCTCTGGGCCGGCGTGGCGGTAGAGCAGGTGCATGTTTATTCCCCGGCCCCCCAGATACTTTCTGGTTATCTCCTCGGGGATATCCTCGATATCCACCCGGTTGCTATCTAAATCTAAATAAGCGACCCTTTGCGGGAGCATCACCCTTCTCCACTAGATTATCAGGCAAGGCACTAATGATGCGAACCCCAGAGTTCCAGAACGGGATGGCTGGCGTCAATCATATCCCTGCGGAAAAACCGCCCGACGCCGCTGGTACGGTCAACCATTGGTCTTACTGAAAGTAAATCTCTGGGTAGCCAGAGTATACATTCACACAAGCCGTTTGTCAACCGCCGCCGAGGCCCCCGGTGCCTTAACAATTGACAAAAAAAGAGCCATGATGGAGAATGGGCACAGCGATGTTATGGGGAGATAATGATGCCATGAGGACGAGACGGCCGATGGCGATAATCCCCACCCTGGCGATGCTTATGCTGGTTGCCGGGTGTATCGGGCTGGAGCCGGGAGAGGCGACGCCCCCGGACCTGTCGCTGCTGCAGGAGCCGGGGCCGATTGTATCGTATCAGCTGCCCACCGCTGACGGAGACTGGACGCCGACCGGCAGCCACGCCGCCGACCCGCCCACGGAGGCGGGAAGCCTAAACATAGAGGGCATCGACAATTTCTCCTTCGAGCCCGGCGAGGTGGCCACCGTCCGCCCCGATATATTCCGGCCGGGGTTCTTCTCCCTGTTCGATATCATGGTTCACCTGGACGAGCGAGGCAAGATAGAGCTGGAATACCACTTCGACGCCGCCATGGACACCCATATCATAGACGCCATAGACGGAGAGCCGCACTGGTGGTACCAGGCGAGGTATTCCGGCGGCTGGTATGAGAGCAACGTCTTCCGCATGGATATGTATCCCTATAAGGACGGCACCAAGACCCGCGTCTATCACCGCAGCGAGGAGTACCTGGCAGATGTCTGCCGCACCTTCGGCGAGGAGGTCCAGCGCCAGTGGGGCAACGGCGGGGAGGTCATCATCCCCAAGGTAACCATCCAGGCGCCCAGGGAGAGGCTGGAGTTCAGCGATGTCAGGGTAACCGCCCACGATGTCCGCAGCGATGTCCTCCAACCCGGCGTCATCACCGCCCTGGATATAATCCTCAGCCTGGCCGAGCAGGGGGAGCTCTCCCGCCTCAAGCTGACCTGGTATGAGAGCATCGGCAGCGCCGATCCGGTGGAGAGCTACTGGCTGGAGCAGGTGAACGACGCTGAAGCCCGCGGCACCTGCGGCTTCGTCTATGAGACCGGCCCGGAGGAGTTCTCCGGGTTCTCCGGGAGCCACATCCACATCCCCTCCGATGTGCGCGTCATCATCTCCCCGGAGTACGCCCTGTGGTTCTGGATATGTCTGTGAGATGATAGGGGTCGGTGGTACCCCTGGCGCGACTCGAACGCGCGACACACGGTTTAGGAAACCGTTGCTCTATCCACCTGAGCTACAGGGGCTTGAATCCCGC
>CAYLMC010000023.1:0-5223 GCA_964384865.1 uncultured Dehalococcoidales bacterium | reverse complement strand
GGCGGTGAAGGCTTCGTCGTCGGGCAGCGCCTGGTAGTTCACCACGATGTTGTTCTTTTCCATCCTGTCAGCCATCTCTATCCCCTTGGCGTAGCCCACCCGCAGGACTACCTGGTGGGTCTCGGTATAGTCCACGGCGGGGTCGCCCTCCACCCCCAACCCCTGGTCTTTCAGGGCCAGGGCGAAGGCCTTGGCGTTAGCCATCACCTGCTGCTGGTACTCGTCCCGGAAGGCGTTCATCTCGCCGGTCGCCAGGAGCAAGCCCAGCAGGGTGCCCAGATGATGGTTGCTCATGCTGCCGGGGAAGGTCCGCCTCTGGATGCTCTCCCACAGCTCGCGGCAGTCCGAGCCTTCGGTGATGTTGCTGGCGATTATCCCGCGCTGGGTGCCGAAGAAGGTCTTATGGGTGGAGGCGGTTATCAGGTCAGCCCCCTCGTCCAGCGGAGCCTGGAAGTGGGGCCCCAGCAGACCGAGGACATGGGCGGCGTCATACATCAGCAGCGGCCTGGGCCTCATCTTCGCGATTATCTTCGCCATCTCCCGCACCGGCTCCGGGTGCAGCACCATGCTCTTGCCCAGGATGATGAGCTGGGGATGGTGCTCGGCGATGAGCTCCGCCGTCCGGGGGATATCTATCCGGTAGGGGTTATCCGCCCGCAGGGGGAAGTTAACCACCGCCCAGTGCTCGGTCTGGGGGCTGACGGAGACGCAGTCCCGCAGCGATCCCATCGGCTGGGCGCTCAAGTGCCCGCCCCGGCCGACATGGTGGTTCATCACGCTTTTGAGCCGCTTCGGCTCCACCTTCCTGTCCACCCGGTTGAGGAAGTCCATCAGCCCGCTGAACACGATGGCGTTTGCCATCTGCCCGCTGATGGGCCTTACCTCCACCTCGGAGCAGCCCAGGAACTGGCGCATCTTCTCCGCCACCGCCTGCTCCACCTCGCAGATGAACCCCGTCCCCTGGTAGTAATAGACCTCTCTATCCCCCAGCCCCTCGAACTTTCTGTGCTCGGCGTATCTCCCCGACGGGTCGGCTATGCTGAGCAGCTTCACCAATGGGGATGCGGTCTGCTCAGAGGGAATCAGGTTGATGGCGTTTTGCTGCCGCCAGACGGTGTTGTGGCGGGCTTTGTCCACCAGGTCCCGGCTCAGGCTGTAAAATGATTCTTTGGGGTCAGGCTTCGTCATTCTTCGCTCCCGATATTATGTGGCGGCCGCCTTATCATAGACCCGCAGATAGAACCACAGGTGTCTGCCATAGATGCTCACCTTCCAGCCTTCCTCCCGCTTGCGCAGCACCTCCTGGCGGGAGAAGTCCCGCAGGCAGCTGAGCAGCCCGCCGTTGAGCAGGGCGGGAAACCGCCACAGGAAGATGCTCATCATGGCGATGCCGGAGATGCTGAACAGGTCGTCCAGCTCCAGGAACTTGGGCGCCAGGTGAATGGCAAGCTCGTCCAGCTTGCGGCCCTCTTCCAGGGTAAGGTGGTGCCGCAGCCGGGTGTGATAGACGAGGTCGAACGAGTTCTCGGCAAGCTCCATCATATGGAAGGCGTCGGTGTTCAGCAGCACCAGCAGTATCCGACCCGGCGCCACCTCCGCCTTCAGCTTTTCGAGCTCGCTGGGGCCCAGGTGAGAGATGGTCTTTATCTCCACAATCCCCTTGTCCACCAGCCTGGCGAACTTCTTGGCCAGGACAGCGGGGACGGACGGGGAATAGTCAGCCCCGACGAAAATCAGCGGGAATTGAAACCGCCTCCTGACGAGATGGTAGATGGTCTGCTTCTCCAGCTCCATCCCCCCGCAGCCCAGGCTGGCCACCACGATGGGCTCTTTCTTGACCTTCTCCAGCCGGACTATCTCCCGAAACAGCTGCCTTCTTATCGGCATCAGTATCCTGAGCATCCGCTCCTCAATCCAGGAGAGGGTCTCCAATAGCTCGCCCTGCCAGCGGGAAAAGGGCAGGTCGGCAAGCTCCATAATCCTGGCGCGGCTCTTCCTCAGCTTGGGGGCGCGGAACAGCAGCCACCAAACATAGCTGAACGGGCTGCGCAGCGCCCGGAAGAACTCTATGTTCATCTTCACCGCATCCCGGTAGCTGGGGTGAGATACCAGGGATTCCAGGTCGGAGAGGATCTGCTCTATCTCCGCCCCCCTCCCCAGGGGCCTGCGGCGGGGGAGGATGAAGGCCAGTCCCGCCAGGGTGCCCAGTATAGACGCTATGATTATCGCTGCGGTAATCTTCTCTCCCTCCCTATGCCGAGCCATCCGCCTCTCAATCGCCCTCTTGCCTATGGCGCTGG
Organism: uncultured Dehalococcoidales bacterium; assembly: GCA_964384865.1. GTDB lineage: Bacteria > Chloroflexota > Dehalococcoidia > Dehalococcoidales > E44-bin46 > CAYLMC01. The sequence continues at coordinate 2,923 of CAYLMC010000023.1, read as the reverse complement.
CCCCACCAATTGTAGCAATAGGGCAGAATATATTCAACCACCAGCCGACGCTGTGACAGGTTATCTGGATACATTCGCTGTTTTCCGTTCAGAAACAGCTGAAGGGGTGGGCGCCTCTTTCCGGATAGGAAGCGAGAGAAAGCGAAAGCGGTCTCATCATAGATGAGCCGATAGCAGAAGCGGCAGAAAACCGGGCTGACCGCAGACCCGCCTCGTTATGGCTGGTCGTCCTTTTCGTCAACCATCTCCTGTAACAAATCGACTTCCTGCTCAAGCTTTCTCTGCCTTCTGTGCAAGAAAATCACATAGCCGAAAACAGCCGCCCAGATTGCGGCGAAGGCGGCGAAAAAATAGTTAGCATTCTCCATGGGACTATCCCCCTTTCCCCGTTAAGTTCGCTTCAAGCCTCTCAATTTTATTCTGCCCGATAGCTACTGTAATCCCTGAGCCTCTTTATCGCCCCTTCCGCCTTCTTCATCGCCATCCGCTGGGTTAGCAGAAGAGAATATAAAACAGAGAAGGCGGCGATAGACACTATCAGCGTACACAGCATGGCGGGAGACAGGTCTCCCTGGAAGATGAGAGCGCTGGGGTGCTGTGTGCGCCATAAGGTAATAGCCAGAATGATAATGGGCACATCGACAAACCCGACGATGCCCACCACTGAGGCGAACCGGGCGCCCCGCTGCTCATCCGAGGTGTAGGAGCCGACTATAAGATAGGCGATGTAGATGAGCCAGAGGACGAACGCCGCCGTCAGCCTGGGGCTCCAGGTCCACCACACACCCCAAATCGTCGAGCAATGCGGGGCGAAGTTCATAGATCAACTTATGCAGATCGTCAAGAACGTGGATGGAAAGAGCCTGTGCTCTGTCTAATATAGCCCTGGGCTTGTTGGCGCCGGCGGGTAACGTGCTTGCCGCCACTTCGAGATTGGTAACCAGGCTAGCGAGGTCCTGACCCGTATTGTCATGCAAATCACGGGCCATCTTCTTTCTTTCTTCCCCCCTCACCGACTCTAGATGAGCTAAAAGGCTACGCAATTGTTTGCGTGAAGCTATTAATCGCTCCTCGGTCTGCTTGTGGTCATCGATATCGATAACCAAGCCAAGATATATTCTCCTGTAATCCCGGGTGAATCCCCGAGTTGGGTAGATCGCCTCGTTGACCCAGCGCCCGGATTTCCGATCAAGTGTCTCTATCTCAACGGGTTGATCTTTCTCTACAGCTTCCTTTAGCGGACAAGCATAGAAAGGCTCGCCAGCGCCATGCATTACCTTTGGACAGTGCTTTCCGATAATATCTTGGGGCTCCAGTCCCAGGTAGATTTGCACTGCCTGGTTTACCTGCAGAATGCGGCGCTGCGCATCAAGCAACAAAACATGGAAGGGAAGGCTATCTATGATATCTGAGAGGACTTGCTCCAGGTTGGAATCTAAACGAGGGTGTCCATTCGCCACGGATGCACGCTTGAGCTGTGAACAATTAGGTCCCAACCACAGCCGCTGGAAGGTCGCTGATTCTTTAGCAGCTGGCTCTTCGGTTACATCTGCCATATCATCCCTCACCAAGACATACCGCTGGTTACGCTCTTCAGTCAGAGGATAATCGCCTTTACCCCTTTATCACAGGAGCATGCTAGTATTATTTTATCATGCCTGACCAATTATTAACAGTGTTAGCGGGGTAATCATATCCTGGAGGAGGGGCCAGCGGACTGCATGCCCTGGTTCATGGGGGTATTGAGTCAGTTAGCAGACGGGCAGGCTTTCCCGCCCTATCATGGCAGTTCTTGTCAGAAGCGCCGCAAGATGTAACTGTCGGCTCTTCCCTATGGTGAACATCTTGATACAAGAGTGGTGGAGCTGGGGGGATTCGAACCCCCTACCTTTTGACTGCCAGTCAAACGCTCTCCCAATTGAGCTACAGCCCCACTGTCCAATGATGACACTATAATTTAGCAAAAAATAGCGGCGGGCGCAAACAGCCGAAAGGGCTTCCGCCGGCTTACTTCTCTTTGCTGAGCACCGTTATATACTGGGCCCCGCGCGCGAAGATGAACTTGCTCTTTATATGGCGCAGCGGGGTGTCCGCCACCATCTGCTGAATCCTGTCCGGGTTCAGCAGATGGAGGTGTATCTTGGACCCCAGGAAGGGGTTCTTGTACTGTCTCAGGGAGGCTAACATCGCCTGGAGCCCCCGGAACGGCTCCCAGGGATAGACCAGGACAACCCTGCCCTCCGGCTTGAGCACCCGCGCCATCTCGGAGAGGAACCGGTCCAGGTCCGGGATGTGCTCTATGGTATGCAAAGAATATATCTTGTCGAAGCTATCCGACTCGAAGTCCAGGTTGGTGACATCGCCGTATCTCACCCTGGAGGTGACGGCATCCCGCAGGGCGCTTTCGCTTATGTCAACCCCTATCACATCATCGGTGTGCTCCGCCACCTTGCGGACATAGAACCCCCGGCTGCATCCCATATCCAGTATCCTCTCCCCCTCGCCGGGCTCCAGGTACTCCAGGAGGACATCGCACAGGGCGGAGTTGAAAGTCCGCGTCATCTTGTAGTTGCCCATCTTGGGCAGGTGCAACTTCTTATGAGCCTCACCGGTTAAGGGGAGGACACCTTGGCCCCCTAACTCGCCCTCAGCCTCTATGCCGGGCATGATGTTCTCGGTTACTTCTGGCGTCTCTGTCATCTATTCAACCCCTTTGTGCTGCCCTCCGGCACACGGCGCCAAGCTCGATTAGGTGGCACCTTCTCATTTTCGATATCTCCAGACCGTTACCCTCCAGAGCCGCGGTGAAGTCCTCCCTGGTGATGGCGGTCTCGTCAGGGTATATCCACATATTCAATCTCTCCAGCAGCCCCCGCCACAGCCGGTAGGACAGGGTCGGCGTGGGCACCAGTATCAAGGCTAT
>CAYLMC010000022.1:10814-13864 GCA_964384865.1 uncultured Dehalococcoidales bacterium | reverse complement strand
GGGCACTTCTACGGTCACGGTGGTGCCCTTGCCGACCTCTGATTTCAGCTCCAGGTCGCCGCCGATGAGGCGGGCGCGCTCCTGCATGCCGGCCAGGCCCAGCTTGCCGGTGCCGGCGAAGTCCCCCAGCCGCTGGGGAAGCTCGAAGCCCTTGCCGTTATCGCCCACGGTGAGCCCCGTCTTGCCGTCGCCGAACTCTATGGTTATCCATGCCTGGGAAGCCTGGGCGTGCTTGCGGGTGTTCGCCGTCGCCTCCTGGGCGATGCGGAACAGCAGCAGCTCTGCCTCGGCGGGCAGGCTGCGCTCTTCGCCTATCACCTGGAAACGGGTATCTATGCCCTGTTTCTTCATCTCGTCCGCCAGCCACTCCAGCGCCGCCAGCAGGCCGAGGTGGTCCAGTATGGGCGGTCTCAGGTCCTGGGCGGTGCGCCGCAGGCCGTCCAGGGTGTCTATCGCCTGGTTGCGCAGCTTGTTCAGGCTCTTCACCAGCTCCGGGTTGGACAGCCGCTTGCGCTTGGTGGAGGTGAGGTAGTCCAGCCCCTGCATCAGCAGCAGCAGGGTCTGCGCCAGCTCGTCGTGCAGCTCCCGGGCGATGCGCTTTCGCTCTTCCTCCTGCGCCCTGGTAACCTGCTGGGCGTAGAAGCGGCAGTTCTCCTCCAGTCTCCTCTGGTCAGTGATCCTGGCCAACCGCCTGGCGACGGCATCTATCAGCAGGCGCTCCTCCGTAGTGAACGGCCCCTCGTCTGCGCTCGGTTTCTCCTCCAGGTAGCCGACCGCCACCGTGCCTACCTTTTCCCCGTGCACCTCTATGTCCGAGGACTGCCGCCACTGGCTTGTCCGGTAGTTTTCCGTGCGGTACTCGCTGCCGTCGACGACTATCCTGGCGCAGGTGATATCGGGGTACTGCCAGGCGTTCGGCAGCAGGTTCGCCACCTCCTGGTACAGCTGCTCCAGGGTTATGCCCGGTTTTTGGGCGGTAACGCCGATGTCATACAGGCAGCGCAGCTCTTTGACGCGCTCGTTGAGGGCGTGCTCCGCCTTCTTCCCGGCGGTGATGTCCTGCAGGGTCTCTATGGAGCCCGCTATGTTTCCCTTCTCGTCTTTGATGGGGCTGGCGGTGAAGTGGAGCCACCTGCCCCCGTTTCCCAGGTCGGGGAAGAGCCCTTCGCCCTCGTAGGCATCGTCAATCAGGGCGGACTTGCCCCCCCCGCCCCCGTAAAACGCCTCTATCTCCTCGTCGCCGGCTCCATCGACGATTAGGTCCGCCATCACCGGCCGCTTCTCGGTGTAGAACGCCACCCACTGCCGGTCTGTTCCAATCACCTGGCTCTTTTTCATCCCGGATAGGGATTCCAGGGCTTTGTTCCAGTGAGTTACCCGGTGCTGTTTATCGATGACGAACATCGGTATCGGGGAGCCGTCGATAATCTCGGCCAGCATGCCCTCCGCCCTGTCTCGCTCGGAGGCGTTGGACTTGGCCGAGGTCATCCGCCCTCTCCCCTCAGGGGGGCGTCATCCAGGCTGATATAGCCCTCTTTCAAGCCCTTGACTATGGCCTCGGTGCGGGAGCCGACCCCCATCTTGTTGAAGATGTTGCTCAGGTGCGCCTTGACCGTGCGCAGGCTGAGGAACATCTCCCCGGCGATGTCCTTGTTGCCCATCCCCCTGGCGGCCAGTTTCAGAACCTCGTTCTCCCTGGGGGTGAGCTTTCCCCTGCCCTCCCCCTCGCCTTCGTCCTTGGCGGAGCCGACCACGCGCTGAAGGAGTTTGTGGGTCACCACCGGGTCCAGGACGGACTCGCCGGAGCGCACGGCGCGGATGGCTTCGGCTATCTCGCTGCCGCGGGCGCTCTTGAGCAGGTAGCCGGCGGCGCCGGCCTCCAGGAGCCCCAGGATGTAGCGGATATCGCTGTAGGCGGTCAGTATCAGCACCGCCGCCGAGGGGGTGTTTTTCTTGATGAGCTTGGTGGCTTCGATGCCATTGAGCTTGGGCATGACGATGTCCATCACCACCACATCCGGCTTGAGCTCGGCGGCGAGCTTGGCCGCCTCCTCGCCGTCGCTGGCCTCGCCGACCACCTCGAAGTCCGCCTCCTCCTCCAGCAGGTTCCGCATCCCCTCCCTGAGGACGGCGTGGTCATCGGCGATAAGAATCTTAACCTTCATGGTGATATGCCCTTCGCAGCTGCCGGCCGCCGCAATAGGGTAATTCTAATGTATTTGACGCCCAATCACAACATTGGCATTGCCCCAGGGATATAGGACTTTAGGGCAGAAGATATGAACTATGGGACAGGGGGAAATAGGCTTTAAGGTCGGTGTGCCCTTGACCGATCAGATGTATTCTAGAATTAGAGAGAAGAGAAAGGAGGCAGGAAAATGACACAGATAGTAACGGAGAAACAGACAACTGCCATCGAGGAAAAGAACCAGGAGCGGAAGGAGCGGATACTGGCGGTGCTAGCCAGGGCTGCCGACGATACTGAGTTCTTGGCCCGGCTCGCTCAGAATCCCGGCGAGGCTCTCGGCGAGTACTACACCCTGACCATGGAAGAGGTGGCGGCGCTAGCCAGCGGCGATATCAAGCAGATAGAGGGCTGGCTGGGCAAGCTGGACCAGCGGCATGCCACCTGGCTGTGGTGCCGACTGGCCCAGGAGAAGTGGTGAAAGGAGGAGTGCTATGAGACACGATGAGAAAGAGACCAAAATGGTGACCCCCCTGGAGCTGACCGATGTCCCGGAGAACGCCGGGCTGGTGGCGCGGATGGCGGCGGCGGTGGATAGGGTCGGCAAGGGGGTCACCGTTGACGCCCATCCGCCGGCGAAGATAGCGGAGAAGGTGGAGACGGCGGGGGTCAACAAATCCAAGCTGAATACCCTGAGCACGGTGTTGCTGGGCGGCCTGGCCGGGGTGTTCATCGGGCTGGGGGCGATGTTATTCACCCTGGTCATCACCGATATCAATATCGGCTTCGGGCTGACCAAGCTGCTGGGAGGGCTGGTCTTCTGTCTCGGCCTCATCCTGGTGGTGATAGCCGGAGCCGAGCTGTT
>CAYLMC010000022.1:5752-10714 GCA_964384865.1 uncultured Dehalococcoidales bacterium | reverse complement strand
CTGGTCTGCCTGGCGGTGTGGATGGCGATAGGCGCCCGCACCATCACCGGCAAGATAATGGCGATTATATTCCCCATCACCGCCTTCGTGGCTGCCGGTTTCGAGCACAGCATCGCCAACATGTACTTCATTCCCATGGGGATAATGATGGCGAAGCAGCCCGCCGTCCTGGAGGCGGCCGGACTGAGCGCGGCCGGAGTAGCCAATCTGAACTGGGCCGGCTTCGTGGGCAACCTGGTGCCGGTAACCATCGGCAACATCATCGGCGGCGGCGCCCTGGTGGGCGGCGTCTACTGGCTGTCCTACCTGCGCAAGCAGCGGACACAGGAGATGGTGGCCGCCAAACCCTGGCTGGGAGCAATCCCCGGCCTGCGCGGCGCTAAAAAAGAGGAGAAAGAATCGCTGACGGAGGTGGTTCAAGCCCAGCTGGAGGAGCTTATCCGCACCAAGCTGGAGGAGCCGCATACCCTGGATAACGGCGGCAAAGCCCTGCTTGATGTGCTGGCTAAAGCCAGAGACGACCAGAAGTTCCTCACCCTGCTGGCGGAAAATCCCGCCCAGGCGCTTAAAGATTATGAGCTGACCTCCGAGGCGAAGGCAGCCCTGATTAGCGGGGATATCAAGTGGATAGAATCCAAGCTGGGTGTTCTGGACGAGCCGCTTAGAGCCTGGCTCAACGCCAGACTGGCCCAGGAGAAATGGTGATTGCGATAGTGATGGCAGACTAGCCGTTTCAATATAGATTGCTCCCCTGGCGTATTCGGCAGCGTCAGGGGAGCAACAGAGGATGGGAGTATTGGGTGAAGAGAAGTCCTCCGTTACGGGGGGCTTTTCGGTTTATCCCCCCGGCCATCGGTATGCTATAATACTGGCGGTTTCCCCCGTAGATAATGTGTGCGGAAAGAGATATGAGCAGGGACTGCTATGTTCACGGCTACTCCGAGGCTGAAGCCTGCCGTCTCGGCGACCAGGCGGATACCCTCAGCGAGCTGTTGCATCACGATTCCATCTTCCCGCCGAAGAGCCGGGTGCTGGAGGTGGGCTGCGGCACCGGTGCCCAGACCAGGACACTAGCCGCCATCAACCCGGAATGCCGCTTCGTCTCCATAGATATCTCCCAGCAGTCCGTTGCTGCCGCCCGGAAGCGGATGAGCGAAGCCGACATCAGCAACGTGGAGTTCCGGGTCGTCGATATATTCGACCTTCCCTTTGAGGAGGAGTCCTTCGACCATGTCTTCGTCTGCTTCCTCCTGGAGCACCTGGCCCGGCCCGATGAAGCCCTTCGCATAATGAAGGGACTGCTCAAAAAGGGAGGGGCGATAACCGTCATCGAGGGCGACCACGGCTCGGCGTATTACCACCCCCGCAGCACGGCCGCCCAGGCTAACATACAGTGCCTGATAGATGTCCAGGCGTCGCTGGGGGGAAATGCCCTCATCGGCAGGGAGCTGTACCCCCTGCTGGTCTCCGGCGGCTTCCGGCAGTGCCGGGTCTCCCCGCGCTTCGTCTATGCCGACGCCAGCCGCCCCGGGATGGTGGACGGCTTCACCAGGAAGACCTTCATCGCCATGGTAGCCGGGATGGAAGAGCAGGCGATAGCCCAGGGCTTGATAGACGCCGCGGCATGGCGGCAGGGGATAGCCGACCTGAACCGCACCGCCCAGGAGGACGGCACCTTCTGCTACACCTTCTTCAAGGCGGTCGGTGTAAAATAACGGGGCATATCTATGCCCGATGAGGTTGACATAAAGCTATGAACAGAGAGGTAACCCTGGGGGTTGACGGGCTGAGGCTGGACGGCAGGCTCTACCTGCCCGGAGAGCCCGACTGCGCCCCCTGTCCCGCCGTCTGCATCTGCCACGGCATCCCCGCGGAGACCTACGACCCGGCCAGCGACAGCTACCCCCAGCTGGCGGAGAGGGTCTGTAGCCAGGGGATAGTGGCGCTGACGGTCAAATTCCGCGGGGCCGGCACCAGCGAGGGCGATATAGACCTGCCCGGCTGGACCAGGGACCTGGCGGCGTCCATCGATTTCCTGGCGGCTCAGCCGGAGGTGGATAGCTCCCGGCTGGGGCTGCTCGGCTTCAGTGGCGGGGCGGCGGTGTCCATATATGTGGCGGCGGGGGATGAGCGGATAGCGGCGGTGGCGGCCTGCGCCTCCCCGGCGGAGTTCGCCTCCCTGGTCGCAGATGAGAAGCCTGAGGACATAATCAAGCGCCTGCGGGATATCGGCGCCATCCGGGACAAGGGCTTCCCCCCTGATGTGAAGTCATGGTATCAAGACTTCCGGTCGTTCAGCCCGGTGGACAGCGTCGCCGGCATCTCGCCGCGGGCGCTGCTGCTCCTTCACGGCAGCGAGGACGATGTGGTGCCGGTGAGCCATGTTTACCGGCTCTATGACCGCGCCGGAGAGCCCAAGGAGATGGTGGTGATAGACGGCGCCGGGCATCGCCTCAAGCAGTCAGACAGGGCGATGGCTATCGCCCTGGACTGGCTGAAATCCCGGCTGCGCTAAATTGACCTGAGGCGGGCGAATGCTTTATAATTTAAGTAGAAGGGTGTGTTGAGAGGCAGGTAAAGTTGCACGAAGCTTGCGGCGTTTGTGGCGTTTATGCCCCCGATGATGATGTAGCTCGTATCGCCTTTTACGCTTTGTTCGCCCTACAGCACCGCGGGCAGGAGAGCGCCGGCATCGCCACCACGGACGGCAAGAAGCTCCAGGTCTACAGCGATATGGGGCTGGTGTCTCAGGTATTCAGCGAGGACTCCCTGAGCCAGCTCACCGGCAACATCGCCATCGGGCACAGCCGTTATTCCACCCGCGGCTCCAGCAAAGCCAAGAACGCCCAGCCCATCATACTGGGCAAGGGCGCCGATACCATGGCGATCGCCCACAACGGCAACCTGATTAACGCCGAGCACCTTCATGCCGACCTGCGCGAGCAGGGCTACACCTTCCGCACATCTACTGATACCGAGGTCATCGCCGATCTCATCCTGTCGTCCCCGGATAAGGAATGGGTGGACAGGATAAGATACGCCATGCACCGCCTGCGGGGAGCTTATTCCGTGGTGGTGCTGACCAATGATAAGCTGTTCGCCTTCCGTGATCCCCTCGGAGTCCGGCCCTTGTGCCTGGGCAGCCTCGACGGCGGCTGGGTGGTGGCTTCGGAGAGCTGCGCCCTAGACCACATCGGCGCCAGGTTCATCAAGGAGATACAGCCCGGCGAGATAGTCGCCATCAGCAAGAACGGCCTGGAGAGCCATACCGGGGAGAGCGACCGCAAGGCGCTGTGTATATTCGAATATATCTACTTCGCCCGACCGGACAGCGTCATTAACCGCCGCCTTCTCTACCCCGTTCGGCAGGCTATGGGCGCCGGACTGGCGGAGGAGCACCCGGTGGATGCCGATATGGTGATGGGCGTCCCCGATTCGGCTACCGCCGCCAGCGTGGGCTATGCCCTCAAGTCAGGGATACCCCTGGGAGAGGGGCTGATTAAGAACCGCTATGTGGGGCGCACCTTCATCGAGCCGCACCAGCGCATCCGTGACCTGGGGGTCAAGCTGAAGTTCAACCCCCTACCCCAGCTGCTGGACGGCAAGCGCCTGGTGGTCATCGACGACAGCATCGTCAGGGGCACCACCACCCCTCAGGTGATAAAGATGCTGCGCAAGGCGGGGGCTAAAGAGGTGCACATGCGCATCTGTGCTCCCCCCCTGTGCTACCCCTGCTTCTTCGGGGTGGATATGGCCACCCGCCAGGAGCTTATCGCCTCCCACAAGAGTGTCGAGGAGATACGGAAGTACATCGGGGCTGATTCCTTGGGCTACCTCAGCGTCGAGGGGCTGATAAAGGCGGTGGGGCTGCCCAAAGAGACATTCTGCCTGGCCTGTTTTACCGGTGATTACCCCATACCGGTGCAGCTGGAAATGGACAAGCTGGCGCTGGAAACCTCATCGTCAAGTTGCTGATTTTCCCCCATCCGTATACAATTACTCTTTGGAGGTAGAGCCAATTAGCGAGACCTATTCCGATGCCGGCGTCGATATAGACGCCGCCGCCGAAGCCACCAAGCTCATCGGCAAGCACGCCCGCACCACCCTCCGCCCGGAGGTCATCAGCGATATCGGCTTCTTCGGCGGGCTATTCGAGCTGAAGGGCTACCAGCGGCCGGTGCTGGTGTCCAGCGTGGACGGCGTGGGCACCAAGCTGAAGCTGGCTGCGGCTTTGAACAAGCACGATACCGTGGGGATGGACATCGTCAACCACTGCGTCAATGACATATTCACCGGCGGCGCCGAGCCGCTGTTCTTTCTGGACTATATCGCCGTGGGTAAGCTGTCGGTGGGGCAGGTGGAGGCGGTGGCGCGGGGACTGGCCGCCGCCTGCCGCGATGTCGGCTGCGCTCTCATCGGCGGGGAGACGGCGGAGATGCCCGGTCTCTACGGCAAGGGTGACTACGACCTGGCCGGCTTCGTCATCGGGGTGGTGGAGAAAGACAATATAATCACTGGAGATAAAATCACTGCCGGGGATGCCATCATCGGGCTGTCCTCCAGCGGGCTGCACACCAACGGCTACTCCCTGGTCAGGAAGATATTCGGCGAGACGAAAAAGGCGCTGGGAGCCAGATATCCGGAGCTGGGGCGGACGTTGGGGGAGGAGCTTTTAGAGCCCCACCGCTGCTACTACAACCAGCTAAAGCCGATGCTGCCCCATATCAAGGGGATGGCGCATATAACCGGCGGCGGGCTGGTGGACAATGTCCCCCGGGTGCTGCCCAAAGGGTTAATGGCGCACTTCCACAGCCGGTCATGGGCGGTTCCGCCCATCTTCCGTCTCATCCAGGAGCGTGGCGGTGTGGACAGGGACGAGATGTACCGGGTATTTAATATGGGCATCGGCATGGCCGTCGTCTGCTCACCCGGAGATACCGAGCGATTCACCCGGGCACTCCC
>CAYLMC010000022.1:0-5652 GCA_964384865.1 uncultured Dehalococcoidales bacterium | reverse complement strand
GCATGGCCGTCGTCTGCTCACCCGGAGATACCGAGCGATTCACCCGGGCACTCCCCGAAGCCAAGATGGTCGGCGAGGTGGTGGAGGGGTCGGGCGGAGCCAGGGTAGCCATAGATTAAACAGCGAATATAGCTAGAGGAGGAATGTATGCGAGCTATAGTAAGTGTATCCGACAAGGCCGGGGCGACCGAATTCGCCCAGGGGCTGAGCAAGCTGGGCTACGAAGTGTTCAGCACCGGCGGCACCAAGAAGGTGCTAGCGGCGGCCGGCGTGCCGGTGAAGGGGGTATCCGATATCACTGGCTTCCCGGAGATACTGGGCGGCAGGGTGAAGACCCTGCATCCCATGGTTTACGGAGGCCTGCTGGCCAGGCGCGACCTGCCCAACCATATGGACGAGCTTTCCCAGAATAACATCGAGCCCATAGACCTGGTGGCGGTCAACCTGTATCCCTTCGTGCAGACCGTCGCCGACGAGGGCGCCACCATCGAAGCCGCCCTGGAGAACATAGACATCGGCGGGCCGACCATGATACGGGCGGCGGCCAAGAACTTCCCCAGCGTTATCGTGGTGGTCGACCCGGCGGACTACGAGATGATACTGAAGAAGCTGAAGGGTGGCGGTCTGGACGCGGCGGAGCGCAAGCGGCTGGCCCAGAAAGCCTTCCAGCATGTCGCCCTCTACGATACCGCCATCTCCCAGTACCTGAGGCAGGGCGTCGAGGACTTCCCCCAGGACATGACCGTCGCCCTGTGCAAGCGCTACGGGCTGCGCTACGGGGAGAACCCTCACCAGGAGGCTGCCTTCTACGCCGAGCAGATGGTGGGATCCAAGCAGGAGACGGGCATCACCTGGGCGGAGCAGCTGGGGGGCAAGGCGCTCTCCTTCAACAACATCCTGGACGGTGATGCCGCCTGGGGCGCTGCCACCGACTTCGCCGCCCCGACGGTGGCCGTTATCAAGCATACCAACCCCTGCGGGCTGGCTAGCCATGAGGACATCGTGGAGGCATACAAGCGGGCACTCTCCGGAGACCCGGTAGCCGCCTTCGGCGGCATCGTCGCCTGCAACCGTCCGGTAACCGCCGCCATGGCGGAGGAGATGAAGGCGGTGTTCTACGAGATAGTGATCGCGCCCGAATACGAGGGCAAGGCGCTGGAGATATTAAAGAAGAAGAAAGACCTGCGCATCCTGCGCGCCGAGCTGCCCCCCGGATACGGCAAGGACGGCGGTGGCTACCTGGACCTGCGTCGGGTGAAGGGAGGGTTGCTGGCTCAGGCATCGGACTCCCTGCCCGAAAAGGATGTCGAGTTCAAGACGATGACCAAGCGGGAGCCCACCGAGGAGGAGGTCTCCGACCTGCTGTTCGCCTGGCGCGCCGTGAAGCATGTCAAGTCCAACGCCATTATCCTGGTCAAGGATAAGATGATAACTGGGATGGGCGCCGGACAGCCCAGTCGCATAATCAGCGCCCAGGTCGCCAGGGAGAAGGCCGGCGACAAGGCCGAGGGCAGCGTGCTGGCTTCGGACGCCATGTTCCCCTTCCCCGATGTGGTGGAGGCGGCGGCCGCCTGCGGTGTAACCGCCATCGTCCAGCCCGGCGGCTCGTTGAAGGACAAGGACTCCATCAAAGAGGCCGACAAGCACGATATCGCCATGGTGTTTACCGGGGTGAGGCACTTCCGGCACTGACCGCCGGGCCCGGAGAGCGAATTTGGCTGACGCGGTTCTAGTGGTAGACATGGTGCGGGGTTTCCTGGAGGAGGGAAACCCCCTCTACTGCGGCGCCCGCGCCCGCCGCATCATCCCCAACATACAGACACTGCTGGACAAAGAATTGGAGCAGGGCGCCCGGGCGCTCTTCCTCTGCGACCGCCATGCCCCCGACGACCCGGAGTTCGCCATGTTCCCCGCCCACTGCGTTGAGGGCACCCCGCAGGCGGAGCTGATCCCGGAGCTGGCCGGATACCAGGGCGAGGTGATACCCAAGAGGCATTTCAGCGCCTTCTATGGCACCACTCTGGACGAAAGGCTGGCCGATATCAAGCCGGACAAGCTGATAGTGTGCGGGGTGTGCACCGATATCTGCGTCCTCCACACCGTTGCCGACGCCAGGAACCGCGGCTATCCGGTGGAGGTGCCCGTGGACTGTGTCGCCTCCATAAGCGAGGCCGGGCACTGCTTCGCCCTGGAGCATATGGAGAAGGTGCTCGGTGCGGAGCTGACCGCCGTCAGCCCTGGTGAGGCCGAGCCATGTCAGTTCCCACCCTCCCCTGAGGTGCTCTGCGGGGACACGGCGGATGTCTACTTCGCCCGCACCATCGATATTTTACAGCGTGAGGGGCTGAACCCGACGGCGACCATGGAGGTGTTCGCCAGCCGGGACGGCGTCCTCTGCGGTATGGAGGAGGCCAAGGCGCTGCTGCGCCGCGTCCTCCCCCTGGATGACAGCGAGGTGTGGGCGCTGGACGAGGGTGGCCCCGTCGCCAAGAAAGAGGTGGCGCTGCGTATAACCGCCCCCTACCAGAGCTACGGGCTCTACGAGACCGCCATAGACGGCATCCTGGGGCAGGGCACCGGCTGGGCGACGGCGGCCAGGGAGTGCGTGGATGCTGCCGGGGGGCTGCCCGTGGTCAGCTTCGGCGCCCGCCATGTCCACCCCGCCATCGCTGGGGTGATGGACTACGCTGCCGTGGTCGGCGGCTGCCAGGACTGCTCCAGCATCGCCGGTGCCAGACTTGCCGGCGTGGAGCCCTCCGGGACCATGCCCCACGCCCTGATTATCGTCATGGGGGACACCGTGGCGGCGACACTGGCGTTCGACAAGCACATGCCGGCGGGGGTGCCCCGCGTTTCTCTGGTGGATACCTTCCGCGACGAGGCGGAGGAGAGCCTGCGGGTGGCGCAGGCGCTGGGGAAGAGGCTGGACAGCGTGCGGCTGGATACCCCCGGGGAGTTGGGTGGGGTCACCCCGGCGCTGGTGGGGAGGGTCAGGGATACCCTGGACTCGGCCGGCTTCGACAGGGTGAAGATATTCGTCAGCGGCGGCATCACCCCGCGGCGCATAGCCGGCTTCCTGGAGAGCGGCGCCCCGGTGGACGGGTTCGGGGTGGGCAGCTATATCACCGCCGCCGCGCCCGTAGATTTCACCGCCGACCTGCATGAGGTGGACGGCAAACCCGTAGCCAAAAGGGGCCGGACGCCAGGCATCACCGCCAGCCCCAGGCTGAAGAGGGTGATTTAGGTTATAATAGGGTTAGGGTATATAGATATGAAAGACGAACAGATAAGAAAGACGGTGCGGGAGGGCTATGCCCAGATAGCCAAAACGGGGCGCTCCTGCTGCGCCCCGACCAGCTCATGCTGCGGAAACGCCGACATGGCGCAGGCCGTCAGCAAGAACATGGGCTACAGCGATGAGGAAATGGCCGCCGTCCCCGACGGCGCTAACCTGGGGCTGGGCTGCGGCAACCCGGTCGCCCTGGCGTCTCTGTCCGAGGGGGAGATGGTTATGGACCTCGGCTCCGGCGCCGGCTTCGACTGCTTCCTGGCGGCGAACCGTGTCGGCAAGAAGGGCCGGGTTATCGGGGTGGACATGACCCCGGAGATGGTGGAGAAAGCCAGGGAGAACGCCGCCAAGGGCGGCTATGATAATGTCGAGTTTCGGCTGGGGGAGATAGAGAACCTCCCCGTCGCCGATAGCTCCGTGGATGCGGTCATCTCCAACTGTGTCATCAATCTGTCCCCGGACAAGGGCCGGGTGTTCGCCGAGGCGTTCCGGGTGCTCAAGCCCGGCGGCAGGCTGATGGTGTCGGACATCGTCATCCTCCGGGAGCTGCCCGACTTTATCCGCAAGTCCGCCGCCGCCTATGTGGGCTGCATCTCCGGCGCCCTGCTCAAGGATGAATACCTGGGGATGATAAAGAAGGCCGGCTTCGGCCAGGTGACGGTGATGGACGAGACGGTCTTCCCCATCGACTGCGTCGCCGACGACCCCGAGGCGAAGGCGTCCATAGACAAGCTGAAGCTCTCCTCAGGGGAGATGGACGATATCGCCAGCTCGGTGTTGAGCGTCAAGGTGCAGGGGATAAAGCCGGATTAAGCCCGGTGAAAGAATATATTGAAAAGGGCCAGGTTCATCGGGGGAATCGTCTGTTCGGCGGCGGCGGCCGCTATTTTTATAGTCAGCGATACCAGCGCCAGCGTTCCTCCGGCGATTACACTTATGATAATAGGCGTGGCACTGGTGGCAACCGCCAGGAGATGAAGGGAGCTTTATAATGGAGTATATGATGTATAGCGTCGATTTCTTCTGCTCTTTCTTCGCCGAACCCTCCGCCGCCGGCATCGGGATAGCCGTCGGCTTCGGCGCTATCTGGCTGGCGGCTTACCGCCCCCCGCTGCGCAGTCGCCCCTGGCTGTGGGTGGTCATCGCCATCAGCGCCTTTCTGACGCTGGTGGCTGTTTCTTTTATGCAGATTCCCCTTCAGCTCCTCTCCGGGCAGGCTAAGATAGACTACTGGGGGCAGCAGGTCGTCCTGCAGCGTATCCTCCTCATGGGGGTGCCCACCGTGCTCATCAGCGGGCTGGTCCAGGAGGGCGCCAAGATGGTGCCCATAGTGCTCTACTGGCGGCGCCAGGGGAAGAAGATGGACCCCAAGATGGGGCTGATGGTGGGGGCGGTCGCCGGGGCCAGCTTCGGCGTCTTCGAGGCGCAGTGGGTGCACAACAGCATCTTCGCCTCCGGCTGGAGCTGGGTGGCGGTGGAGATGGGTGGACTGGCATCACTGGTCGGCTTTGGGGAGAGATTGTTCGTGGTCGCCGCCCATACCGCCTTCTCGGCGCTGGCGGGCTACGGGCTGGCCAAGGGCAAGGGCTGGCAGTTCTACCTTATCGCCTCCTGCCTGCATGCCTTCCTTAATTACAGCGCCGTTCTCATGGCGGGTGGGGTCATCACCGGCGTGGTTCAGCTGGAGGCCTATGTCATGGCGTATGCTATGGCGGTAACGGCCTGGGCGATGTGGCTGCGCTGGAGCGAGAAGGCGCCTGACCGAGCCGAAGAAGCAGTGGATTAAGCGCTTATATTGTTTGCTCTCTTAAAGGAGGCCATATAGCGATGAAAAATCCCAATGCGATTAGAATTAACAATAGGTTAATAAATGAGGTTGAATCGGCTATTGCTGCGGCACTTTCATACGAGGCGGTAACTAAAGGGAGAAGGAAACTTGGGATAACGGGGGAGGTTGGAGAAGTGCTAGTCTGTAAAAAACTTGGACTTAAGTTGGTCTTAGATCCTCGTTCAGAAGGTTTTGACGCTCTGGATAAGGAAGATTTAAAAGTTCAGATTAAGACTCGTCGTAGTGAGTCTGAGGGATTACCTAGAGGTTCAAGCCGGACAAGCCGTTTCTCTGAGCATAAATTTGACTATGCGCTTCTTGCGTTGCTTGACCATGACTACCAATTATGTGAGATTTGGCGAGCCACTTACAGGAAGCTGAAGCCAATAATAGATAACCAAAGAAAAAGGGCCCCAAGTATTTCATCCTTCAAAGGTGCTGGAAGAAAGATATATCCGAAAGATTAGGAATAAGAACTATACGCGCCGGAAGCTGAGGCGCAGGACTTTCTTAGTGTCCCCGACTACCTTGACTC
>CAYLMC010000021.1:0-13977 GCA_964384865.1 uncultured Dehalococcoidales bacterium | reverse complement strand
ATAGTATACGCCGAGTTCAAAATTGCGTCCTGCCCTAGTAGCTTTAAAGGGAGGTGTAGCAATGGCAGAAATATTTCTAAGGTGTGAAGTATGTGGTAAAGTCCGGGGCTTCAAAGACATGGAGGAGGTTGCTAAAAAAGGCTGGGTCATCCATGAGGGGAAATACGGTGAGGATACAGCCCTATGTCCTGATTGTAAGGAGAAAAAGTAGCTGAGCTACTATAAAAGGAAGAGCACTGGGACAAGTCAATAACGCCTCACTTCGGTAACCTTAACAGGGAGGTGAAGAGTTAATGGCGGAAATAACACTGGAATGTCATACCTGCCACAAAAAGAAGGGCTTTAAAAGTATAGAGCAGGTAACGGAAAAGGGATGGGTCATCGAGCATCAGAAACACGGTTGGGATATAGCTTACTGCCCTGAATGTACTAAAAACAATAGTCAAGACAAAGGGACTTAAAATACGAAGCCATGACTACTTTAGTGGAGCCGCAACCTGGGAGCATCCCGCAACAGCCGACATTGCTTTCTGAGCCCCTGGGTGCTATCATTCGGCAACCTTAGCTATGGAGGTGCTGAAATGAACAGGAAAGCACTCGCTCCACTGCTGATCGGGCTACTGACGATCACCTCACTGGCCGGCTGCTTCGCCCTGCCGCAGCACCCTGACCATATCCTACAGCGCCACCCTGGCAACGGAGACGGACGTCGCCGTCAGCCAGGTCATACTAACGGTCAACGGCGATACCTGGGCCGATTCCGGCGCTATAGCCACCACGGACTACCATAACGTGGTCGAGCGCCAGGTCGGCTGCGGGGTGACATTCAACGCCGTGGTCACCGCCACCACCTCGGACGGGCAGACCTTCACCACCGATGCCTCGTTGACCACACCGGTGCCGGACTGATAACATATTGATAGCATGAAATACTTCGCCTACGGCTCTAACCTGAACCGCAAGCAGATGCGGGAGCGGTGCCCGCAGTCCAAGCCGGTGACCATCGCCACCCTGCCCAACTACAAGCTGGTGTTCACCGGCTGGTCCCGCCAGTGGCGCGGCGGCACGGCCAACATCAAGGTCTTCCAGAGGGAGAAGGTGCTCGGAGCCCTCTACGAGGTCACCGAGAAGGACATGAGGCGGCTGGACAAGCACGAGGGCTGTCCCGGCACCTCCGCCAGGCTGAATGTCATCGTGTTCACCGAGGACGGCGACCCCGTAGAGACGATGACCTACATCAAGCCAGAGCAGACCGAGGAGACAGCGCCAGCACCGGGGTATATAGCCATCATGAAGCAGGGCTGTAAGGACTGGCGCATCATCTAAAGCCCCGATACCAGCGACGAGGAGGTATGTGATATGGCTTTCAAGTCAGCGGTAGTGGTCACGGCGCCCGACGCCGACCCCGAAAAGCACCGCGCCTTCATCAAGACGGATATGTACGAGCTCACCGTGGTGGTGGTCAAGCACGGAGACATAGACCAGGCGGCATCGGTGTGCCGAGGGCTGGCGAAAGACGACGGCGTCAGGTCCATCATCCTCTGCCCCGCTTTCTCCCACCAGGGGGTGGCCAGGATAGCCGATGCCGTGGGCGAGGATGTGGCCATAAACATCAGCCGGGGCGATACCCGCGGCTCCATGGTGGCCAGACAGGCTCTGAAAGAGGCGGGCTGGATATAGATATAGATGCACGCCGGTAGATAGCTTTATGTCAAATAATTAAGGGGCAGTGAAGTCACACCACCCGGGACCTCACCGCCCCCAATATGTCGAACCCGTCCCCGTTTTTCACGGGGGCAGAGTCTAACCGATATTTAACCCTCCAGGATATCCATCGCCTCCTGCCGGCCGGCATCCATCAGGTACGGTATGCCGGTAACCTCGGCGCACTCGTCGGTCAGGGATATCAGCTCGTCGCGGGTTATGGCCGGGATGTTGAAGCACCTGGCACCAGCCATCAACTGCTGCAGGCCGACCTTTATCTTCTCGCTGTAGCTATAGATGCCCACGGCGCCCAGGGGGATGTTCTTCATCTCGTCGGCGCCCACCAGCTCCTTGACATCCTCGTAGTTAACGAATATCTCCTCCGGGGTGGAGCCGAACTGGCCCACCGTCCGGGGCAGCTTGCCGTCTCCCAGCCAGCCAGCGATGTTCTTGCCCACCATGCCCGGAATCATCAGCGCCCGACCCATACACACCGCCTTGGTGAAGGGCGCGCCCAGGGCGAGCGCCTTGAAGACGCCGTCCTCGCTGCTGAAGCCGCCGGCGAAGGCCATATCAGGCGGTCTCTCGCCCCTGTCCGCCAGCTTCCGGGCGAACTCATATGCCGCCGAGTGTAGGTGGAGAGAGGGCATGCCCCACTCCTCCATCATCCGCCAGGGGCTCATCCCGGTGCCGCCCGGCGCGCCGTCTATGGTGAGCAGGTCTATCTTCGCCTTGGAGCCCCACTTGATAGCCATAGCCAGCTCGCGCAGGCCGTAGGCGCCGGTCTTCAGGGTGATGCGCTTGTAGCCCAGGTCCCGCAGCCGCTTGACCTCGGCATAGAAGCCCTCCTCGTCGATGAAGCCGAGGCGGCTATGACGCTCGAACTCCTTGACGGAGCCGTCCCTAAACGCCGCCTGAGCGATGGGATCGGAGGGGTCCGGGGTGACGATATAGCCGCGCTTCTGGAGCTCCAATGCCCGCTCCAGGGTGTCGACCTTAATCTCACCACCGATGCACTTCGCCCCCTGCCCCCACTTCAGCTCGATGGTCTCCAGCCCGTGCTTCTGGCGCATATACTCGGCGACACCGAGCCTGGTGTCCTCCACATTCATCTGGACCAGTATCTCGCCGTAGCCCTGATGATAGCGCTTGTAAATCTCTATGCGGCGATCCATGTCCGGCGCCAGAGCCACCTTGCCGTCGGCACCGAACTCAAGACGGGGGTCTATGCCGCAGACATTCTCGCCGCAGACCAGGGTCACCCCGCTCAGGGCGGCGCCCACCGCGAAGTGCTCCCAGTTCTTGCGAGCTATCTCCGTGGAGCCCAGGGCTCCGGTGAAGATGGGCACCTTCATGTCGACCTTTTTGTCCCAGCCGTAATCGGTCTCGGTGTCCACCGCCGGGAAGGTAGCCGTGTCCGGGCCTCCCTCCACCCCCTCCGGCAGGCCCTCCGCACCGAGGGCATAGCCCTGGATGTTGAGGTGTGAGTAATCGACGGGGTAGTCCTTGTCTCCGCCGGCGGTAACCTCACCGAAGGGGCCAGGATAGATCAGCTCCCGGCCGCGGAAGGTTGCCTTAAATACCTCGCAGTTCCCGGTACAGCCGTCAAGGCAGCGGGTGCATATCCCGCTCATGGGCGATACGTTCCGGGAACGGTTGGCTGTCTTGGTTGCTTCGTTTGCATTCGGACGTTGTAAATTCATTTGACCTCTCCTGGCACTTTATTCGGTATATTTTATATCCTTACCGGAATCCCTTTCTCTTTCAGGTACCGTTTCACCTCCGGGATGGAAATCTCTCCGAAGTGGAAGATGGAAGCCGCCAGCACCGCCGACGCCTTGCCTTCCACCACCCCCTGATAGAGGTGTTCCAGGGTGCCGGCGCCCCCGGACGCCGTAACCGGGATGCTGACCGCCTCAGCCACCGCCCTGGTCATCTCCAGGTCGTAGCCCTGCTTGGTGCCGTCGGCATCCTTGCTGGTGAGCAGTATCTCCCCCGCCCCCAGCGCCTCCACCTTCTTCGCCCATGCCACTATCTCTATGCCAGCGGGCTCATCGCCGCTCTTGACCACCACCTCCAGGCGGGGTCGGGAGCTGCCCTCCGGGTTCTTGATGCCGTCGATGGCAACCACCAGTTTATCGCTGCCGAACTCCGCGGAAGCTTGCTTTATCAGCTCTGGGTTTTTCACCGCGGCGGTGTTGATGGAGACCTTGTTCACGCCGAGGTCCATCAGCTCTTTCATATCCTCGATGCTGGCGATGCCGCCGCCGACGACGAAGGGAACGGTGGCCACATCGGCGACCCGCTTCACCCAGTCACGCCTCGTCTGACGGCTCTCCACGGTGGCGAAGATGTCCAAAAAGGCGAGCTCGTCGGCGCCCTCCTGGCAGTAGGCGGTGGCGGCTTCCACGGGGTCGCGGGCATCAACAAGGTCGACGAACTTCACCCCTTTCACCACCCTGCCCTCTCTGATATCCAGACACGGAATTACTTTGATCTCATTCATCTCACAACTCCTCTATATTATTTAACTGTTGATATTCTATTACCGTGCTCATGGCATGGTTCTCCACTTCACAGCCGGCCTCTACAGCGGCGGCTACGGGGTTCAAGCCACCGAGGACTACCATGCCGATGCGGTTGAGCTCCACCGGTATCTCACATACCGTCTCGCTGGCGCCGCCCATCACCACCACGCCCCCCAGCCCGGCATCCTTGAGATGACCGAGCACCTCCTCCACCATCGGCCGGCAGGCAGCCGGCAGCTCCCGGAAGCCGGCCAGTATCTTCCCGCCTTCGTCGCCAGCCGCCTCCATCACCGAGGTCATCTTGGCCCCGATGAACACCTCGGAGGGGTCCAGAGAGGAGCCGGAATAGTCGATGAGCTCCACAAAGCGGCGGGGGCTATGCCCCCGGATCTGCAGAATGCCGCCGAACCGGGAATCGATGGGAACGCCGGCCTTGAGCAGGCTGCCGTTAATGACGATGCCGCAAACCGTTGCCAGCGCCGTCTTGCCCTCCGGCACGGCGAGCTCGCCGATGGTTTCACCCTCTTGGGCAACCGCCACCAGATGGCTGACGCAGAACCCGGCGGAGAAGACCGGTTTCATCTCCTTAACCGCCTTGGCGAAGTCCTTCTTATGGAATAAGGATATATTAACCGGCACCAGGCCGGCGTGCTCATGCCAGTCAAAGGCGGTGCGGAACGAAAGCAGCTCTATCCTGGAATGGGCGAAGCCCACCTTGTCCCGGACCATGGCGCTCTCCAACTCCTCCACCCCCAGCTTCGTAAGCAGCCTGCCGTCCCGGCCCACCAGCTCGGTCAGCCCGCGCTCGTCCATCAGCTTCAGGTGATATCTCACCGCCCTTTCCCCCAGTTCGATGCCGAAATCCTTAAGCCTGCGAGCGACTACCCTCGCCCCCAGCGCCTCCGAGGAGTCCCGCAGCACCTTGAGGATGGAAAGCCCCTTTCTCTCTACATCTTGCGTCTCAAAACCCATTGATTATCGTCCTTATATCATTAGGCAGTAGGAAACTGTTTTCCTAATGAAATCACGGCTGATTATCCCCTGTCAACCCCCAAAACCGCCTATTTGCGCCATATTCACCACTTTCCCCCCGTATACCCTATATATGCCAGCAGTCAGTATTTAAGCGCTCTTTAAGCCCCATCAGCCCCCTAAACAGTAGTATATGGCGTGCCAGTTGACAAATAAAGTGGACAGCAGTATTATTTAGGTGCGCCGCGAGCACAACCGTGAGCCTGGGACGAAGACCAGAAATGAAAACTTGGACGTCCATACTGACCGCAATAGTGATAGCAACCACGGCGGGAGCCGGCGCCGGCTGCGGTATGCTGGAGGACAAGCCGCCCCCGGACGAGGTAACCGTCCAGCTGAAGTGGCTACACCAGGCGCAGTTCGCCGGGCTCTATGCCGCCGAACAGCAGGGCTTCTATGCCGAAGAGGGTCTAGCGGTAACCTTCATCGAAGGCGGCCCCACGGTCGACACCCGCCACACGGTCCTCGAGGGCACGGCTCAATTCGGCATCGCCGGCGCAGATGAGCTGGTCATAGACCGAGCGGATGGCAAGCCGGTGCGCGCCATCGCCACCATCTACCGCCGCAGCCCGCTGGTATTCGTCGCCGATGCCGATTCGGCAGTAAGCCGACCCCAGGACTTCACCGGCAAGAGCATCCTGGCATCCCTTAACTCCATCCCTACCCTGCACGCCATGATGGCTAACGTCGGCATCAGCCGCGACCAGTACACCGTGGTTACCCTGCCCTTCGACACCGTGCTGTTCGCCTCTGGCGAAGCCCCGATATAGGGGGTTTACACCACCGGCAGCATAAGGATACTGGAGGAAGCCGGCTATGACCTCAACATCATCCACCCGGACGACTACGGCGTCCACTTCTACAATGACACCCTGTTCGCCAGCGATGATTTCATCGCCGAGAACCCGGAACTGGTGCTGCGCTTCCTGCGCGCCACCCTGAAGGGATGGCACTGGGCTATTGAGAACCCGGCGCAGTCCGGCCCCCTGGCTCTGGAATACGACCCGGCACTGGACGCCGCCGTCCAGACGGCACAGATGGAGTCCAGCATCCCCCTGATTCACACCGGGGGAGACTATATCGGCTGGATGAAGCCGGAGATATGGATAGGGATGAACCGGACACTGCTGGAACAGGGACTTATCGACGAGCCCGTAGATATAGATGAAATCTACACCCCGCAGTTTATCGAACAGATATACAGCGAAAGGAAACTATGAGATTGCTGCGCAAAAGCCTGGTAGCCAGACTGCTCACCTTCTCCCTGCTACTGGCTATGGTACCCATAGCCGTAATCGGCTATCTGGCCTATGACTCCGGGCGCCAGGCGATAGTGGACGATGTCAAAGACCACCTGGAGAGCGTGGCCATCCTCAAAGAGCATGATATACAGATCTGGGTAGAAAGCCTGGAGTATTCCGCGACCTGGCTGGCGGCAGACCCCCAAACCATCAGCGATGCCGCCGTGATGACGACCCACGCCGCGGACACCCCCCAGTACTCGGCCGCCCGCGATTCCCTCAACACCGAGCTGGCCAGGATAGCCGACCTGGGGAACCTGTCGCCGATATTCCTCCTGGACGGCGACGGCAAGATAGTGGCCGCCTCGGATGACAGCTGGGAGGGCAAATACCGGGAGGACAAGGACTACTTTCTTCACGGCAGTGAGGACACCTATGTATCCGATATCTTCCACAACCTGGTTCTGGGCAGGCCGACAATGGTGGTGTCCACACCGGTCAGGGACAGCAGCGGGGGGGTGCTGGCGGGGCACGCCGACCTGAACCAGCTCAGCGGGCTGATGCTGGAGCGCAGCGGGCTGGGCCAGACGGGGGAGACCTACCTGGTCAACAAGAACAACCTGCTCATCACCGAGTCCCGCTTCGAGCCTGGGCTCACCTTCAAGAAATGGATATTCACCGACGGGGTGAGCCGGGCGCTGGAGGGTCAATCCGGCGCCGACCTCTACCTGGACTACCAGGATATCCCCGTCATCGGCGCCTACCGCTGGCTGGAGGACAGGGAGATGGCGCTGATAGCCAAGCAGGACCAGGCGGAAGCCCTGGCGCCGGTCAACGACCTGAGAAACACCGTCCTGATGCTGGCGGGGGTCGTGTTCGCCGCCGCCGCCGTGGTCAGCATCCTGCTGACGAGGCAGATAACCAACCCCCTCAGAAAGCTGGCTGAGTACGCCCGCAGTGTCGGCAAGGGCGAATACAGCGCCGAGATAGAGATAAAGGGCGAGGACGAGGTCGCCAGCGTCGCCACCGATGTCCAAACCATGGTGAGGCAACTCCAACATACCCAGGAAAGGCTGCTCACCGCCAAGCGGCTGGCAACTCTGGGACAGTTCTCCGGCAGTATATCCCACGAGCTGAGGAACCCTCTGGGGGTGATAGACAGCTCGGCGTATTACCTGAAAAGCCAGCTCAAGGATGCCAATGACAAGGTCAAGGAGCACCTGGACTGCATCCGCTTAAGCGTGAAGAGCGCCACCGCCATCATCCAGAGCCTGCTCAACCTGACCCGGATGAAGGAGCCGCGGCTGACCATGCTGGATCTGATAGCGGTCACCCATGACGCCATCGTTACCGCCAAGGTGCCAAGCAAGGTGAAGCTGGAGCAGAGCTTCCCGGACCAGGAGGTGCCCATCCAGGGGGATTCTGAGCAGCTGCGCATGGCGTTCAAGAACATCATCCGCAACGCCACCGAGGCCATGGACAACCAGGGGACGCTGACGGTAAACCTGGACCTGTCCACCGCCGGCTGGGTGGAGATATCCTTCGCCGACACCGGCCCCGGCATAGACCGGGATAACCTGAAACGGATATTCCAGCCCCTGTTCAGCACCAAGGCCAAGGGCATCGGCTTCGGGCTTTCCATCACCAAGATGGTTATCGACAAGAACGGCGGCAAGATAACAGCCAAATCCGAAAAGGGCAAAGGAGCCACTATCATAGTGAAGCTCCCCCTCTACGATACAGCCAAAGAAAAAGGCGAGGAGGCATAAATGACGATGACCGAGAAATCCAGAATCCTGGTGGTGGACGACAACGAACAGTTCTGCCAGAACGTGAGCGACATCCTGGAGCTGATGGGCTACGAGGTGATGACCGCCCCGGACGGCTTCAAGGCTCTGGAGGCGGTGAAGCAGGAGCGGTTCGACCTGGTGCTGATGGACATCAAGATGCCGGTCATGGATGGCGTGGAGACCTTCAAGAAGGTGAAAGGGGTGGCACCCAATACTCCGGTCATCATGGTAACCGCCTACGCCATGGAAGACCTCATCAAAGAGGCGCTGCGGGAGGGAGCCTACGGGTCGCTGAAGAAGCCCCTGGACTTCGACCACCTCCTCAAGCTCATCGACAAAGCGATGGGCAAGGGGGCAATGATACTGGTGGCGGACGACGACCAGAACCTGTGCGCCAACATCAAAGATAACCTGAGCGATAAGGGCTACCGGGTCTGCGTCGCCTACGACGGCGACGCGGCGGTAAAGGCCGCGCAGAGCAGCAACTTCGATATCATGCTCCTGGACCTGAAGCTGCCCATGCTGAACGGTATGGAAACCTACCTCGCCATCCGCGACTTCCGCCCCAATGTGGTCGCCATCATCATCACCGGCTACTCCAAGGAGATGCACGAGATGATCGACCAGGCCCTTAAGGAGAGCGCCTACACCTGCCTGGAGAAACCACTGGACATGAGGGAGCTGGTCGCCCTACTGGAGCAGATAGAGGACCAGAAAGCAAGGGGGTCTCTCCAGAAACCAGAGCGCTGACAGGCGCCCCGGAAGAGGGGAGTTATGACATATAAACTTGAGATACTGGTGGCAGATGACGATGTCAGGCTGGCCTCCAACCTGCAGGACATCCTGGAGGCGGAGGGCTACAGCGTCGCCGTAGCCAATGACGGGGCAGCCGCGCTGGCGCTGTGCGGAGAGAGAGCCCCGGACCTCATCCTGATTGACATCAAGCTGCCCGATATATCGGGGGCGGAGCTTATCCAGGACCTGGCAGCGGTGTCCCCGGCGGCGGAGTACATCATCATCACCGGCAACGCCTCGCTGGACAGCGCCATCGACGCCGTGAGGCGAAGAGACATCATAGCCTATGAGACCAAGCCCCTCGATATGGACCACCTCCTCTCCCTCATCAGGCAGATCATCGAGCGCAAGCAGGCGGAGGAGGCCATCCGCCTGGAAAGGGACAAGGCCCAGAAATACCTGGATATCGCCGGGGTGATATTGGTAGCCGTCGATGCCAACCATAAAGTAACCCTGATCAACAAAAAGGGGTGCGAGATTCTACGCCGCCGGGAAGAGGAAATCGTGGGCAAAGACTGGTTCCACAGCTTCATCCCCAAGAGGATACGGGACGAGACACTGGCGGTCTTCGACAATCTGATGGCGGGGCAAATCGACGGGGCGGAGTACCATGAAAACCCGGTGCTGACCGAGAACGGCGGGGAGGTGCTCATCGCCTGGCACAATACCGTCCTCACCGACGAGAAGGGGAATATCATCGGCATCCTCGGCTCCGGGCAGGACATCACCGAGCGCCAGCTACTATGGAAGAAGATGGTGGAATACGAGGAGCTGAACAAGCTGAAGAGCGACCTCCTCTCCATGGTGTCCCACGAGCTGCGCACCCCGCTGGCGATTATCAAGGGGTATTCCACCATGCTGGTGGACTACGGGCCCCGGCTCAACCTCAAGGAGAAGACGGAGCACCTGGAATCCATAGACAGAGCCACCGACCGGCTCACCGACCTGGTGGAGCACCTCCTGGACACCTCCCGCCTAGACGCCGGCCTGCTCAAGCTGGCCAAGTCCCCCACCAGCATCGTCAAGGTGATTGAGCAAACGGTGGCTGAAGCCCGTTTCAGGACCCCGGACCACAACATCCTCATCTCCCTAAAGAACAGCCTCCCCAGGATGAACATAGACGCCAAGCGCATCCGCCAGGTGCTGGACAACCTCATCGACAACGCCTGCAAATACTCCGGCGAGGGCACCGATGTGGTGGTGTCAGCCCACCGCGAGGATGACAACCTGGTCATCAGCGTGGCCGACCAGGGGACAGGGATAGCCGCCGGGGAGCTGGAGCGGGTATTCGACCGCATGTACCGCGCCGAGCAGAGGCTGAGCGCCGGCGGGGAGGGGCTGGGGCTGGGGCTGTCCATATGCAAGGGGCTGATAGAGGCTCATGACGGCAAAATCTGGGTGGAAAGCAAGCCGGGCAAGGGCAGCACCTTCTACATCACCCTGCCCCTGGATAACAAACGGAGGAACGCCAATGGCAGAGACCAGCGCTAAAGAAACCATATTGGTCATCGAGGATGAACCTGAAATAAGCGACTTCGCGGCACGGGTATGCGAGCTGGAGGGCTACCGCGTCTTCCAGGCTGAAGACGGCGATGCCGGGCTCAAGCTCGCCCGGGAGCACCGTATATCCCTGGTGCTGCTGGACCTGAGGCTGCCCGGGCAAAACGGCTGGATGATACTGAACAAGATGCAGGGCGACCCCGAGATGTCATCGATTCCGGTGGTGGTATTCACCGCCTCGGCGGCATCCTCACAGCGGAACCGCGCCCTGGCATGCGGCGCCAGAGACTATCTGATCAAGCCACTGAGCGCCGCCGGGCTGAAGAAAGCCATCGCCACCACCCTGCTGGGAGAGGAGTGACAGCGCCATGGCATCAAGGAAGGCGTCGGTGCTGGTGGTGGATGACGATGCCCGCGTGCTGCGGATGATGCGACGTATCCTTGATCTGGAGGGCTACCAGACCCTCACCGCCAGCAACGGCGAAGCCGCCCTGAACGTGTTCGATGAGCACAGCCCGGACCTTATCCTGCTGGATATAATGATGCCGGGGCTAGACGGCTACGATGTCTGCCGCCGCGTCCGCGAGTTCTCCCAGCTGCCCATAATAATGGTAACCGCCAAGGAAAGCGACCAGGAAAAGGTAAAAGGTCTTGACGCCGGCGCCGATGATTATATCACCAAGCCCTTCTCCTCCCAGGAGCTGGCGGCGCGCGTCCGGGCGGTGCTGCGCCGCGCCAACGCCTGGGAAAGCCATGCGGAGCCCGCCTCCCGCTTCGATGAACTGACCATAGACTTCGCCAACCACCGCGTCAGCCTCCACGACGAGGAGGTGAACCTGACCGCCACCGAGTACCGCCTGCTGGGCTACCTGGCCCAGAACGCCGGCCGGGTGGTGACCCCGAACCAGATACTGGAGAAGGTGTGGGGCGAGGAGTACGCCGGCGAGCACCACATCTTAAGAGTCAGCATCGCCAGGCTGCGGCAGAAGCTGAAGGACGATCCCAAAGAGCCGCGGTTCATCTCCACCAGGGTAGGCATCGGATACCTGTTTATGAAGCCGGACTAAACTCCCCATAATCTCCTTCCCGGAGCAGCCCTTCCCCGCCTGGAAGGGCTGCTCGCTTCATAATAGACCAACAATAATCCTGTAACATCGTTGTTACACCGCCGGCGGGCGCTGTTATATCACCGTGATGCCGCCAACCTATTCTTAAGACATGAGAAAAAGAAACGGATCGCCTGAACCGGAAGGGAGGGACACCCTGAAATGAAGAACAGCCCGTTCATTATGGTGGTTGACGACGACGAGGAGATACTGTCCCTGGTCAGCCAGACCCTGGAGCAGGAAGGTTACGATGTCGCCACCACCCCCGACGGCAACTCAGCACTGAAGATGGCGCAGGAACGCCAGCCGGACCTGGTGCTGCTGGACATTAGCATGCCCAAGCTGGACGGCTTTGAGGTCCTGCGCCGGATGCGGCGGCAGTTCAACTTCCCCGTCATCATGCTCACCGGTATTGTTGAGCCCACCAAGATCGATGCCGCCCTGACCATCGACGCCGATGACTATATAAAGAAGCCGTTCGCTCTAAGGGAGATGGTAGCCCGCATCAAAGCAAAGCTGCGGCGCGTCAGCTGGCAGCAAGCAGCTAAGAAAAAGTTAGTCTAGGCTGGGAGCAGCCACCACCAGCCAGCTCAGCCAACAGAAAGGGAGAGCTGATCGCATGGATGAAGAAAACGGCGTTAGAGTCGCCAACTAGAGTCGCCAACTGCCCCATCGGGCAGGAGTACTGCCACTATTCCTGCCAGTACAGAAAGGGCAAGCGGTGCCACTTCAATAGCGAGCAAGGCATGGTTATACCAGAACTGGAAAAGAGGGGGAAAGCCAAAAAAATGAAGACCATTATCAGATGCCAAAACGATATGGTCCTGGTGTTCGACCACAACGAGAAGCAGATCCCCGAATACCAGGGGCAGTATCAGGAGGTGAGAGAAAGCATCCTCACCGACGCCCCTCCGGAAGCCACATTCGCCCACGGCTTCGATCACTACGGCGGCCTGAACAAGGTCGACCGCGAGGAATGGTAACCCTCCCCCTTCGCCACGCCACGGAAAGCACCGGCCGGGTTCCCTGTAAACGCCGGTGCCTTTTGTATTATAATAGACGCAACGACGCAGGGAGGGAAAACAGCCATGAGGGTAGGAGAAGCAGCCAAGGAGCTGGGGGTGTGCCCCTGTGTGGTGCCCCGACTGGTCAGGCTGGGCAGGCTCTCCGCCCGGACGACCCCCTCCGGGGATATGGACATAGACCCCGCCAGCGTCAGGGCGCACAAGAGCCAGCGGCGGAGCGGGCGCAAATACCTGGGATGATAACAACAACACCAGACAGGGAGGAAAGAGACCATGCCTGATAATAGCGGCGACTTGACGGAGAAAGCCAGCCTCTGCGCCGAGCTGAAGCAGGCGCTGTCCCTGAACGAGAACCCGGTGGCTGCCGCTATATTGCAGGAGCCGCCGCCGGGGATACGGCCATGGCGGCGCAAAGCCACCCCCTGCGTGATGCTGCAGAGCGCGCGTCGGGGGACCGCCCTCTACTGCTCCGGAGAGAGCATCTTCTGCAGTGGCCGTCCCTACCTGGGGCTGGGTGAGCCGCCCATTCCCGATCTGGAAAACTTCCTGGTGAACACGGAGAAGCTGGCCGCCTCGCCGGAATCCGCCCGGAAGATAATCGCCGCCGCCAGGAAACCGGCCCCCCAAAACGGCAAGTATCTGGCCCTCGCCCCCCTGGAGAAAGCTGACTTCGCCGTGGATGTGGTCCTGTTCACCGGGACGCCGTTTCAGATAGGCCGCCTCATCTTCCTGGACGCCTTCGAAACCGGGCAGATAGACACCCGGCACGGAGAGCCCTTCTGCTCCGGGACAATCTCCACCCCCATCGCCACCGGTAAGATAGGGATAAGCTTCCTGGATATGACCTGCCGCATGTTCGGCAGATACCGGGCGGAGGAGATGGTGGCGGGTGTCCCCGCCGACAGACTGCCCCGCATCGTCAGCAGCATCAGCCGCTCCATCGCCGGGACGGCAAAGCCGGACATCATCAAGCGATGGTGGCAGGACTCCGCCTGAAAGCGCCGACGCCGTAATCCCGCTGCCGGCAGCTCATCACCGGCTCAGGGTCAGCTGATTTGGGCAAGCCCCATATTCCCCAGGGAAAAACCAATTCGCCAAACTATTGACAACAGGGAGGGACAGTGTTATTATGCTACTTACTTATGGGGACGTTTTATGACCTTATAAGAAACTATGCTTGTTTCGAGGCTAGAAACGAGGGAGGAGGTGGTGCCATATCCCAGCCTGGAGGGCGCCCTGCCCGAAGGGAAAGCCGA
>CAYLMC010000020.1:7970-14612 GCA_964384865.1 uncultured Dehalococcoidales bacterium | reverse complement strand
GCCTGGTAGCTCTCCAGCATGGTGAACTCCGGGTTGTGCTTGGTGGACAGCCCCTCGTTGCGGAAGGTGCGACCCAGCTCATAGACCTTGTCGAAGCCGCCTATGATGAGCCGCTTCAGGTAAAGCTCCAGGGCGATGCGCAGGTACAGGTCCCGGTCCAGGGCGTGGTGGTGGGTGATGAAGGGCTGCGCCAGCGCCCCGCCCGCCGAGGGCTGCAGCATCGGCGTTTCCACCTCTATGAAGCCCCGCTTGTTGAGGAAGTGGCGTATCCCGGCGATGACCTGGCTGCGGATGTAGAACAGCTGCTTGGTCTCGGCGTTGGCTATCAGGTCCAGGTAGCGCTGGCGGTAGCGGGTATCTATATCGCTCAAGCCGTGCCACTTCTCCGGCAGGGGCTGGAGGGACTTCGCCAGCAGGGTGAGGGTCTCCGCCTGGACGGTGGCTTCGCCGCTCTTGGTCCTGATCAGGGAGCCCTCTATGCCGATGAAGTCCCCGATGTCCAGGTCCTTGAACAGCTCCAGCTTCTCGCCTTCGTACTGATGGGTGTTCAGGAACAGCAGCTGGATTTTGCCGGAGCCGTCGTGGATATCGAAGAAGGCGCTCTTGCCCATCTTTCTGATGGCCGTAACCCGCCCGGCGACGCTGACCGCCCTGTTCTCGGTCTGCCCCTCCTCCACCTCCTCCAGCAGGGTTATCGCCTGCTCGGTGGTGTGGCTGCGGTGGTAGCGGGGAGGATAGGGGTCTATGCCGCGGGCGCGGATTCTATCCAGCTTCTCCTGGCGGCTGTGGGATATGTCGTCTGCTCTAGATGTCATTATTTATCCTGCTCTCGAACGGTGTGGGATTATTGCTTACTGGCTATTATAAGTTGTCTCGGCTCGCTAGTAAAGCGGTATTAGCCGTTCTGCCCCCGCAGGCTGTCCCGCCAGGCGGACGATTTCACCTCCCCCTCCAGGAGGTATTTCAGGTAGCTGCGCATCACCTGCTCCAGCTCCTGGGAGAGAGCGGCGTCCACCTTCAGGCGGCTGGCATTTTGGTAGTCGCTGTCCTGCAGAAAGCGCAGCACCTTGAGGGCGTTTACCGAGAGCGGGCTGGAGGGCTGCTTGCCGCCGCAGTCGGGGCAGAGGACGCCGCCGGCGTTGGGTGAGAAGCGGTTCTCCACCGCCTGGAGCGCCTGGTGGCAGGAGAGGCAGCTCATCAGCTGGGGGCGGTAGCCCACCGCGCCCAGCAGGTGAACCTCGAAGTAGCGCAGGACGAGCTCGTTCTTGCGTTTTTCGCAGAGGCGGCTTAAGGTGTCCAGGAGCAGCCGGAACAGGGGCTGGTTCTCCACGTGGTCGGCGGTGAACCGGTCCACCAGCTCGCTGGCGTAGAGCCCCTGCGAGGTCAGCTCCAGGTCCTCCTTGAGGGGCAGGAAGCCGTTGATGGTCTGGGTGCCGGTGATGGTGTCCAGGTTTCTCCCCCGCGCCAGGGATATCTTGCTGTGGGTCAACAGCTCCAGGTGCCCCGCCATGCGGCTGCGGGGGCGCCGCACCCCCTTGGCTATGGCTTGAATCTTGCCCAGGCGGGGGGTATAGAGGGCGAGGATTCTGTCCGCCTCCCCCAGTTTGGTCTTCCTGATTATGATGGCTTCGGTCTGATAGTTTCTAGGTTTGGACAAGGGCTTAAAGCTCCTGCCTGCCCTCCAGGGCGCGGGTCAGGGTGACATCGTCGGCGTATTCCAGCTCGGTGCCGAAGGGCAGCCCCCTGGCCAGGCGGGTGACCTTGATGCCCAGCGGGGTGATGGTCTGGCTTAAATAGAGGGCGGTCTGCTCCCCCTCCAGGTTGGTGTTCGTTGCCAGGATGACCTCTTTCACCGTGTCGTCCTTGAGCCGGCTCATCAGTTCCTCGGCGCGGATGTTGGCGGCGCCCACCCCCTCGGTGGGGGAGATGGCGCCGTGGAGGACGTGGTACAGCCCCTTATAGACTCCGGTATGCTCCAGGGCGAGGATGTCCTGGGGCTGCTCCACGATGCATATCTGGGTGCGGTCGCGGTGGTCGTTGGCGCAGATGCGGCAGGGGTCTGCCTCGGTGACGTTAAAACAGACCGAGCACAGCCTTATCTTCTGCTTCACCGACAGGATGGCGTCGGCGAGCTGCTTGGTCTGCTCGTCGGAGGCGCGCAGTATGTGGTAGGCCAGCCTCTGGGCGCTCTTCGGCCCCACGCCGGGCAGCCGGTTCAGCTCCTCGATGAGGCGGGATACCGCTTCGGTGGTGGGCACAAAGCTTCGGTCCAATTGGCTACCTCCGTGATAATCTATTTAAAACAGCCCCGGAATCTTGAAGCCGCCGGTGACGGCCTTCATGTGCTTGGCGGTGGCTTTCTGGGAGCGGTTGGTGGCGTCGGCTATCGCCTTGAGCACCAGCTCCTCCAGCTTCTCCGGGTGGGCCGGGTCTATCACCTGGGGGGATATCTCCACGGACTTCACCTTCTGCTGGCCGTTCATGACGACCTTCACCGCCCCCCGCCCGGCGTTTCCCTCCACCAGGATGTCGTCCAGCTCCTTCTGTGCCTGGTTCAGCCTGGCTTTCAGCTCTCTGGCTTGATTCAGCATTGATGGATTCATGATTCCTCCACTTCATCGATAATCTGGGCGCCCATCTTCAGCGCCGCCTTGACCAGGTGGTCGTTGGCCGGCTCGTTGACGCAGCGCACCTGGCACTGGCGACCCAGGAAGCTGCCGATGATTTTCTCGGCGGTCTGCTGGTTCTCCGGCTTCTCTATCTGCTCCTTGTGATAGGCGTACTTGAACGCCAGCACCACGGTGTCCCCCTCGATGCTCGTCGGGCTGACGCCGGCGCTGCGCAGTATCGCCAGAGCCGCGGTCTTGCGGGTATCGTCCGGTGCTTGCTCCATCACCTGCCGCCAGTTCTGCTTCAGGTGGGCTATCTCGCCGCCCTCCGCTTTCGCGGCGGCGCTCTCTTTGGCGGGCGTCGGCTCCGGCTCCTGCTCCGGTGTGGTGGGGGGTGGGGTCTCTTTCTTCTTTGACTTCGGCATCGCTTCAGCCTGCTTGGGCTGAGGTGGCGGCTCTGGCGGAGCTGGTGCTTTGACAGCCTTGGCTGGCTTGGCTGGCTTGGGCTTCTCTTCTTTTATGGGTGGGCTGGGTGCTGCCTCCTCTGCGGCGGGCTGGGCACAGTCTATCAGCGCCAGCTCCAGGGGCAGGGTGGAGTAGTTATCGAAGCCCAGCTCCAGCTGGCTGAACAGCTTTATCGCCGTCAGTATCCGGGAAAGGGGGGCTTTGTCCGCCAGGGCTTTAAGCTCGGCGATGTCCTCGGCGGTGAGGTCCACCGCTTCGTCTGAGCCGGTCTTTATCAGCAGCAGGCTCCTGAGGTACTCCACCAGCTCCCGGCTGAAGCGGCGCAGGTCTAATCCGTCGTTGTCCACGTTGATTATGGTCTTTATCCCGGCGGAGATGTCGCTGGCGACCAGGTGTTTGACCACCTCTTTCACCCGCTCGTCCCCGGTGATGCCCAGTATGTCCTGAACCTGCCTCAAGCCCACCTCGGAGCCGTAGTAGGTGGTCATCTGCTCCAGGAGGTTTTCGGCGTCCCGCAGGCTGCCGGTGGCGCTCTTGGCGATGAGGTTAAGCCCCTCCGCCTCCATCTTGATGCCCTCCTCGCCGCAGATGCGGCTCAGCTTGGCCACCATGTCGTGGCGGGAGATGCGGCGGAAATCGAAGTTCTGGCACCGCGACACGATGGTGGGCAGCACCTTGTGGGCTTCGGTGGTGGCCAGGATGAAGATGACATGGGGCGGCGGCTCCTCCAGGGTCTTCAGCAGGGCGTTGGAGGCGCTGGTGCTGAGCATGTGTATCTCGTCGATGATATAGACCTTGCGGCGCGCCTCGCTGGGGGCGTAGCTGGTCCTCTCGCGGAGGTCGCGGATGTTATCCACCCCGGTGTTGCTGGCGGCGTCTATCTCGATGACATCCAGAGACCTGCCCTCGGTTATCGCCTGGCACATGGCGCAGGTGTTGCACGGCTCTCCTTTGCCGTTGGTGAGGCAGTTGACCGCCTTGGCCAGGATGCGTCCGGTGGTGGTCTTGCCTGTTCCGCGTGGCCCGCAGAACAGGTAGGCATGGGAGACGCGCTCGCTTTTGAGTGCGTTGAGCAGCGTCTGGGTCACCTGCTCCTGGCCGACTACATCGGCAAGGAGCTGCGGGCGCCACTTACGATAAAATACCTGACCAGCCATATTCTTATGCCCCTGTATTATACCTCATATGGGACGCTTTCCCCAAGGTTTTCCGCGCCGAATCAGCTCTTAATTTGGGAAAAGAAACAGGGAGGATGGGTCTGGCCTCATCCTCCCTGAAAAGGGTCTCAGCAATCGGGTTTAAAGCAGGGTGGGTATGTCCTTGGAAGCATCGTCTATGGACTTGAGCTTGTCCTTTATCTCCTCCTGCCGGCCCTGGGCGGTGGGGATGATGTCGGATGACCGCTCGTAGTAGCTGGTCACCTTCTGAACGGTGTCCAGCTCGGAGAGGACCACGGTCACATCCAGCTTGCCCCGCCTGCGCGGGTAGTCGCCGCTGCGGATAATCGCCTTCGGCGCCAGCTCCTTGAGGTGGTCAGCCAGCTCCTTAACCAGGTCCATATTGGTCTCTTTTGCCGGCGCGGTGAGCAGGTACATAGCCCGGTTGGCGTCATGGGGGTTGCACTTCATGGACATCTCGCTGAGGGCGGCGTCCATGGCGCGCATGCCGTGGAAGGTCTCCGAGCTCTTGTTCTTGAAGTCCTTCTGCTTCCACTTGAAGGGGGAGCCGAACATGGACAGCATGGTCTGCCCGTGCCCGATTACCGTCCATCCGGACAGCGTCTGGATGATATCGCCGGCGTCCAGGGTCTTGGCCCCGATGTGCTTGCTCTTCTTCTCCTCGCCGGCGCAGAACAGGTTGTAGAAGGGCTCGGCGATGAGATGGTTTATCTGGGAGAGGTTGTTTCTTAAGGAGAAGTCCTTGCGGATATAGCGCTGGTTGTCCACCAGTATGGTGGCGTCGGCTACGGCGCTAACCGATTTCAGACAGGTAGCCGAGTTATAGACGGCGCGCTCTTCGTTCTGCTCCTCGTGCTCGAAGGGGAGGACGAGGACATCGTACACCGGCTTGTCCCCGTAGCGCTCCTTTATAAGCTGGGTCATTACCGGTATGGCGCCGGAGCCGGTGCCGCCGCCGGCACTGGCGATAAGCAGGAAGGCGTCTGACTCGAACAGGTGCTTGGTGGCCCTGATGGCATCTATTATCTTATCGCTGTCGTCCTTGGCTATCTCGGCGCCGAGCTCGTTAATCTTGCCCACGCCGTGGCCGCCGGTCTTCCTGCCCCCGATGAGAATCCGGTGCTGATAATCAGCTTTTATGGAATGCAGGCCGCTTAAATCGGCGACATCGCTGTTGATGGCATAGGCGCCGGTGATGATCTCAATCCCTCGATAGTTGCGCGCCCTCTTGTTCAGGCGAGCGAGCTCGTCGGCTATTCTGCCGCCGCACTGTCCAAAACCTAACACTACTAGTTTCATTATTCACCTCAGTCCTGAAGTTCCACCGTTTAGGTGAAGACATGTCGGGCATATTTTAGGCATATCCATGGCATAATGTCAATTATATGCTCTATTGCAAAACCGAATAGCCTGTTATATAGTATGGAATTGTTGTATAGTCTAATATAGGCTAATTGTCTTCGGGGCCGCTCTCTAGAGGGGCGCCGAGGGTGGTTGCATTGGATAAAACAGGGTTCTAAAAGAAAATGGATACCAGCATCGGAGCAGTCGAAAAAGCGGCGGCCAGGGCTGAGATACTGAGCAAATCAGCCAAGGAGGCTGCCGAGGTAACCATAAAGGTATCCAAGGAAGCCATCGCCCGGGCTGAGGAGATAAGCCGCTCCGCCAGGGAGGCTGCCGAGGCGGCGGGCAAGGTATCCAAGGAAGCACTGGCCAAGGCGGAGCATGTCAGCAGAGAGGCCAGAGAGGACGCCGGGATGTCCATCAGGGCTTCCGGCGAGGCCATAGGCAGAGCCGAGGAAGCCATCCGCACGGCCAAGGAGTCCGTGGAGATGCTGACCAAGTCATTCGGGGAGTCGGTAGCCAAGGCGGAGGCGATAGTCACCTCTGCCAAGAAAGCCGCCGAGGACTCGGTTCAGGATACCCGTCGGGAGCTGACACGGGCGGAGGAGACGGGCAAAGAGGCCAAGGAGATAGCCCAGCAGGCGTCCCAGACCTGCCGCGAGGTGCTGTCCACGGCTAAGGATATAAGCAAGTCCTCCAAGGGGCTGGCGGAAGACGCCGCCAAGTCTTCCCGGAAGGCGGTGGAGCGGGCGGAGAAGGTTGCCAAGAACCTGGAGCAGGTTACCGAGGAATCGAAGACAAACTTCGAGAAGGCGATAACCGAGGCGGAGGACACCACCAAGTGGGCACGGGAAACCATCGAAGCCGCTATGGTCACCTTCAAAGGGGTTATCAGCCAGACCGAGTCCCTGCGCCAGGAGGCCAAGGAGACCGCCGAGATGGCCCGGCAGGCTTCCCAGGACGCCGCCGCCAGGATAGAGGAGATGAAGGGCGAGATGAAGCAGGTCGCCGAGGAGGCGATGAACGCCGCCCGGGACGCGGTATCC
>CAYLMC010000020.1:0-7870 GCA_964384865.1 uncultured Dehalococcoidales bacterium | reverse complement strand
CGAGATGAAGCAGGTCGCCGAGGAGGCGATGAACGCCGCCCGGGACGCGGTATCCTTGGCTGACGGGAGAGCCGTTGACGTCCGCCAGGCCGCCGAGGAGGCGGTGAAAGCCTCCCGGGAGATAGCGGCTAAGGTGGTGGAGATAGCCGAGGAAGCGGCAGCAGAGGCCGAGCCTCCGGCCAAGAAGAAGAAAGCCAGCCGAACCAGGAAGAAGGCGAAGGCGGCCAAGAAGGCAGTCAAGAAGGCCGTCGCAGAGCCGGTGATGGTGGCTGAAGAAGAAACCGTCGAGGAGCCGGTGATGGCGGCTGAAGAAGGAACCATCGCAGAGCCGGTGATGGCGGCTGAAGAAGCCGAAGAGCCGGCGGAAACCAAGGACAAGGCGCTGGAGAAGGCATTTGGGGAAGCCGTCGGCAAGGCGGAAAGCGCCGGCGAAGACAGCGGCAACCGGGTGGAGACGCGGCTGGAGCTGCTGGCGAAGATGTATGCCGCCGGCAGAGCGAAGCAGTCCGGTGAAGGGTCAAAGAAGACTAAACCCGGCAAGGTAGAAGGGAAGGCGGATAAGTAGAGCCACCGCGAATAGCCCCGAAAAATGATTATCCAAACAGGTAAAATAATCCCAATAATTTAAGGAGGGTTTCTCTGATGGTGCAAAGGGATCAGGTCTCGAAAGGTAACGAACCAGCTAAACAGCCTGACAAGGTTGAAAAGCCGGCTGCCCAGCCGCAGCCTGCCCCCGGGCCGGGAGCAGTGCCGTCCCTGTCCGATATTCTGGATAGAGCCGAGCAGGCGTATGCCGCCTACATGGACGCCCAGAAAGAGGTGGCTAACGCCTACCGCCAGAATGAGCTGGAATCCGAGAAGAATTATAAAGCAGCCGAAACGCGAGCCAAGTCCAGGCGCGATGATGCCATAAGGGAGGCGGCGACGACCCGCGACGAGGCGATAAAGAAAGCCGCCAAGGACCGGGACAACGCCGAGGAGCGGGCGGAGAAAGCCCGTGATGAAGCCATAACCCAGGCGGAGCAGGCATACAAGAGGGCTAACGAGCGCGCCGATGAGAACTACCGGGGCTGCGAGATGCAGGCTAAGAGCGCCTGTGATGATGCCACCAAGCAGGCTCTGCGCACATACGAGCAGACCATAGGCCAGGCGTGGAAGAAGCGCGAGGAAACCACCCAGCAGGCCTGGAAGATCTATACCAAGGAAGCCAAGGAATCCGCGCAGGAATAAATGGCTCGTAGAGCTGATATCATAACCGGGGGATTGTCAATCGCTTTTGCGTTCAGCGTGAGGATGGCGTTATAACAGGAGGGGTATGTCTTTGAATGCCTGCTCCAGGTCGCCCTGCTCCGCGCTGACGCCCTCTCTCTTTCGCCGGATGGCGGTGATGATGTTGATCGTCTTGGTGAAGTAGTCCACTATCTTTTTGACGCTGCTCAGCTCGGAGAGGATGACGGCGATGTCCAGCGAGTTCTTCTCGCGGGGATAGTCGCCGGTCCTGATGATGGCTTCCGGAGCCAGGTGCTTCAGGTGCGCCCCGACATCCTTAATCAGGTTCATGTCTATTTCCTTGCTCGGCGCCGAGATGAGGTATAGCCCTCTGCCCGCGTCTTGCGGGGAGCACTGCAGGGATAGCTCACTGATGGCGTTGGTCATCGCCTGAACCCCCCGCTGCCCCTCGTTCACCTTTTCCCGGAAGTGGAAACTCTTCTTGCTCCCCCCCACCGGCGACCGGTTGTGACCTATCACCGTCCATCCGGAAAGCGTCTGGATGATGTCCCCGGCATCCAGCACTCTGGAGCCGATGAATTCGGGCCGCTTCTCCTCGCCGGCGCAGAGCAGATTGTAGAACGGCTCCACTATCATGGAGTTTATCTTGTTCATGTTGCTGCGGATGGTGGCGTTCTTGCTGATGTAGCGCTGGTTGTCGATGACGAACACGGCGTCGGCGACCAGATAGGAGGACTTGAGGCAGGTAGCTGAGTTGTAGATGCTCCGCTCCTCTATCTCCTCCTCGTGCTGGAAGGGCAGGACCACCAGATTATATATCGGCTTCTCTATGAAGCGCTCTTTCAGCTTGTGGGTGACGGCGGCGATGGCTCCGGAGCCGGTGCCGCCGGCGGCTCCGGCGGCCAGCAGGAAGGCGTCCGTCTCGGCGAGCTGGTCCGCGGAGCGGATGGCGTCGATTATCTTATCACCGTCGTCTCTGGCGATCTCGGCGCCCAGCTCGTTTATCTTGCCTACCCCGTGTCCCCCGGTCTTCTGCCCCCCGATGAGGACGCGGTGATGGCAGTCCGGCTTGATGGTGGCCAGTCCGGTGAGGTCGGCGATATCGGTGTTGACGGCATAGGCGCCGGTAAGGATGTTTAGCTTGCGCTGGTTGCGCGCCGACATACCCAACCGAGCGAACTCATCGGCGATTCTGCCGCCGCACTGCCCGAAACCGATAACTAGTAATTTCACTTTATAATATTTCAGTAACGACTATGGTCTTATGATTCCAGAGAGGGCAGGTTCTTGCCCACTTCCTGGAGGCTCTGAATCTTGTCGTCTGCCTCTCTTTGTATCTCTTCCTGTTTCTTGACCAGGTCTCCGGCGTGGCGGTACAGCCTCTCCACCCGCGGTATCTCGGTCAGCTTGGATGCGATCAGGGTGATGGATATCTCCTTGCTGCGGCGGGGGTAGTCCCCTATCCTCACCACCGACTTGGGCGATTTGTCCTGCAGGGCGCTGTATATCTCCTCCACCACGCTCAGGGTGATGACATCTTTAGGAGCGGTAATCAGGGCCAGTATCTTTCTGGCGTCCTCCAGCTCCGCCTTGAGGCTGAGGTTGTTCTCCGCCTGCTGCAGGGCTCCGGCCGCCGAGCCGCGCTCCTTCAGCTCCTCGCGGAAGTTCTCCCGCTTCCAGCGGTAGAAGGCGGACAGGCTTATCTCACCCCTGCCGATGGCGGTGATGCCGCTCAGGGACTCCTTGATGTCCCCGGCGTCCACCACCTTGCTGCCGACATACTTCTGTCTGCCTTCCTCGCCGGCGCAGAACAGGTCGTAGAAGTTCTTCACCATGTCCATGTTGATGTCCCGGAAGTTCTGGGACAGGGAGACATTGCCCCTGCCGTAGCGCTCGTTGTCCAGCAGGAACACGGCGTCGGCGTAGCGGGATACCATCTGGAGGCAGACGGCGGTGTTGATTACAGCATATGAAGCCTCCCCCTTTTCCTCGTAGAAGAAGGAGAGGACGATGATGGCGTAGACCGGCTTTTCCATCCTGTCCTTGAGGGCTTTAATCAGCCAGCCGATGCTGCCGGAGCCGGTGCCCCCGCCCCCGCTGGCGACTATTATCACCCCGTCGCACTCGTGGAAGCGCTTGGAGTTCATGATTCTCTCCAGGATGGCGGATTGGCTGTCCTTCATGATGCGGCTGGCGTCGAAGTTAATCTTGCCCACTCCGTGCCCCAGCGTCTTTAATGACCCGATGACGATGCGGTGGTTCCTGTCCTTGGGGATGCGTCTCAGCCCCACCAGGTCCACCTCGTCGGTGTTGACGGCGAAGGCGTCGGTCAGGATCTCAATGCCTCGGTTGAAGAAAGACTTGGCATAGGCATTAGTGGCATAGAACTCATCGACGATGTTGCACCCGCACTGGCCTATTCCTACAGCTACTATCTTCATTTTTCACTCCGATATAAAGAGATAACCCGTAAACAGCGATGGCTCATTGTAGACGCAGTTGCCTGATATTGTCAAATAGCCTCGTTTTACAGCCCTTTGTCAACGACATAGCTGGTCAGGTCGGCCATGCGGCAGCTGTAGCCCCACTCGTTGTCGTACCAGGAGAGCACCTTGACCATGTTGCTCCCCACGGACATGGTGCTTAAGGCGTCCACGATGGAGCTGGCCGGGTTCGCCTTGAAGTCTATGCTTACCAGCGGCTCCCGGCAGTACTCCAGTATGCCCTTCATCGGCCCCTCGGCGGCGGCCTTCAGGGCGCGGTTGGCCGCCTCGGCGTCGGCGTCCTTCTCCAGCTCGGCGACCAGGTCCACTACGGACACCGTGGCGGTGGGCACCCGGAACGCCAGCCCGTGCAGCCTGCCCTCAAGCTCCGGTATCACCTTGGTTACCGCCTTGGCGGCGCCGGTGGTGGTGGGGATGATGCTCAATGCCGCCGCCCGCGCCCGGCGGGGGTCTTTGTGCGCCTTGTCCAGGAGCTGCTGGTCGTTGGTGTAGGCGTGGATGGTGCTCATCAGCCCCTTGGCTATCCCGAAGCTCTGCTGTAATACCTTCGCCACCGGGGCGATGCAGTTGGTGGTGCAGGAGGCGTTGGAGATGACATTATGCTTTTTGGGGTCGTAGTCGCCCTCGTTGACGCCGAGGACCACGGTGACATCCTCGTTCTTGGCCGGCGCTGAGATGAGCACCTTCTTCACGCTGCCCCCCAGATGGGCGGCTGATTTGGTGGCGTCGGTGAACATCCCGGTGGTGTCTATCACTATGTCCACATCATAATCCCGCCAGGGGATATCGCCGGGGCTGCCCGCCTGGAGGACGGCTGTCTTGTCGCCGCCGACGACCATGGCATCTCCCTTCGCCTCCACCTTATCGGGGTAGGGCCCGTAGGTGCTGTCCCATTTCAGCAGGTGGGCGTAGGTGGCGGCGTCTCGCCTGCCGTTGATGGCGGCTACCGTGAGCTTGCCGTCATAGTGCTGGTCTATCGCCTTGAAGGTCAGTCTGCCGGTGCGCCCGAATCCGTTGATTCCGATTCTGGTTGCCATTTCCAAGCCCTCCTTTTGCTGGTGTTATCCCTGGTTCAGGTTATAGAATGCCGCCCTGCCGGCGAAGCGGGCTTTCGCCCCCAGCTCCGCCTCTATCTTGAGGAGGCGGTTGTACTTGGCCACCCGCTCGGAGCGGCAGGGGGCGCCGGACTTTATCTGCCCGATGTTCAGCCCCACCGCCAGGTCAGCGATGGTGGTGTCCTCGGTCTCGCCGGAGCGGTGGCTGACCACCGTCGTCCACTTCGCCCGCCGCGCCGTCTCCACGGCGGCTACGGTCTCGGTGAGGGTGCCTATCTGGTTCGGCTTTATCAGGATGGAGTTGGATGCCTTGAGCTCGATGCCCTGGTTGAGGCGGTAGACATTGGTGGCATAGAGGTCGTCGCCGACCAGCTGCACCCTGTCCCCCAGCTTCTCGCTGATGAGCCGCCAGCCGTTCCAGTCGTCCTCCGCCATGCCGTCCTCTATGCTGATAATGGGGTATTGGGACACCCAGTTCGCATAATAATCGGCCATCTCCTCGCTGGTGAGGGATGCCCCCTCTATGGCCAGGTTATACTTGCCGTCTTCATACAGCTCGCTTGCCGCCGGGTCCAGGGCGATGAAGCAGTCCTGGCCCGGCCGGTAGCCCGCTTTCTCGATGGCGGCCAGCACCGCTTCTATGGCCTGCTTGTTGGAGGACAGGGTGGGGGCGAAGCCCCCCTCGTCCCCGACATTGGTGTTCAGCCCGCGGTCTTTAAGCACGGTTTTCAGGGCGTGATAGACCTCGGCGCCCATGCGCAGGGCGTGGGCGAAGCTCTCGGCGCCGGCGGGCATCACCATGAACTCCTGGAGGTCGGTGGAGTCGGCGGCGTGCTTGCCGCCGTTGAGGATGTTGAACATGGGCACCGGCAGGGTGCCTTCGTCAGTCTCGTTCAGATATCGATACAGAGGGACGCCGGCGGATGCCGCGGCGGCGTGAGCCACCGCCAGGGAGACCCCCACGATGGCGTTAGCCCCCAGATCCGATTTATCGGCGGTGCCGTCCATCTCTATCATCCTGGCGTCTACGGCGTCCTGCCCGTCGGCGGGCGTCCCGCAGACCGCCGGGGCGATGCGCTCATTGACATTAGCCACCGCTTTGAGGACGCCCTTGCCATTGAAGCGGGATTCGTCCCCGTCCCTCAGCTCCACCGCCTCGTGCTTGCCGGTGCTGGCGCCGGAGGGGACCGCCGCCTCGCCCAGCGAGCCGTCGGAAAGCCTGGCCACCACCGCCAGGGTTGGGTTTCCCCTGGAGTCCAGTATCTCGGTGGCGTTTATCTCTTTTATGGTAGCCATTCGGCCTCTATTCCTTCGCCGCCAGTTTGATGGCTGTTTTCACCGCCTCGGCGGGGGTGTTCACCACCACGATGGCTTCGT
This sequence comes from uncultured Dehalococcoidales bacterium, assembly GCA_964384865.1. Classification (GTDB taxonomy): domain Bacteria; phylum Chloroflexota; class Dehalococcoidia; order Dehalococcoidales; family E44-bin46; genus CAYLMC01. The sequence goes on along the minus strand of CAYLMC010000020.1, from coordinate 1,704 downwards.
CCTTCTTGCCGTTCTTGGACAGCGACCAGGTCTTCAGACCGACCACGGGGATGCTGTTGTCCAGGGCGTAGCTTATCTCGGAGAGGGTGCCGTAGTTGCCCCCCACCGCGATGACCGCCTGGGCGGACTTGACCACCGCCATGTTGCGGGCGTAGCCCATACCGGTAACGATGGGTATCTTCACATAGGGGTTGGCGTCCTGGCGGCTGTCGCCGGGGAGGATGCCTACGGTTATCCCGCCCTCGGCGCTGGCGCCGCGGCAGGTGGCCTCCATCACCCCTCCCAGACCGCCGCAGACCAGGGTGACCCCCTGCCTGGCAAGCTCTCTGCCCACGGCTTCAGCCAGTCTGGCTTCTTCCGCGGAGGGGCGGCTGCCGCCGATGACGGCGATGAATCTGTTGTCGTCTGCCAATACCCGTCTCTCCCCAGCTTCTCGTGTCTAGATTATAGCATCCGCGCCTTGATATTGGCAAAGAGGGATGGGGAGGTTCAGACAGCCTCCAGGGCGGCGATTATCTCCTCGCGGGCGAACCCGTCGTTCTCCGCCGGCAGGCTGGACTCCAGGACGCGGCGGGCTTTCTCGCCCCCTATCCTGCCCAGCGCCCAGGCGGCGTAGCCGCGCACCAGCCCCTCCCCGTCCCCCATGGCCCGGGCGAGGTCGGGGATGAAGGTGGGATCGCCGCTGTTGCCCAGGGCGATGGCGGCGTTCCTCTGGAAGTACTTGCGGTGGCGGATGTAGTTATACATCAGGGGTTGCACCACCCCGTGGTAGAACTCGTCAGTGGGGCTGAGCAGTTTGGTGAGCTCGAAGTCCGCCGCCACCCCGTCCAGGAAATCGTTGTGGGGCAGGCTCGCCTTCAGCCTCTTCTGGTTGCGTGGACAGACCTCCTGGCAGATATCGCAGCCGTGAATCCAGCCCCCCATCTTCTCCCTTATCCGGGGCGGGATGTAGCCCCCCGCCCCGCCGGGGTAGAGCTCTGCGTCCTGGGTTATCCAGTGGTTGAAGGCGATGCAGCGGCGTGGGTCTATCTTCAATGGCTCGTAGAGGGCGCCGGTGGGGCAGGCGTCTATGCAGGCGGTGCAGTCCGGCGGGCATTTCACCCGGTGCGTCGGCTGGTCATAGCCAAGCTCTCGGTCTACCACCAGGGCGTTGACGATGATGAACGAGCCTATCCCGTCGGCGAAGACGAAGCAGTTCTTGCCGTAGGTGGCGACCCCGGCGCAGGATGCCGCCAGCCTCTCCGGAACCCGCAGCTCGCGGTCCACCCGGCAGCCGTTTCTCTCCAGGAACTCCAGCAGTTTCTGGCGGCGGGCGCCGTGGGGCTGCTCCGGGGGGGGCAGGTAAGCCCTGGCCTGATAGACGCGCCCTATCCTGCCCGCCAGCTTCTCCGGGAACGCCTCCGCCGAGGCGTCGATGACCGCCACCACTATCGATTTCGCCGCCGGCATGACGCTGCCGGGCTCGGCACCGGACAGGGGTCGGCTGGGGCGGGCGGTGTAGAAGGAGTACATGTCGTGCCGGGCGTTGAGGTCTTCGATGTATTCCGGGAAGGCGTCAGCGGTGGTGATGCCGGCTCGGCTGTAGCCGACTGCCAAGGCGAATTCCTTGATGTCTTCGCTTAATGACAATGTTCTATATCTCCGAGGGCTGGTTATAGCCGTTCATAGCCGCCTCCAGCCCCTCGGTGAGGAGGCAGCTTACCG
>CAYLMC010000019.1:4269-15821 GCA_964384865.1 uncultured Dehalococcoidales bacterium | reverse complement strand
CGGCGTCGCGGGCGGTGTAGATGACCCCGCTGAGGAGCACCTCGTCTCCGGCGCGAAGTCCTCTAATATCTTCATCGCTTAAGGGGAGCCTTATCTTCTTTACCATTATTATATGACCGTCTCTTTATGCCGGGCGCACCAGCATTGTAAATTAGCCGCCACCGGCAGGCTGGCGATGTGGCACGGCGCCGCCTCGGCGTGGACGGCGAGGGCGGTAGTCCTGCCGCCGTAGCCCATTGGGCCGATGCCGAGATTGTTCACTCTGGTGAGTATCTCGTCTTCCAGCTCGGCGACCTCGGGGTCGGGGTGTCGCTCCCCGGCCCGGCGCAGCAGCGCCTTCTTGGCCAGTATCAGGGTGGTCTCGGCGGTGCCCCCTATCCCCACCCCGATGATGATGGGGGGGCAGGGGTTGGGGCCGGCCCCGTCGACGGTGTTCACCACGAAGTCTATCACCCCTTGGCGTCCCTGGGACGGGGGCAGGACGGCCAGGCGGGACATGTTCTCGGCGCCGCCGCCCTTGGGCATGACGCTGATCTTCAGTTTGTCTCCGGGGACGATGTCGGTGTGGACGATAGCCGGGGTGTTGTCCCCGGTGTTGGCCCTTTCCGAGAAGGGGCGGCTCACCATGGAGTGGCGCAGGTAGCCTTGGCGGTATCCCCGCCTCACCCCCTCGTCGATGGCTTCGGTGAGGTCTCCGCCGCTGATATGGACATCCTGACCCATCTCCAGGAACACCACCGACGCCCCGGTGTCCTGGCACAGGGGGTATTCCCCCTCGGCGGAGATGGCGGTGTTCTCCACTATCCTGTCCAGCGTCTCCCGCCCGGCGGGGGACTCCTCGCTGCGGCGCGCCTTTTTCAGCGCCTGAAGGACATCTGCGGGCAGATGGTAGCACGCCTCCTGGAAGAGGCGGGCTATGGTCTCGGTTATCTTTTCGGCAGCTATCTCTCTCATTTTATTATTAGGTAACCCTATCCCCTCTGCCCCCTTCTCCTTGATAAGGGCTTTGCCTTATAAGCCTGTATTATCAAGGAGTTTTGGGGCAACTGGCTCTTTTGTCTCAAAAGTCCAGAAGGTCGGCTCAAGCCCTAGTTCGTATATAGATTGTATCAGGACGCAGATATTATGGCAAAGCACTTTACAGAGAACCTCATTAACCTGAGCAGTCGGGGTCTTAGCCCGAACCGAACCCCCGAATTTCCCTTTAATCATGGAGAAGGTGGCCTCGACATTAGACCTCTTATGGTAATGCTCCAGGAACGCCTCACGGTTGAAGTTGTAGAAGTGCCACATCCGATTCCAGAGGCCGTCGAACTTATGATGGTGGTCGCCCATACCGGTGGAGTTGACCTTGAAGGGGATGTAAGCTGTGCCACCGACAGCCTGAACCGCATGCAGGTTACGCCTGTCGGTGTAGGCTTTGTCGGCGCTTACCTCGTTAATCGTGAATGTCTTGGCGGTCTGCTTGACCAAAGCGGGGAACTGTCGGTTATCAGACGACTCAAAGGGTGTGGCCTCGACACTGGCAACTATATGGGTTTTGACTCCGCAGATAAGGTGAGTTTTCACCCATGTCTGCTTGCTACGCTGTTTGCCCCACTTGTGGTCAAACCAGCGGGCATATGTCGTAGTAGAGAAGCCGGAGGAGTCAACGGCGAAGTCGGTCTCGACAGCCCTCAGTGGGCTGGCGCTCTGTTCAATGAGTCCTTTCAGCAGGGGGGTAAGGTCGGGGTTTTCAAGATACCGGAATGCGCTGTTATAGTGGGCAACCTTGCTAATCAACCCGCTTTCCTGGGCCTCTTTAAACTGAGTGGTGAATCTCCGTCCCGACATTGTTGTATAAGACCTGAAAGCAAGCCCAAAGACCACATCGGCCAGGGGCAGTCTCGGACGTCCGAAGGTCTGCTCCGGCTGTTCAATACCATTACACAGGTCACGGAGCAGGGCTACAAAGTGTTTCTGCTCATGGGTTTGAGCCTCATTGTAGGCCGGCCATTCCTGGGTGCATGTCATCTTGATAGACCGAGTATAGATGGTGCTCCCGTCGGGCTTGGTCTCCCTCTGGATTACAAACTCCACGGCGTGAATGTGCTTGCAAGGCTGATGCCGTTTCTCAAAGTCGGGGCAAGTGCAAAACGGCTCGCCGTGGTCAAGGTTTACGATGTAAGTTCCGTTACCAGACTGGGAAGGCACTTTCCATCCCAGCTTATTTTTCTCAATCTTGTTAGTCGCTGCTATTACCAATCCTCTTTCTTCTCTAGCGTCCATTTCAGTAACCTCACTTCTTTATTACACGCCTATATTACCATACATTGTATGTATTTGTCAATACCTTTTGGTGCTATTTCTGTGATTTTTATCTTAAATAATTCCCAGTTATCTATTGACAATTCCATAAAATTTATGGTATTATGGTTAATTAAGAACGATGTATTGTGTTATAATCCAACAGTAAGAATGAGCGAAGAGAACAAAAATCCTATCCAGGTCAGATTGGCATCCCTTCAGGAGAAGGGCTGGACGTTGGCTGCTCTGGCAGACGAGTTAGAGCAAAAGGTAAACACGCTAGAGAAATGGAAGGCTGGAGACAGAAATCCGGCGAATGAAAAAGCAGTTCTATCAATGCTAGGGAGACTTGAGAAGAGAAAACGCATACCCAAAAAGCGTCGGTACAACAGAGGTAAGGAAAAGCAAAGTGAGTAGTACTGCCAACGAATTCTGCGCTCTCAAGGTCTTGCAGAACGAAAGTGATGTGGAGCAGTTCTTTGTTATCCGGCTCCTTAAAGCACTTGGCTATGACGACACAAACATCAAAACCAAGACTTCACTCAGCACAATGGTGGTCGGGAAGGGCGCAAAGAAAGAGAACTACAAGCCTGATTATGTTTGTTTCCATGGTAAGAAGCCAAAAGTGGTGATAGATGCCAAAAATCCGAATGAGAACTTGGATAATTACACATACCAAGTAGCTGGTTATGCCCTCTCGTTAAATAGCAAATTCAAGGGGGAGAAACCTGTCCGTTTCACCGTTCTGACAAACGGCCTCCTCTTCAAGCTTTATAAGTGGGATGAAGAAGATCCAGTACTTGTTATGAAGTTTGAAGATTTCCGTAAGGGTGGCGGGAAATACAAGCAATTATTCGACCTAATATCCTTTGAAAACATCAAACAACAAACAGGGAAAGACGAAATTGCTATTCAGAGCTTTTTATCAAAGCCATCTGTCCAAGAAATAAAGAATGCATTTAATAAGTGTCATCGGATTATCTGGAAGAAAGAGAAAATCAGCCCGACAGATGCTTTCTACGAGTTCTCTAAAATCGTCTTTGTCAAGCTCAATGAAGATAAGCGAATACGTGGCATCCTTGACAGTGGGGGTTCTCTTAAACGTGGTGATTTTAAATTCTCTGTCGACTGGCTGACAGAGCGAGAGACGGAAACTGATAATCCCTTGAGCAGTATACTTTTTGCTGAACTACAGAAGATGTTGCAAGAGCAGATAGAGAAAAAACAGAAGAAGCCTATCTTCCCTGCCGGTGAAGGTATAGACCTCAAAGCTCCGACAATAAAAGAAGTCGTCAAAATATTACAGAACTACGACCTCTATACGATAGACGAAGACCTCAATGGACGGATGTTTGAGACTTTCTTAAATGCTACTATTCGGGGGCGGGAACTTGGGCAATATTTCACACCGAGAAAAGTCGTCAAGTTTATGACCAAACTCGCCAATCTCAAGATTGAACGAGTTAATGACCAGATACAAGTTGATTCTACGCTTGATGCTTGTTGCGGTAGTGGCGGATTCCTTATTGATGTCATGGCTGACCTAAGTGAGAAGGTCAAAAATAATCCGGCACTGAAGCCTTATCAGGATGAGGCTTTTGACGCTATTATGACAAGGGCTGTATTTGGCATCGAAGCTAACCCGAAGATTGCTCGCATCGCAAGAATAAATATGTACGTTCACGGTGATGGGGGAGCTAAAATCTTTTGCGCTGATTCCCTTGATAAAAATATCACCGTGAAATTAGGAACAAAGCCGGAGTTGAAGCGGGAACTAGAGGAATTAAAGGGTATACTAGTTGGAGAAAGCAAAAAGTTTGATGTCGCCCTCACAAATCCACCTTTTAGTATGGCATATCACAAGAAAGAGAAGGATGATAAAGAAATCCTCGAACAATACGGAAGCGCTGATGAAGTAGATAACCTCTCATATGTAAAGGGCACAAAGAAACTCAAAGCCTCGGTAAAATCAAACGTCTTGTTTGTGGCACGATATGCTGATTTGCTTAAGGGAGGAGGGAAACTCCTTATCATCCTTGATAATTCCGTCCTCAACAGCTACTCACACAAGGAATACCGTGATTTCATAAGGCGTAACTATCTTATCAAGGCAGCATTTCAATTACCTACTCATACATTTGTTAATCAACAAGCAGGCGGTATTACATCTATTCTCTACCTAGAGAGGCGCAAGAGCGAGGAACAGGAGCAACCCCATGTATTCGTAAGGGTCATCGAGAACGTCGGCCATGATACAGCGGGGAAAGAAACAAGCACCGACGACTTTGACATAGTACTCAGGGAATATAAACGATATGAGCAAGGGGGCAAGCTCTATTTAGACGGGGTGAAACTTATCGGAGAATATGAACATGATAACTTGTTCCTCATAAGCCCCGATAAGTTGACGGACAGGATTGATGTTTTCTTCCATCAACCAAGCTACTATAGGCTACTAAAAACTCTCAAAGAGCGAGAAACTCAAAAGAGTTGTGCCCTCAAAGGGCTATCTGACTTCAGTAAAGTCAAGAATATTGAGGGCGATAGTATAGGCGATACAAAACAATACAAGTATATAGAGATTAGTGCCATTGACAAAGAACGTGGCTTTATTATTCATGGTGAATGGAGAGAGGGGTCAAGAGAAGAATTGCCAGACCGAGCCAAGTTACTCATAGAGAAAAATGACGTGCTGTTCTCTAAGCCGTTTCGCTCACTAAAGAAAGTCGTGATTGTTCCGAAGGAACTTGATGACCAACTAGCTACTAGTGGATTTTATGGTATTAGACCGAAGGACTATGCTGAAGCATGTTTACTTTGGTCTATATTCCGTTCTGAGATAGTCCAAAAGCAATTATTCCATTTATGCAGTGGTTATACACAACGAGAGCTAAATGAAGAATACCTAGATAATTATCTCATAATCCCTATTCCAGCAGACAAAGATAGTATCGCCGGAAATATCTTGAAAGAAATAGAGAAGGCTAAGCAGGCTAGAGCACAGGAAATCAAATCAATAAATTATATTCTTGAAGCTCCGCTAAGTATCCTAGAATAAGAATACTTTTAAGGCAACTTAACGACTTTTAGGGCAAGTGGCACTTATGGGGCAAAGCCCTTGATAAGGGGAAGGGGGATTTATGTTAGAGGGGCTGCGCCCCTCTTTACCCCCTTCTTTTCAGCCTAATTTCATCGCCTTCACCAGCTCCCGCACCGCCTCGGCGGATGTTGCCAGGGCGGCTTTCTCCTCGCCGGTCAGCTCCAGCTCCACTATCTCCTCGATGCCGTTCCTGCCCAGGATAACCGGCACGGTGGTGGCGATGTCCGTGATGCCGTATTCGCCCTCCAGGTATGCGGCGCAGGGCAGGGTTTGCTTTTCGTCCAGCACTATCGCCTCTACCATCTGGGCCACCGCCGCCGATGGCGCGTAGAAGGCGCTGCCGGTCTTGAGCAGGGCCACTATCTCGGCGCCGCCGCTGACGGTGCGCTTCACCAGCTTGTCGACAGTCTCCGGGGGGAGCAGCTCGGTGAGGGGGGTGCCCTTCACGGTGCACAGCCGGGGGATGACCACCATGGCTTCGCCGTGCTGCCCCAGGATGCAGGTGGATATGTCCTTCACCTGCGCTCCCAGCTCGGCGGCGATGAAACTGCCCAGCCGGCTGCCGTCCAGGACGCCGGACAGCCCCAGCACCCGGTGGCGCGGGAAGCCGCTGGTCTCCAGGGCCAGCTGGGTCATGGCGTCCACCGGGTTGGTTACCATTATAATTATGCCATCGGGGGAGTGCTTGGCCACATTGCCGACGACGTCGGAGACGATGGTCATATTGGCCTTGAGGAGCTGGTCTCGGCTCATCCCCGGCTTGCGCGGGGAGCCCGATGTAATCACGGTCACCTCCGAGCCGGCGGCGTCGCGGTAGCTGTTGCTGCCGGTGATGTGGCCGTCGAACCCGCAGATGGGGGCTGATTCCATGATGTCCAGGGCCTTGCCCTGGGGCAGCCCCTCTATCACATCCAGCAGCACCACATCGGCGTAGCCCTTCTCAACGATGCGCTGGGCGCAGGAGGCGCCGACATTGCCGGCGCCGATAATGCTTATCTTATGGTTCATGGTGTTTCTTACGCTCCTCGGTGATAGCCCGCTCGCGGGGGGCATGGCGACTTACTTCTTCTTGGGCTTCTCGTTTTCGCTGTTCTCCGGCCCCTTGCCAAACTCCCTCAGCCGCTCGGCGAGCGCCGTCAGACGCTTCTGGACGCGGTCGTTGATGGATTTCGGCTCGAATCTGCCGCTGGCGCGGAGCTTGCCCGCCTTCATCCCGGTGAGGACCTCTATGCCCTCGTCGATAGTGCTTACCGGGTAGATATGGAACCTGCCCGCCGCCACCGCCTCGACCACCGACTCCTTGAGCATCAGGTTCTTCACATTGCTGGCCGGGACGAGCACCCCTTGCTTGCCGGTCAGCCCCTTGGCGCGGCAGACCTCGAAGTAGCCCTCTATCTTCTGGTTTATGCCGCCGATCGCCTGCACCTCACCCTTCTGGTTGACCGAGCCGGTTACGGCGATGTACTGCTTCAGCGGCGCCTCCGCCAGTCGGGAGAGCAGGGCGTAGAGCTCGGTGCTGGAGGCGCTGTCTCCGTCCACCTCCCCGTAGCTCTGCTCGAACACCAGGCGGGCGGATAGGGAGAGGGGGATATCGCGGGCGTATTTCTCCGCCATGTGCCCGTTCAGTATCATCACCCCCTTGGTGTGCAGGCGTCCCCCCAGCTTGGCCTCTCTCTCGATGTCTATCAGCCCCTCCCGGCCCAGGCTGACGCTGGCGGTTATCCGGGCCGGCTTGCCGAAGGCGAAATCGCCCATGTTGAGCACCTCCAGCCCGTTCACCTGTCCCACCTTCTCCCCCTTGCTGTCTATCATAATGGTGCCTTCTGTTATCATCTCGTTGATGCGCTCCTGGATGAGGTTGGAGCGGTACACCCGCTGCTCTATGGCCTTCTCCACATGCTTGGCGGTTATCAGGGATGACCTCCCCTCCTTGGCCCAGAAGTTCGCCTCGCGGATGATGTCGGCGATATCGGCGAACAGGGCGGACAGCTTGGACTGGTCTCCGGCCAACCGCGAGCTGTGCTCGATTATCTTGGCCAGGGCTTCGCTCTTCAGATGGCGCAGGTTCTCCTCCCGGCACACCCTGCAGATGACGGCGGCATAGTTTTTCAGGTTCTGCTTGGTCTTGTCCATGCGGCTGTCGAAGTCCGCCTTGACCTTGAACAGCTCCTTGAACTCCGGGTCCGCCCGCCACAGCATGTAGTAGAACATCGGCTCCCCGATGATTACCACCTTCACATCCAGCGGGATCGGCTCCGGCTTCAGGCTCTTGGTGGCGGCGAAGCCGAGCCGCTCGCTGATATCCTCGATGACCAGCTTGCCTTCGCGGATGGTTCTCTTCAGCCCCTCCCAGCACTGGTAGTTGGTGATGGCGTCCTCTATGCGCAGCACCAGGAAGCCGCCATTGGCCTGGTGGAGGGAGCCGCCCTTTATCAGGGTGAAATCGGTGTACAGGGCGCCCAGCTGGCTCTCCTTTTCGATGCGCCCGAACAGGTTGCTGAAGGTGGGGTTCATCTCCAGAATCACCGGGGCGCCTTCGATCTCCGAGTTGTCCACCAGGACATTGACCTCGTACTTGCGGAAGGACTGCCGCTTAGCCATCACCTGCAGGGCCGCCATGGGGTCGGTATTATTATTGTTCTTCTGCTCCGGCTTGAACTGCTCGAAGTTCTCTACTATGTCCTTTTCCACCTCTGTCAGGTAATCGGTCAGCTCCGGGATAGCGCCGTACTTCTCCCGCATCTTATCGAACAGGGGACTGATGGCCTCGTCCGCCACCTGGCTGTCGATTTCCTCCAGCTCCTGCTGCAGGGTGCTCTCGGCGGCCTTCACCCTGGCCACCTGCTCCTTCAGGTTTCGGGTTAGCTCGTCCCGCCGCTTCCTCAGCTCCTCCTTGTCCTCGGCGCTGAGCTGCTGGTACTCCTCCTCGCTCATCGCCTTGCCCTTGGAGGCGGGCAGCAGCATGAACCCCGCCTGGGTTACCTGTAGCAGCAGCCCCTTCTTGGCCGCCTTCTTGCTGATGGTGCTGAAGGCAGCCTCCCGCTTCTTGTTGAAGGCGTCGCTTATCTCCGCCCGTCGGCCGGTGTGCTCCTTGCTGGACAGGGCTTCCGCCAGGTTGCGCTGGGCGCTGACGACGGTGTGCTGCATGTCCTTGCGCAGCTCCACCCCCATCCCCGAGGGCAGCTTCAGGGCGTTGGGGCAGTAGGGGTCCTTGAAGCTGTGCACATAGCACCAGTCTGCCGGGGGCTCCTTCTTGGCCGCCATTATATCCAGATAGGACTTTATGGCGGTGGTGCGGCCGGTTCCGGCCAGCCCGGAGACGAATATGTTGAACCCCTTTTTGGAGATGTTAAGCCCGAATTTCAGGGCGCTCAGAGCCCGGTCCTGCCCGATGATGTCCTCCATGGGGGTCAGGTCCTTGGTGGAGCTGCAATCGAACAGGTCCGGAGAGCACCTGTGCCTCACCTGCTCGGCGGTCAGTTCCTTCACCATCGACAGTCCTCCTTAACCGTGGCCGATGTGCCCGGCGGTATGGGGCTAATTATACAGGGGTTTGGGGACAATATCCATGTCTGGAAAGGGCTGTTTTTGAGCCTGTGTGTAACATAATGCAGTTTTTATCCGTTTTGTATGTTGCACGGGGAATAACAGAGAATAACAGACCCGTCTCTGCCCTGTGGGGCAGCGGAGGGAGAAAGGAACGCCGCCAGGCGGAAAGGAAAATAAGGCATGTGAGGTATTTTACCCCTAGTGCACCTCAATACCTTGTAAATGTCGAGGCGAGGCAGGATAATCTGCGATGAACGGGCAAAATACGGACGATAAACAGTTTATAACAGGGTGCAAATGGGCTTACAGAACTCAGAAGAGGCTCTGGTCAAGCGTGCCGTTCGGCGTGATCGGCAGGCCTTTGCCGCCCTGTACCAAAGCTGCGTGGTCCAGGTTTACCGCCATGTTCGCTATCGAGTCGCCACCCTTGCCGATGCCGAGGATATCACCCAGGAAGTATTTATTAGAGCCTGGAAATCCATTGATAAATACAAGTATAAAGGAGCGCCCTTTGCCGCCTGGCTGATCGCCATCGCCCACAACCTGGTGGTGGACCACTACCGGGCGAAAAAGAGGGCTGCCGGCTCGGAAGGGACGAATCGTGTTGATGTTGATGTTGACAGCATACCCCAGATTGACCGCCAAGTGGATACAGATGTCGTCCTGGACCAGATATATGTCAGAAAAGCCCTCTCCCAGCTCAGCGAGGAGAGGCAGAAGGTTATCGTGATGCGGTTCATAGACGGGTTCAGCTACGCGGAGATCGCCCAGACCCTGAAGAAGAGCGAAGGGGCGGTGAGGGTAATCCAGTATAGAGCCCTCAGGGAGCTTAAGGAGATATTAAAACGGAGCTAACAGGCGAAATGAACATGGAAGAGCTAATCGCCAACTGCATAGACAACATTCGGGATGGGAAGACCACCCTGGAGGAATGCCTGTCCAGGTATCCCCATCTCGGTGATGAGCTGCCCTCCTTGATGGAGGTCGCCGCCGTCATTCGGACGGAGGAGCTGGCGCCATCCGCGGAGTTCATCGCTCGCGCCGAGAGCCGCCTGTTCGAGGCGATGGGGCCGGCGCCCGCGCCCGCCGAGGGTGGGGGGCTGGACCTATTCGGCTGGTTCAAGCCGCCGGCCCTGGCCAGACAGGTGGTTATGGCGGCTATCATAGTGGCGGCCGTAGTCGGCGGCAGCGCCGGAGCCTATGCCACCAGCGTCAGCCTGCCCGGCAGCGTCCTCTATCCGTTGAAGACCGCCACCGAGGGGGCTCGCCTGGCGGCTACCCCGTCGGATGCGGGCAAGGCGGAGCTTCACATAGCCTTTGCCGAGCGCCGCATCGAAGAGATGGCTGCCATAAGCACTCAGGGTGAGGTGGCGGAGATGCCCGCCCTTACCGATGCCCTTGCCCAGCACCTGGAGCAGGCGGAGAGCCTGGCGGGGGCTGTCGCCGCCGCCGGCAACGATACCCAGGCGCTGACAGCCAGCCTGGAGGAGAGCGCCGCCGAGCAGCTGGGCATACTGGAAACCGCCCTGGCTGAGGCGCCCGAGGAGGCGAGGCTCTCGGTGGAGCAGGCTTTGGTGGCGTCAGGCGAGGAATACGGCGGCGCCATAGAGGCGGCCGTCAGTGCCAACCCGCCGCTGCTGGCGGCCGGGATGGGCACCGTTCAGATACGAGCTACCGACCCGCCGTCGCCGGATGCGGAAAGCGTCCTGGTGGAGGTGGAGTCAATCCAGGTTCACCGCGCCGCCGGAGCGGATAGCGAGTGGATAACCATAGTCGGCGAGCCGGTCACCTTCGACCTGCTCAAGGTCGCCGATGTGCAGAAGCTGCTCGGCAGCCAGCAGGTTCCGGAGGGGACCTATACCCAGATACGATTCGCGGTCACCGGGACCACGGTTATAGTGGACGGTGAGGAGCACATAGCCTCGGTTCCCAGCGGGCAGCTGAAGCTGGTCAGGCCGTTCCAGGTTGCCAACGGCGAGACCACCCTCCTCCTCCTGGACTTCGACGGCGACCGCTCCCTGAGGGTTACCGGTTCCGGGAGCTATAAGATGGAGCCGACGGTTAAGATGCTGGTTCCGGATACGGATGAACGGGATGAAGAAGAGGACGAGTCGGGCGAGGGAGAGCAGGCGATGGTGATGGTGGCGGGCACGGAGGAGACTGAGGATGAGCCGGAGCCGACCCTGGTGGAGATAGAGGGCACCGTGGTCAGCTTCGATGATGATGAGATGGTGGTGCTGGTCGCCGGTGAAGAGGTTACCATCCCCATCGATGACGATGCCAGGGTGAAGGGGGAGATAGAGGTAGGCTCGTCCGTGGAGGTGGGGGCGGTGGCTGACGACGGCTCGTTCATCGCCACGGAGATAGAGGTGGAAGGGGGAGGTGGGGACGGGGACGATGATGAGGATGATGAGGATGAGGATGATAACGATGTCAGTGGGAACAGAAGAGGGGACGATGACGAGGACGATAATGACGAGGACGATGACGACGAGGATAATGACGACGAGGATAATGACGATGAGGATAATGACGACGAGGATAATAATGGGAATACGAACGATGACGATGAGGATAATGACGACGAGGATAATAATGGGAATACGAACGATGACGA
>CAYLMC010000019.1:0-3901 GCA_964384865.1 uncultured Dehalococcoidales bacterium | reverse complement strand
TACTACTATGGAAAGCAGCGCAGGGATACTTATAGTCGATGGCGATACCAGCCTGACCGCGGACTTGCAGGATATACTGGGGGCGGAAGGCTATACCAGCCATGTCGCTCGTGACGGCCGCACCGCCCTGGACCTGTGCCACCAGGAGGAGTTCAACCTGGGGCTGGTAGCCATAGACCTGCCCGATATATCGGGCACGGCGTTGATAGATAAGCTGGCGAAGCTGGTTCCCGGCATGGAGTATGTCGTCATCGCCGAGTATAACTCGTCACCGAGCGCCATGGCGGCGCTGGGACGGCGCAACATCGTAGCCTGCGAGACCAGGCCGGTGAACACGGAGTATCTCCTGGCGCTGATAAAGCAGGTCGCCGAGCGCAAACAGGTGGAGGAGCGGGCGCGGGAGGCGGAATCCCTGCGGGAGGTTGACCGGCTGCGCACCGAGCTGCTGGCCAATGTCTCCCACGAGCTGCGCACACCGCTGGCTTCCATCAAGGGGTTCGTTTCCACCCTGCTGCGCACCGATGTCGCCTGGAAGAAGGCGGAGCAGTATGATTTCCTCAAGACAATAGACCAGGAGACCGACCGCCTCACCCGCCTCATCAACGACCTGCTGGACATGTCGCGCATCGAGGCGGGTGCCATCCGGCTGACCAAGGGCGAATACCATCTCTCCGATATTCTGGGGGCGGTCTACAGCCGCCTCACCGAGCTGGTGCGCCGTTACACGTTGCGGGTTGACATCCCGGATGACCTGCCCGCCGTCTTCGTGGATGAGATGCGCATCGGACAGGTTTTAACCAACCTGGTGGAGAACGCCACCAAATATTCCACCGAGGGCACCGAGATAGTGCTTCAGGCGCGGCTGAACGGCGGCGATATCGTCGTCAGCGTCAGCGACCAGGGCGAGGGTATACCCGCCCAGCTCCTGGGCAAGGTCTTCGATAGGTTCTACCAGGCGGAGAGCATAGTAACCGGCCGCAAGGGCGGCACCGGCCTCGGGCTGCCCATCTGCCAGGGCATCGTGCAGGCGCACGGCGGCAGGATATGGGTGGAGAGCCAGCGGGGCCAGGGTTCCATATTTCACTTCAGCCTACCCATAGGCGAAGGGGGGGGAGAAAATGTCTAAGATCCTAGTGGTGGAAAACGAGCAAAACATTCAAAAGCTGACACGGGCTAACCTGATAGCCAGCGGCTATCAGGTGGTAGCGGCCCCTGACGGTGAGGAGGGGCTGCGGCTGGCGGAACGGTCACGCCCCGACCTGATACTCCTTGACCTGATGATGCCGGGGATATCGGGCTGGGACGTCCTGATGACGCTCCGGGCTGACCGGCGCCTGAACAGCACCCCGGTAATCGTGATGACCGCCTCTCATCGGGCGGGCAACCGGGAGAAGGCTCGCGGCATGGGAACCGCCGGCTACCTCACCAAGCCCTTCAGCGTCACCGAGCTGCTGGGCCGTGTCAAGCAGGCGATAGGATAAGGAGGGCAGGGATGCATACCCCTAGCATTCTCATCGTGGATGACGATGTCTCTATCATAAAGTTCCTGCGGGCTAACCTGAAGGCGGAGAGCTACCAGACCTTCACCGCCATGGACGGCGCCAGAGCCCTGGAGACCTTCGAGAAGGAGCTGCCCGACCTGCTTATCCTGGACCTGATGCTGCCCAAGGTGAGCGGCTTCGACATCCTGGGGGAGGTGCGCCAGTGGTCGCAGACGCCGATTATGGTCCTCAGCGCCCTGGATGACGAGCAGGACAAGATAAGGTGCCTGGAGCTGGGCGCCGACGACTATGTCACCAAACCCTTTGGGGTCGGCGAGCTGATAGCCCGGGTGAAGGCGGTGTTCCGCCGCGCCCAGGCGATCGGCGCAGAGCCCTCCCAGCCCCTCTACCGGAGCGATGCTCTGGAGATCAACTTCTCCCAGCGCAGGGTCATCGCCGACGGCGAGGAGGTCAAGCTGACCCCCACCGAGTACAGCGTCCTCCAGGAGCTGGCCCTGAACGCCGGCAAGGTGCTCACCCACAGCCATCTGCTGAACCGGGTGTGGGGGCTGGAGTACCGGGAGGAGAGGGAGTATGTCCATGTCTTCATCCGCCGCCTGCGGGCCAAGCTGGAGCCCGACCCCACCGAGCCGGAGTATATAACCACCGTCCCCGGAGTGGGCTACCGGTTCAAGGGCTGACGCCCCGAGCACCCCGGAGCCTTGAAGCGCCCAGCGCCCCCAGAGGGCGCTTTTTTTATTGCATATATTGCATAACGAATGTTCAGAAATCGTTAAGAATTACCCCCCGGATTTTAAGCCTCTGTTTCGCGTCCTGGGCCTAACCTGAGGTCATAAAACAGGAAAGGAGGCCTAGCGATGCAAGGGACTATAAACACCTTCCCCACTTTCACCGAACCGGTGCCACCGGAAAAGAAGCGCCGTATGTCCAAGAAACTTATCCTCGGGCTGATGGCCGCCCTGGCGGCTGCCTGTATCGTGGTAGCCAATCCCGCCATAGCCAACCGCGTCCATACCTTCTCCGGCGTGCCCCTGGTGGCGGAGAGCACCTCCAGCATTGTGGCCAACGTGGACTAGGCCCTGGGCATAACCGGCGGCTCGGTCAGCGAGGCTGACGCCGGGCGGGTCATCGTCAACGACAGCCACACCGCCTTCAAGGCGCCCGTCCAGATGTTCACCGGCAGCCAGTCCACCGTCCATCTGGTCCTGGTCAACAGGAGCGACCAGCCCGTTGACCTGAGCCTGAACCTGGACATTCCCGAAGGCTTGTCCGCCGATGTCGTCGGCAGCGACGGCGTAAGCGGCGTGGTGCGCACCGACATCAACACCTGGGCATTCACCCTGGCGGCAGGCGAGGACGACCAGCACACCGATCTGTCCATCACCCTGGCTGTGGACGACCTCATCCAGCCGGGCAGCTACGCCCTGAACTGCGCCATCGAACCACTGAAATTCTAAGGAGGAAAACCGTGAACGAGAAACGAAGCGATATGCACATAATCCGGGATATGCTGAAGATGGGCAATGCCCCGGAGACCAGCATGCAGTGCCGGCTCGGCCTGGAGGAGGCGGACTTCCATCGCTACCGTCGCCACCTCCTGAAGAGGGGCTTCGCCACCGAGACCATAGACCCCGCTCAGGACTTCATCCTCCAGCCCACCACGGCCGGGCAGGCCCTGATGCGGCTGATAGACACCCTGGAGTCCATCGAGACCCGCCGCCAGCCCAGGGAGTCCCTGCCCGCCGTGGCGCTGTCCCCGAACATGGCGATGACCGCCATGCTGATGCGGGACAGGATGTACCAGGGCTATGTCATGGAGCAGGCGGAGGTAGCCCGGCTCAAGGGGCTGCTCAAGCACCATGGCGACGACGAGGAGCTGACCAAGGAGTGCCCCGGCAGCGTGAGCAGAAGCTGGGGATGCTCCAGGAGTTCCTGGGCGTCTTCGACCAGATGGCGGGGGACCGCGATGATTAAGATAGCCATCAGGTTCCATGACGACCGGGTAGCCGTCTTCGCCAGGAACGGGGATCTCCCGCCCCACTATCAGGGGCAGTACCATCATGTCAGAGGGAGGATACAGAGGGACGCCCCGTCGGATGCGGTGTTCGCCTATGGCAGGAAAGGCTGCGCCGAACTGACCAAGGTGCCGCGGGGGGAGTGGTGAGCGGGGCTGCAAAAAGAGACTTGGTGGAGCTGAGGGGACTCGAACCCCTGACTTCCTCCTTGCAAAAGAGGCACTCTCCCAGCTGAGCTACAGCCCCATTCGTGGCCATATTATAGCAGTAACAGGGGGGAAATGCCAGACAGTTTCGCCTCTGCCGGCGGCTACAGCACCAGGTTCAGCGCCCCGCCCGCCAGCAGGGCGGTGGCTACCATTATCCCCATGGACTTGAACATGC
>CAYLMC010000018.1:4321-16098 GCA_964384865.1 uncultured Dehalococcoidales bacterium | reverse complement strand
CCGAGGAAGTCCATCTTGAGCAGCCCGATGCGGGCCACATCCGCCATGGCGAACTGGGTCATCACCGATTCCTGGGCGTTTCCCCGGCTCCCCCGGCAGAGGGGGAGGTAGTTGGTCAGCGGCTCCTTGGAGATGACCACCCCGGCGGCGTGGGTGCTGGCGTGGCGGACGATTCCCTCCACCTTCTTGGCGGAGTCTATCAGGTTGCGCACCACGGCGTCTTCCTTGTATATGGCGGCCAGCTCTCCGTTTTCGTTCATGGCCCTGTCCAGGGTCATCCCGGGGGCGAAGGGCACCATCCGTGCCACGCGGTCTACATCGCTGTAGGACATGGCCAGCGCCCGGCCCACATCGCGCAGGGCGGCTCTGGCTCCCAGGGTGCCGAAGGTGATTATCTGGGCGACATGGTCCTGGCCGTACTTTCCGGAGACATAGGCGATGACCTCGTCGCGGCGGGCGTCCTCGAAGTCCAGGTCTATATCGGGAAGCTCCTTGCGCTCCAGGTTAAGGAAACGCTCGAAGACGAGCCTGTTCTCTATGGGGTCTATACCGGTGATGCCCAGGCAGTGCAGCACGATGCTGGCGGCGGCGCTGCCCCTGACCCCGAACAGGATGTTGCTCTGGCGCACGAAGGAGATGATGTCCCACACCACCAGGAAGTAGTTGGCGAACTGGGTCTTCTCTATCACCTCCAGCTCGTACTGGAGGCGCTGCTTTATCTCCGGGGAGGGTTGGGGGTAGTGTCGGGGCAGACCCTGCTGGCACAGGTCGGCGAGGTACTGGTCGGCGGTCTTGCCCGGGGGAATCTCTATCTCCGGCAGGTGCAGGCGGCCGAAGCCCAGCTTCAGCTGGCACTTCTCGGCGATGAGGGAGGCGTTCTCCAGCGCCTGGGGGATGTCCTGGTACTGCTCCGCCATCTCCTGGGGGCTTTTAAGATAGAAGAAGTCGCCGGGCAGCTTCATCCGCTTCTCGTCGTATATCGATGAGTTGGTGCCGATACAGAGCAGCAGGTCGTGGGTGGAGGAGTCCTCTTTGTTGATGTAATGGACATCGTTGGTGGCCACCAGGGGGATATCAAGCTCCTCGCCGATGGCGATCAGCCCCTGGTTTATCCGCTCCAGCTCCGGGATGGGCTGCCTCTGAATCTCCAGATAAAAGTCACCGAAGGTCTGCTTATACCACCGGGCGGCCTGCTTGGCTTCCTCCAGGCGGTTCTCCAGGATGAGGCGGGGAACCTCGCCGCTGGCGCAGGCGGACAGGGCGATGATGCCCTCCCGGTGCTCCTCCAGCAGCTCCTTGTCCACCCGGGGCCGATAGTAGAAGCCCTCCAGCTGCGCCTTGGTGGCCAGCTGTAAAAGATTATGGTAGCCTTTCTTGTTCCGGGCCAGCAGAACGAGGTGGTAGTGGTTCTTGTCGCTGGGGCTGCGGCCCAGGCGGCTGTTGGGCGCCAGGTAGAACTCGCAGCCGATGATGGGCTTTATGCCGGCTTCTACGGCGGCCTGGTAGAACTCGACGGCGCCGTACATGGCTCCGTGGTCGGTGATAGCCAGGGCGTCCATCCCCATCTCTTTGGCGTGTGATATCAGCTGGCTGATGCGGGACATTCCGTCCAGCAGGCTGTATTCGGTATGGATATGAAGGTGTGTGAACATGCCAGCCTCCGCCCCGGTTATTATCCTGAAAACGGCTTAATTATAGCATAGGGATTGGGGGTGGGGGTATTCTTTTTCTTACCGTAACAGTGTAAAATATTTCTGTGGAAGGGGTGAATCGTTGAAAAGAGGTGACACCGCCGCCAGGGTGATATTCATCCTGGCTCTGCCCGCTCTGCTGTTGTCGGCCGTGATAGCCGCCGAGTTCAACAGCCTGTCGCTGTATACAGACGGCTTCCAGAAGTACGGCGTCAGCCAGACCACCGGCATCGCCGAGGCGGAGCTTCGCAAGGTCGCCGCCGGGCTGATAGGCTACTTCAACTCCGGCGAGGAGTATATCAGCGTCACCGTGGAGAAGGACGGCCAGTCGTTCACCCTGTTCAACGGGCGGGAGGTGGCGCATCTTCGGGATGTCAAGAACCTGGTGCGCATGGACTACGGCCTGCTGATTGGGACGGCGATATATATCGGGGTCTATGCCTACCTGATGCGGCGGCGCAAGCAGCTGAAGCGGCTGGCGCGGGCGGCCATAATCGGCGGAGGCATCGCCATCGGGATTGTCTTGGCTATGGGGGTGGGGGCAACCATCCAGGGATTCGGGCAGGCGTTCACCCGGTTTCACTTCCTGGCCTTCACCAACGAGCTGTGGCTGCTGGACCCGTCCACGGACTATCTGTTGATGCTGTTCCCGGACGGCTTCTGGTATGATGCCGCCGTCCTCTTCGGTGGGGTGGTGTTCGGGGCGGCGGGCGCCATCATGGGGGCGTCTGCGCTGTATCTGAGAATAGCGAGAGGGTGGAATCCCAGCCCGCCCGTCGAAAACCTCCATCGTTAGCCAATAGCTACCGTTTTGTTACCCCGCTGTTACCCCCGTTACCGTGATTGTTACCCTGTGGTGCTATCTTTCCCTCAGAGTAGGGTAAATATTGAGAGAGGGGTGACAATATGAACGAGGGAAAGGTAAAGAAGGCTTTATTCCGCATCAAGTGGCTCACCATGTCGGATAAGGACAAGTACGCCTACCTGTGGCAGCAAACCAGGGAGGGCATGTGCCAGGACGGCCTCTACTCCCGCTACGGTGTCATGTGGAGGCACGCCAGATAATTCAAGAGCCGGGCTCCAGGAGAGGGAAGCCGCTGGCATCGTCACGGACACGCACCGGTTTCACCCCCAGGACCTCGTAGAGGATAGCCTCCACCACCAGCCAGGTGTTGACGCCGGGGCGCAGGCAGCCGGTCAGGGTCTGTCCTGACCTCCCCAGGGCGCCGTGTATATGCAGCTTGGGCTTGCCGTTCTCGTCCAGGGCGAGCAACCCAGACGCCAGCACCTCGTGGGCGCCATCGACGGGGAGGAGCATCGGCTGCGGCGGCATCTCATCCGTCCGCTTGGGGCCGACGACGACCTCGCTGCCAGCGACGCCGCCCACCAGGGTAACCTGCCCGGCGGATATCCCGTTCTCCCCGGCGAAGCGCTCGATGCAATCGGGGATAACATCGCCGTCCTCAAGACGGATTATAAAGACCCGGCCCATCTGCCCCTGGCATGCTTTCATGGTAATCCTCCTCGCTGTTTTCTGCTGAGGCTTATTCTACCCCTAATCGCCGCCGTGCTCAAGGATAGGGAACGAGATTATGCACTTTGGCCCTTTATCAGGGTATTATATATTGACAAGTGTCCAATATTATGCTATTTTAATGACAGTAGTCACCATCAGGCGAGGCATCGCCGACTGGGAGAAGAAAAATGGTCGAACATAATCGCTTTAAGAAAGCACTGTTTCGTTTCAGGTGGTTGGCTATGTCCGACAGGGAGAGGTATGCCTACCTGTGGCGGCAGACGAGGGACAGCATGAGTTGTGAGCACAGGCTGCACTCAAGGTATGCTTATCTATGGAATCAGCTGAAAGAGACTCCTTATGATGGTTACGGGCTGATCTCCGGGCGATCTGTCGACACCGGAAGGGTGCTGGAGACAGCGCCGGCAAAACGAAGAAAGGAGAAAGTGAGCTAGGGTGCTCGGTAAAGCCGGGTAACCGGCAGAAGTAAGGTCTTCCCGCGTGGGAGCAATGGCGCGGGTTCCGCCTTAAGAGACTGCCGTCTGATATCCCCTGGTTTCGGGGTTAATTCGGGATAGTACCCTCTCTCCTCTCTAAACCTCTCTCCAATAGGGGCTTTTAGTTTCCTGCGCTAGGAGCCCCTCCTCATTGCACAGCAGATAGCGCTTCCAAATGCCGGAAAATAGTTCGTGGGGGAGCGTTACGAATGAGATTGGCGAGGCTGGTGTTATCTGGGTTTGTCGGTTAGCGGCTGTCTCGTCAGATTGGTCCTTATTTTCTTGGACATTGAAAGGAATTATACCCTGATTTAAGCCTTGCTATTCACATTCTCTGGGGGCGGTCCGGTCGAGAGGTTTGCCCCTTCAGGGTATTTCCTTCAGCGCTTCGGGGATTATCTTAGAGATTATAAATTATGCCTTCCCCAATCGGAGTGGAAGGCAAATAAATACTACTCTAGTCCCTGACCACCTTTACGTTTGCTGCCCGGGTTCCCTTGGGACCCTTCTCTATATCGAACTCGACCCCGTCGCCCTCTTCCATGGTGTCAAAGCTCATTCCCTCCAGGGAGGAGCGATGGAAGAAGACTTCGTTCCCGTCCTCGGCAGTGATGAAGCCGAAGCCTCTCTCTCGGATGATTTTCTTGATCTTTCCGTTCAAATGACTACCCTCCTTAAAATAAAAATCCCGCAGAGCCTTTACTAGAGGCTTGCGGAGAACACCTTCCTCTAAATAAACGACTACTTCTGTTCGCTCTGTTCGCAGTGAGCGATAAGAGTTAGAGGGTATTGTACCTGACAGTTTCCGCCCTGTCAATAGGGGAACAGGCGGAAACGGGCCGATTTCTATATTCAGCCTGTTTATGAGTGGCAGCTATCGCAGCTGGAGGCGCTGCAGCTGGAGCAGGAGCCACCGCCGGAGCTCTGGCCTCCCCTGGAGAGGGAGGCGAAGGTGGACAGCACCCGTTTGGCGATGCTGTGGCACTGGGGGCACTCCGTGTCCTCATCGCACTGGCTCATGGAGCGCAGCTTTTCGAACTTCAGCTCGCACTTGGAACAGGTATATTCGTATAACGGCATTGGCAACCTTCCTATATTTAGTCTAGTGCTTTTCCCGATAAAGGTCAACTTGACTGAAGGTGGGCGAATGGGTAGTATATAATCCTAGAGAGTTAACACTGCAGGGGGGCATGAGTAAGATGGTTATAGATGTATCTGACCAGGCATTTGAAAGTGATGTGATAAAGTCCGACCTGCCGGTGCTGGTTGACCTGTGGGCGCCCTGGTGCGGCCCCTGCCGCATGCTGGCTCCGGTTATCGAAAGCCTGGCGGGGAAGTACGACGGCAGGGTCAAGTTCTGCCGGGTGAATGTGGACGATAATCCGCAGACCGCCGCCAAGTACAATGTCATGTCCATACCCACCGTGATGCTTTTCAAGGGTGGGGAGGTGGTGGACACGATGGTGGGGGCTTGCACCGAGGAAGCCCTGACTCCCAAGCTGGACAATCTTCTCTAGCCCGCTCTTTCGCCCGGTGACAGTATAGTATGGAGAATATATCATTTTGGATTGCCTTCGTTGCCGGGTTTCTCTCTTTTCTGTCCCCCTGTGTTCTGCCCCTGGTGCCGGTCTATATAGCCATTCTGGCGGGGCCGGATATCCTCCGGGAAGGAGCCGCTAAACGGCGGGCGCATGTCTTTCTCCACTCCCTCACTTTTGTCGCCGGCTTCACCTCTATATTCGTTCTCCTCGGCGCCGGAGCCGGTCTCACCGGGCTCGCCATCAGCGTGGATATCCTTACCCTGCGCCGGGTTGCCGGCATTATTATGCTGGTGTTCGGCGGGCTGCTGCTGGCTTCGCAGAGGTTCCCCCAGCTCAGTTTACAGAGACACCTCACCCCCTCCCAGAGCCGGGCCACCGGCTACCTGCGCTCCTACCTCACCGGGGTGCTGTTCTCTCTGGTGTCCATATCCTGCGCCGGATATATACTGGGGGGCATTTTGGTGCTGGCCCTGGCCACCGAGACCGCCTGGCGCGGCGCCTCCCTGCTGGCGATGTATGCCCTCGGTCTGGGCATCCCCTTCCTGATAATCGGCGCCGCCTTCGATACCGTGGCTCCACTGCTGAAGCGGGTGCGCCGTCATGCCTCGGCCATCTACTTCATCAGCGGCGCCCTGCTGATAACCCTGGGGATATTGGTCCTGACCAACCGCCTGATTTGGTTTTAAAGACGCTTCTGTTGTAAAATACTGCAGGGTTGATTGTGAAAAGAAAGAAACAGTTCCTGCTGGCGGCACTGTCAGCATTAGCCTTGGTTATGGTCGGCTGCTCCCCCGGCGCCGCGCCGCAGGAGCCGGTGCCGCCCGATAACCCGGCGCCCAGCCAGGGCACCCAGGTGGGCGCGATGGCGGCTGATTTCCAGCTCCTCGGCCTGGACGGGGTGCCGGTGTCCCTGTCGGGGCTGCGGGGCAGCCCGGTGGTGGTCAACTTCTGGGCGAGCTGGTGCTACCCCTGCGTATTCGAGATGCCCCACATCCAGGGGATATACGAGGACTACACCGCTGACGGACTGAAGGTGCTGGCGGTCAACATGGCCGAGAGCAAGGCCACCGTGGAGAGGTTTATGGTGGCGGGGGGCTACTCCATGCCGGTACTGCTGGACAGTGAAGGGGAGGTGGCCCGGCAGTACGGCATCATGAGCCTGCCCACCACCCTGTTCATCGATAGAGACGGCATAATCCAGAGCAAGAAGATAGGCGCCTTCATCTACCGGGAGCAGGTGGAGGAGGAGCTGGCTCTCATTATGCCGGTAAGACCGGTACAATAGTATGGTGAGGAGGAGGTTCGGGTTATGGATGATATTTTGAACGAAGCCCAGGGGATAGCCCAGTGTAAGGACTGCCCGTGGTATAAATCCTGCGTGGCGCCGATGCGGTTCACCGCCGAGGATGTCCGCCGCCAGCTGGAGCAGACGGCGCCGGGGATCAACCCCGCCCAGCCCTCAGACCCCGGCATGCAGAACATGCTGGCCAATATGGCGCAGGCCGCCCAGAACTCCGTGGTGGAGGGCTGCCCGGTGTTTATAGACCGCCTGCGCGCCAACCCCGACCTGGCCAAGCAAATCAAGCAGATTATGCAAGACTGGGGCAAGGAAGAGGGCTGACAGCGGCGGGATTTGACACCGCCAGCGCCTGTTGCTACTATTGGTAATAGTAATTGTTATTGATGTGGGGAAGCGGTATTCTTGAGCCTGAATTTTATATCGGCGAGGGGCCGATTATGACTTGCCATTTGGAGGAGGGTATGTTAGTATATGGCGAAAATGTCTATTCTGGTGTTGCTTTATCCAAAAGAAACGTCAGACCTACTGCCTTTGTATCTATATTCAAGAAAATTGAATTGAGGATACGAGGGCAATTTTTTTACCCCTCGACCAGCTGAAAGCAGGTTCGCGGATAGATACGCCCGGCGGCTCCGGGTGGAAAAAACAATAATTTAACATGTTTCGCAATGAAAGGAGGTAGACATGGCTAAGCCTAAAGTGGCGATTTACTGGTGCGCCTCGTGCGGTGGGTGTGAGGAGACGGTGGTTGATCTCAATGAGAACATACTGAAAGTGGCGGATGCGGTGGAGTTTGTCCTTTGGCCGGTGGCGCTGGACTTCAAGAAGAAGGACATCGAGGCGCTGGATGACGGCGAGATAACCGTCAGCCTTATCAACGGCTCGATCAGGCTGGAGGAGCAAGAGGAGATGGTGAAGCTGTTGAGGCGGAAGTCTCAGCTGGTGGTTGCCTTCGGCGCCTGCGCCCACCTGGGAGGAATACCGGGGCTGGGCAACTTCGTCAACAAGGAGATCATCTTCAACTGGGCATACCAGGATGCTCCCACGGTGGAGAACCCGGAGGGAACCCGCCCGCAGGAGAAGTGCATGCTCAAGGGGGAGGAGATGACCCTGCCCGCGTTCTACGACACCGTGAAGACCCTGGACCAGACCATCCCGGTGGATTACTATCTTCCCGGTTGCCCGCCGTCGCCGGATAGCGTGCTGGCTGCGGTAACCGCGATATTGGAAGGCAAGCTGCCGGAGAAGGGGTCAGTGCTGGCTCCGGACAAGGCGCTGTGTGATACCTGCCCCGTTAAGGACTCCAAGCCGGAGAAGATCTCCATGACGGAGATTAAGAGGCCCTGGGAAATCAAGATGGACCCTGAGAAATGCTTCCTGCTGCAGGGGGTAATCTGCATGGGGCCGGCCACCCGCTCCGGGTGCGGCGAGACCTGCATCAGAGCCAACCAGCCCTGCCGCGGATGCTACGGGCCGACCAAGGAAGTGGCGGACCAGGGAGCCAAGGCGCTTTCCATGATCGCCTCTATATTGGGGATTGAGGACGAAGAGAAGATGACCGATGAAGAGGTCAGCCGGCTGATAGGCAGCATAGTTGACCCGGCGGGAACGGTTTACCGCTTCAGTCTGGCCTCTTCGCTCCTGAGAAGAAAGAGAATGGAAGGTGTGAAATAGGAGGTTCATAATGAAAAGGATAACTATTGACCCCATAACCAGACTGGAAGGACACGGGAAGATAGAGATATTCCTCGATGATAAGGGGAATTGTGACCGGGCGGTCCTCCAGATTCCCGAGCTTCGCGGCTTCGAGCAGTTCTCCGTGGGCAGAGCCGCTGAGGAGATGCCTCGCATAACCACCATGGTATGCGGCGTGTGCCCCACCGCCCATCACATGGCGGCTACCAAGGCCCTGGACGATTTGTTCAAGGTGGAGCCGACAGAGCCGGCGAAGAAGATAAGGGAGCTGATGTACAACGCCTTCACCGCGGAAGACCACATCCTGCACTTCGTCTTCCTGGGCGGGCCTGACTTCGTGGTCGGCCCTGACGCCCCCGCCGCAGAGAGGAATGTCCTCGGCGTCATCGGCAAGGTGGGGCTGGAGGTCGGCGGCAAGGTCATCGAGATGCGCAAGCGGATGAGACAGGTGCTCAGGATAATCGGCGGCAAGCCGATTATGCCCACCGCAGGGCTTCCCGGCGGCGTCTCCAAGGGCATCAGTAAGGACGAGCAGAAAGAGATAATAGCGGCTGGGGAATACGGCGTGGAGTTCTGCAAGGTAGCCCTCGGCCTTTTCGACGATGTCGTCCTCAAGAACAAAGCCTATGTCGATCTCATCGTCGGCGATGCCTACCGGCATGAGACTTACTACATGAGTCTGGTAGACAAGAACAACAAGGTAAACTTCTACGACGGCATGATAAGGGTAGTCGATCCCGCCGGCAAGGAGTTCGCCAAGTTCAAGATCCAGGATTACACCGACCATATCAGGGAGCATGTCGAGCCCTGGACATACGTGAGATTCAGCTACCTGAAGAAGGTCGGCTGGAAGGGCTTCGTGGACGGCAAGGACAGCGGAGTCTTCCGGGTAGCCCCGCTGGCGAGGCTCAACGCCTCGGACGGCATGGCCACCCCGCTGGCACAGGATGCCCACGACAAGATGTACGAGGTGGTAGGCGGCAAGCCGTTCCACGGCACCCTCGCCTTTCACTGGGCGCGCCTGGTCGAGGCGCTATATGCCTCAGAGCGGGTTCTGGAGCTGGCCAAAGACCCGGAGATTCTCTCCGACGATATCCTTAACCTGCCCACCCAGACCCCCAAGAAGGGCATCGGTGTGGTGGAAGCCCCCAGGGGAACCCTCATCCACCACTACGAGACCGACGACAGGGGAATCCTCACCAAGGTTAACCTTATCGTAGCCACCCAGAACAACTCGGCTGCCATCAATATGTCCATCGACAAGGCGGCCCGTTCGCTGATAAAGAACGGCGAGGTTCCTGACGCGATTCTCAATATGATTGAAATGGCGTTCCGCGCCTACGACCCCTGTCATGCCTGCGCTACCCACTCGCTCCCCGGCGGAGTGCCCCTGGAGCTAAAGGTCTTCGATGCCAGTGGAGAACTGGTCAAGAAGATAAAGAGGGGCTGACAGGCAGAGTAGCGGAGATGGCTGATGCAAGCAATTAAATCAGGAGGGGTAACATGGCAAAGGAAAAGGCTCAAGTTGAGCAGGTAATTGACGAAGCTACCGGTAAGGTATATTTGTCGCCTTGTCAGGTAAGGTGCCCTCTGGGAATAGACATACAGCGCAATCATATCCGGATTGCGCTGTTGCCTTTAGACCCCCAAGGGGCGGCAGAGGAAATGGTTGCCATAGGCAAGGAGGTCTATGACAAGAGTCCTCTATTCCCGCTGTTGTGCGCCCATATCTGCGGACTCTGCGAGAACGAGTGTAACTACAAGGACGAGACGGGCTCGGTGCGGCGGCGGATGGTGATGAGCCTGGTTGCCGACGAGTATGTCCGCAACCTGGACAAGATGCCCGCCCTGCCCAAGCCCACCAAGGATAAGGTGGCCATCATCGGCGGAGGCCCCGGAGGACTGAACTGCGCCTTCGAGCTGGCCAAGAAGGGCTATAAGCCCACCATCATCGAGAGGAAACAGGAGCTGGGCGGCGCCCTGCGCTATATCCCCCGCTATCGCCTCTCGCGTGAGCTGCTGGACACCGTGATAAAGAATCTCCTCAGGATAGCCCATGTGGAGGCCAGGCTCGGCGTGGAGATAGGCTCCAAAAAGGGTCTGGACGACCTGAAGAAGGAAGGCTACAAAGCCGTGTTCATCGCCACCGGCACCCCGGCGCCGCGCCCCCTCACCTTCGGGCGGGACATGGTCGCCGGAGCCGATGTGGAAGGGGTGGAGATGGGGCTGAACATCCTCTACGAAGCCAACCAGGGGCTGGTTGCCCCCGACCTCTACAAGGGCAAGAAGGTGGTCGTAGTCGGCGGCGGCAATGTCGCCTTCGATGTCGCCCGCACCGCCCGCCGGCTGGGCACCAAGAAGGTCACCCTCATCTGTCTGGAGTGCGCTGACAAGTCGGTTAAGGACGGCGTACCCGCCGATGTAGAGGAGATAGAGGGCGCCGAGCAGGAGGGGATAAAGGTAATCTACTCCAGAGGCGTTTCGGAGATAATCAGCAAGGGCGGCAAGGTGAAGAAGCTGGTGCTGCCCAAGTGCACCTCGGTGTTTGACGCCGATGGCAGGTTCAACCCGCAGTGCGATGCCAGCGATACCATGAAGGTTGATGCTGATGTGCTGCTGGTGACCATCGGGCAGGGTCCGGAGAGGAACTTCTTCCAGGACCAGGGTCTGCTCAACGATAAGGGCAGGCTGGACGTTGACCCGGTTACCCTGATGAGCAGTCTCAAGAAGGGCGTCTTCATCGGCGGAGATGTCAAGATGGTCGGGTTCGCTTCTGAGGCTATGCGGGACGGAGCTATAGTCGCCGAGTCCATAGACCGCTATATAACCGGCAAGGACATGAAGGCGGACAGGACCACCGAATACGAGGAGGCTCCCATACCGTTGAGCGATGACTACCGCGTCCAGCCGGAGCTGAAATGGGAGGCGGTCAAGAACCGGCTCAACTTTGATTCCTTCGAGAAGGAATACACCCTGGATGAGGTCAGGCAGGAGGCGAGACGGTGTCTCTGCTGCGGCCCCTGCGACAGCTGCCGGGGATGCGTGGTTATGGAGCTTCGGGACGACATTCCGGAGCATGTCGTCGATGATGACCTGTGCTCCGGCTGCGGTGTCTGCGTCACCGTCTGCCCCTACGACGCCAACAAGCTGGAGGAGACGGATGAGGGGCTGAAATCGACGGTTGACCTGACCAAGTGCAAGCGCTGTGGCGTGTGCATCAGCGCCTGCCCGTCCCAGGCTCGGACTATCAAGGATTCACTGGCGGAGACTATTGCCAAGTTGCTCGCCCAGCTATAATCCGTAAGGAGGAAGGCAACGAAAGAGAAAGTTGAAGCGGTACTGGCCAGGGTGAGACCGGCCCTGCAGGCGGACGGCGGAGATGTGGAGCTGGTGGATGTCAGCGATGACGGAGTGGTCAAGCTGAAGCTGAAAGGCGCCTGCGGCAGCTGCCCCATGGCTACGATGACCCTGCAGAATGTCATCGAGCGCACCCTTAAGCAGGAGATACCGGAGGTTACCGAGGTAGTCTCGGTATAA
>CAYLMC010000018.1:0-4221 GCA_964384865.1 uncultured Dehalococcoidales bacterium | reverse complement strand
TGAGGGGCAAATGAAAACGCATAGAGAATGCTTTTCATGCGGAAAGGCGGTGGAGGTCCCTCCCGGGGAGGCGCCCTGCCATGCCCTCAAGGGCTGGCTGACCGTCTCCCAGTGGAAGGGCACCAGCGCCGTGG
This sequence comes from uncultured Dehalococcoidales bacterium, assembly GCA_964384865.1. GTDB lineage: Bacteria > Chloroflexota > Dehalococcoidia > Dehalococcoidales > E44-bin46 > CAYLMC01. The sequence continues at coordinate 4,087 of CAYLMC010000018.1, read as the reverse complement.
AGCATCATCACTTCTGCTCCTTCCAGTGTCTTAAAGACTGGGTGGACGCCCAGATGCCCAATGTCCCGGATATATTCCTGAAAGACTTTGACGAGGGCAAGAGATAAGTGAAAGAAACCAAGACGGCAACCACGCTGATTCTGGGGATAGGCAACCCCATCCTCACCGATGACGGGGTGGGAATCCAGATAGCCCGCCGCATGAAAGATGTCAGCCCCGATGTGGCGGTGGCGGAGACCTACGAGTCTGGGCTGGCCCTGCTGGATATCATCCCCGGCTACGAGAGGCTCATCGTGGTCGATTCCATCAAGACTGACGATGGCCAGCCGGGGGATGTCTATAAGCTGGAGCTTCAGGACCTGAGCCCGACTATGGACTTCACCTCGCTTCATGGCATCAGCATCGCCACGGCGCTGGAGCTGGGGCGGATGACGGGGATGGAGATGCCCTCCAGGGTGAGCATATACGCCGTCGAGATAGAGGACTGCGTTACCTTTAGCGAGAAATGTACCCGGCAGGTCGAGAAACGGGTGCCGAAGATTATAGAACAAATAATAGAAGAGGAGAAGCTATGAGCGAATTCAAACCTAAGATCGTCATCTTCCGCTGCGACTACTGTGCTCCGATGGGGGCTGAGAAAGCCCTGGCTGATAAGCTGGGGGATGATTTCTGCCCCGTGCTCATCAAGACCACCTGCACCGGCAGGATAGACCCCACCTACATACTGGATGCCTTTGCCAAGGGCGCTGACGGGGTGATGGTGGTCGGCGACCGTCCCGGTTACTGCCACTTTGTGCGGGGCAACTACAAGGCTATGCGAAATGTCATGCTGCTGAAAAACATGCTTTCGCAGATGGGCATAGAGCCCGACCGGTTAAAGGCGGAGTGGGTTACCGCGGAGCCGCCTAAATTTCTCTCTTCATTAAATGATTTCGTTGGCGAAGTTACTCATCTAGGACCCCTTAAAGCCAGTTAAGCCAGTTAAGCCAGTTAAGCCAGTTAAGGAGGATTCAGCAAGATGACTGAACAGGCCACGCTTGATGTTGTAGCAGTCAAACAGAATGTAGATTATTGTAGCAGTTGTTCCATTTGTTCTACCCTGTGCCCCTACCAGGCGCTGACCAAGAACGAGGATGGCGAGATAACCCTGGACATCGCCAAATGCCAGGTTTGCGGGCTGTGCTACTCCAACTGCCCCGCCCAAGCCATAGACACCATCTACTATGATATCGATTCCCTGCTCAAATATCTGGAAAAGGCGAGGCAGAAGCATGCTTGCGACAACCTAGTGATAATGTGCCGGGGGAGCGCCCTCGATTTTGCCGGGATCGAAGAGATGTTCGGTTTGAAGGACTTCATTCCCCTCCAGGTGCCCTGTGTGGGGCGGATACCGGAGGAGATATACCTGAAGGCGATACTGATGGGGTTTAAGAAGATAAACCTGCTCGCCTGCGGCGAGCACTACTGCCGCTACGAGAGGGGCAGCCCGGTGACCGAGCGCAAGGTGCTCGCCCTCAACGCCGTGCTGGACCAGCTCGGCTACGGCGAAGAAGCCCTGACCATGAAGCGGAACAGCCTCAAGGTTACGGTTGACAGAGAGGTTTGTATCCGCTGCGGCAACTGCGTCTATTACTGCCCCTACGATGCCCCCCGGCTGGAGGGCTCGGAGGCGGCGCAGTTCGACCTGGACCTGTGCCGGGGCTGCGGGCTGTGCGTTGCCATGTGCCCCGCTTTCGCCCTGGACCTGGAGCACTGGGAGAAGGACCGCATATCCACCCTGATAGATGAGATGGCTCCGGACATGAAGTCCCCCAAGATACTGGTGTTCCGCTGCCAGTGGGCCGTCTTCCCGCCCCTTAACGGGGAGATACTGCCCAACATCCGCTTCATAGACCTGCCCTGCGCCTCACGGCTGGACATCACCCATGTCCTGGAGGCTTTCCAGAAAGGCGTCGACGGTGTCATGGTGGCATCCTGCCTGGAGGAGGAATGCAAGCAGGAGGGAGCCAGCGGCAAGACCCAGCATGAGATGGTGGACCTCGACCAGAGGCTGTGCGAGATCGGCTACGCCAAGAGGTTCAAGTTCGCCACCACCTCCCCCAGATACCCCGATGAGTTCAGTGACGAGCTGGAGCATTTCGCCAGAGAAGTGGCTGCTCAGGGCGTGAAGGGGGGCGCAAAATGATAGTAACCTCGCGAAAGCCTTTAGACCAGGTTTTGGATTTTATATCTCCATACCGGAACGTGCTCATTGCCGGCTGCGACGGCTGCACCCAGCCGCCGCGCGGGCTGAGAGAGGCGGAAACCCTGGCCCAGCTGCTGGAGATAGGCGGCAGGGAGAGAAAGAAGACCTTCAACTTCAAGACCACCACCATAGCCAAGCAGTGCGACGACTATGTCACCGATGAAGCCGTCAAGGCGCTGGTGGAGAAGGCAGATGCGGTGCTGTCCCTGGCCTGCGGGATTGGGGTGCAGACCATCGTCGAGCTTTACGCCGGGCTGCCCGTATTCCCCGCCCAGAACTCCCACTTCCGGGGCGCGGAGCTGAGGGAGGAGGGCATCCTGGAGGTGAGATGCGGCGGCTGCGGGGACTGTGTGCTGGCCGAGACCGGTGGCATCTGCCCCGTGGTCAGGTGCACCAAGTCGCTGCTCAACGGAGCCTGCGGCGGGACCAAGGACGGCAAGTGCGAGCTTGACCCGGAGAGGGACTGCGGCTGGTGTCTGATATACGAGCAGTTGAAGAAGCTGAAGAAGCTAAATCTGCTCAAGGATTATCGTCCGCCCAGGGATTACCAGCTGGCTGGTTGGAGGATAACTACATGACGAACCGGGGAGGAGTTGGCGGTTGTGCGGGTAGAAGAGAAGAAGATAGCCCAGATAAGTGTCCGTGGGGTGGTGCAGGGGGTCGGCTTTCGGCCCTTCGTTTACCGGCTGGCTCAGGAACATAACTTGACCGGCTGGGTGCGAAATACCTCGGGGGCTGTTGACATAGAGGTCGAGGGGGACGAGGAGAGCCTAGGGGCGTTCTCGGCTGCGCTTGAAGCCGAGGCTCCCCCTATGGCGCGGCTGGAGAGCGTCCACACCGCCTACGGCCCGGCGCAGGGCTACACCGATTTCCGCATTCACAGCAGCCTGTCCCAGGAGGGCGGGTATCAGCTGGTGTCTCCGGATATCGCCACCTGCGACGACTGCCGCCGGGAGATATTCACCCCCGATGACCGCCGTTTCCGCTACCCCTTCACCAACTGCACCAACTGCGGCCCCCGCTTCACCATCATAGAGGACATCCCCTACGACCGTCCTAAGACAACCATGCGCCAGTTCAAGATGTGCCCTCGTTGCCAGCGGGAGTACGACGACCCCCTGGACAGGCGCTTCCATGCCCAGCCCAATGCCTGTCCGGCGTGCGGCCCCAGCCTGACGCTGGTGGATGAAGAGGGCAAGCCGGTGGACTGCGATGACGACATCGCCGGGGCGGCCCAGCTGCTCAAGGAGGGCAACATTCTGGCGGTGAGGGGGCTGGGGGGCTTCCAGCTAGCCTGCGACGCCACCAGCCCGGAAGCCGTAGCCAGGTTGAGAAAGAGGAAGAGGCGGCCGGCCAAGCCCCTGGCGGTCATGATGGCTGATTTAAACCAGGCGGAGCGGCACTGCGCGCTGACCGGCGCTGAGAAAGATCTGCTGCAGTCCCCCCAGGCGCCCATCGTCCTGGCGAAGTGGCGGCGCGGCTCCTCCGCCGTCGCGGATGCGGTCGCTCCGGGGATAAAATACCTGGGGGTGATGCTGCCCTATACCCCGCTGCACCACCTGTTGCTTAAGGGCGCTGGGCTGCCCCTGGTGATGACCAGCGGCAACCTCTCCGAGGAGCCCATCGCCAAGGACAACGACGAAGCCCTGCGCCGGCTGAAGGGAATCGCCGACTACTTCCTGCTCCATGACCGGGATATCTATTCCCGCTACGACGACAGCGTCTATCTGGTGCTGGACGACGAGCCCAGGGCGGTGAGGCGGGCGCGGGGCTATGCGCCCTATCCCATCTTCCTGCCCTTCCAGGCGAAGCAGGTGCTTGCCTGCGGCGCCGAGGAGAAGA
>CAYLMC010000017.1:13882-16226 GCA_964384865.1 uncultured Dehalococcoidales bacterium | reverse complement strand
ACGACGACACCCAGAGCATCGGGCGCCGCTACCGCAGACAGGACGAGATAGGCACACCCTACTGCGTCACCATAGACTTCCAGTCCCTGGAGGACGGGCAGGTCACCGTCCGGGAGCGGGACACCCTGAACCAGATTCGCATCCCCATCAAAGAATTAAAGAAGACCATCACCGCCAAGCTGGGCGGCGAGGACTTATTCGTCCTGCCCGAAGGCGGCCAGATATGGAAACAGGGAGAGAAGTAACCCCTGCCTGATACAGGGGAGTCTAAGAGGGGCGAAGCCCCTCTTTCCAAATAATTCCCCCTCTCCTTCGAAGGAGAGGGGGATACAGGGGGAGAAGTTGAAAATAATCCACTTCGCTGACCTCCACATCGGCGTGGAGAGCTACGGGCGGATAGACCCCGCCACCGGGCTGTCCTCCCGCCTAAGCGACTTCCTGGCCGCCTTGGACCAGCTGGTGGACTACGCCATAGAGGACAAGGTTGACCTGATAGTCTTCTGCGGCGACGCCTACAAGAGCCGCGAGCCCTCCCAGACCCAGCAGCGGGAGTTCGCCAAGCGCATCAACCGCCTGTCCACCGGCGGCATCCCCATCTTTCTGCTGGTGGGCAACCACGACCTGCCCAACGCCATCGGCCGAGCCACCACCACCGAGATATTCGACGCCCTCACCGTGAAGAATGTCTATGTCGCCAGCCGCCCCGGCATCCACACCATCCCCACCTCCAGCGGCCCCGTCCAGATAGCCGCCCTGCCCTGGCTGAGGCGAAGCGCCCTCCTCAGCAGCGAGCGGAGCAAGAACCTGACCATAGACCAGCTCAACGAGAAGGCGCGGGAGGTGCTGACCAACATCATCGCCGCCCAGGCGGCGGAGCTTGACCCCACCCTACCCTCTATCCTCGCCGCCCATGTCTGGGTGACCGAAGCCCGCATCGGCTCGGAGCGTCTGATGACCATCGGGCAGGAGCACACCCTGCTGGTGAGCAATGTGGCCCATCCCGCCTTCGACTACGTCGCCCTGGGGCATATCCACCGCCACCAGGTGCTCCGCGAGAGCCCGCCGGTGGTCTACGCCGGCAGCCTGGAACGGGTGGACTTCAGCGAGGCGGAAGACGACAAGGGCTTCTATGTGGTGGATATAGAGCCGGAAGACGAAGACGGCGACAGGAGGGTATCCTACCGGTTCCACCCCATCAAGGGGCGCCGCTTCACCACCATCGCCGCCGAGATAAGGCCGGATGACGACGACCCCACCGCCACCGTCCTGGGCGAGATAGCCCGGCGCCGCGACGACATCGCCGACGCCGTGGTGCGGGTGAACATCACCCTGCCGACGGAAGCCGAGGGGCGGCTGAACCACAGCGAAATCAGGAGCGCCCTCAAAGGCGCCTACTACTTCACGGTCGCCAAGGAGATACAGCGTGAGACACGCCTGCGGCTGGGGGGTCAGACCGCCGAGGAGATAACCCCCCTGGACGCCCTGAAGGCATACACGGAGGCCAAGAAGCTGACGCCGGCGCGGGCAAAGCTCCTCCTCCGCTACGGCGAAAAGCTCATCCGCGAGCACGACCCCAAGCCTTGATAGCCGACACTTTCGGGTCTATAATGCCGGTAGAGCACCGGTGGGAATAAGCCAGGAAGGAGGGCGGCGTATCATGGTCAGAGTGATCATAGAGCGGCATATAAAGGCGGGGCAGCGGGGGGAGTTCATCGACCTGCTCAACAAGCTGCGGGCGATGGTGGTGCAGCAGACGGGCTACATCAGCGGCGAGACCCTGGCCAGCATCGAGGACGCCTTCGTCCTCTCGGTGCTGAGCACCTGGCAGAGCCTGGAGGACTGGCAGTGGTGGGAGGGCAACCAGGAGCGCGTCAAGCTGGAGCAGCAGATAGAGCCCCTCCTCCTGGAGAACCCCAAGATAAGAATCTACAAGGTGATGGCCGCGGAGTAGCCGCAGCCCTTCATCAGATAATCTGGAACTGGCCCACATCCACCAGCCCCAGATCGGTGAGGCGCAGCTCCGGTATCACCGGCAGGGCCAAGAAAGAGAGGGTGGCGAAGGGGGCGGGCAGGGTGTTGCCCAGCATCTTAGCCAGCTTTTGAAGCCTCTCCAGCTTATAGACCACCTCGCCCAGGGGCTTATCCGAGAGCAGACCGGCTATGGGCAGGGGCAGGCTGTCCAGGACGCCGCCGTCTCCCACCACCACCAGCCCGCCGTTGAGCCGCTCCACCTCCCTGATGGCGGCCAGGATATCTTCGTCGCTGGCGCCCACCGCGATGATGTTGTGAGCGTCGTGGGCGATGGATGAGGCCAGGGCGCCCTTCTTCAGCCCGAAGCCCACCA
>CAYLMC010000017.1:0-13782 GCA_964384865.1 uncultured Dehalococcoidales bacterium | reverse complement strand
GCGTCGTGGGCGATGGATGAGGCCAGGGCGCCCTTCTTCAGCCCGAAGCCCACCACCAGACCCACCCCGATGTTGCCGGTGGCGTTGTGCCTCTCCACCACGGCCAGCTTGAGGATGTCCTTGGCGGTGTCGGGGAGGACGAAACCCTCCACCGACCGCACCCTCTCCATTCTCTTGCGGGTGATTATCTGCCCGGGGACGACCTCTATCACCGGCTCGGCATCCCCGGAGACGGGCAGCCGCAGAGAATCGGCAGTGAGGGGCTTGATGCTCACCGTCTCGGTCAGCTCGGCGGCGTCGGCCTTGGGGGGGGAGAACAATGGCTCGCCCTCTTTGGCCACCGGGTGCCCCCGGTAGAACACAGTATCTATGGACAGGCTGGACAGGTCGTTGAGGACGACGATATCGGCAAAGTAGCCGGGGGCTACCGCCCCCAGCCCGTTCAGCCCGAAGTACTGGGCGGGGTTGATGGTCGCCATCTGAATCGCCCGCACCGGGTCCAGCCCCTTGCCTATCGCCAGGCGCACCACGGCGTCTATATCCCCGTCCTCGAGCAGGTCGGCGCAGCTGCGGTCGTCCACCACGAACAGGCACCGCTTATAGTTGTTATCGGCGACCAGGGGCAGCAGGGCGTCCAGGTTCTTCTCCGAGGAGCCCTCCCTTATCATAATATACATCCCCCGCTTCAGCTTCTCCTGCGCCTCCTCCAGGATGGTGCACTCGTGGTCGGAGCGTATGCCGGCGGCGATGTAGGCGTTCAGGTCTTTACCCCCCACCCCGGGGGCATGGCCGTCGATGACCCGGCCCCGGGCGAACTCCAGCTTGCGCAGCATATCCTCGTCGCCGCCGAGGACGCCGGGGAAGTTCATCACCTCCCCCAGCCCAATGCAGCCCTCCCAGCGCAGAAGCTGGGCTATAGTCTCCGGCTCCAGGCTGGCGCCGGCCGTCTCCAGGTCTGTGGACGGGACGCATGACGGCGCCATCAGGAACAGGTCCAGGGGCAGGTTGCGGGCGCAGTCCATGATATACCTGATGCCCCCCAGCCCGCAGACATTGGCTATCTCGTGGAGGTCGGTAACGATCGCCAGGGTGCCCCGCGGCACCACCGCCCGGGCGTACTGCCCCACATCCAGCATGGAGCTTTCCAGATGGGTGTGCCCGTTGATGAAGCCGGGGGCGACATACCTGCCCTCCAGGTCCAGCGCCTGCTCCGCCTCCTGGTAGTCCCCCACCCCGGCGATGCTGCCGCCGCAGATGGCGACATTACCCTTGTCGATCTCGCCGGTGAAGACATTGATGACATTGGCGTCGGTCAGGACGAGGTCGGCGGGGGCATCCCCCCGCGCCACCGCTATCAGGCGCGCCAGCTCGGACGGCATCAGCCCTCCACCTCCACATAGCGGATATCGGGCAGGTAGCGGAAGCGCTCGTCCCAGTCCAGCCCGTAGCCCACGATGAACTTATCGGGGACGGTCGCGCCCAGGTAGTCTATCTCCACCGGGGACTGCCGCCGCGAGGGCTTATCGAGGAGGGAGCACAGCCGCAGCGACGCCGGTTTCTTATCCTTCAAATAGTCCAGGAGCACGCCCAGGGAGAGCCCGGTGTCCACTATGTCCTCCACCACCAGCACATGCCGGCCCGTTATCTCGGTGCCCAGCCCCTTGACCAGCTGGCATTCAGCAGGGGTGCTCCGCCCCCGCCCGTAGCTGGACAGGATAACGAAATCCACCTCCAGGGGAAAGTCCAGCCGCCGCACCAGGTCAGCCATGAAAACGAAGCAGCCCTTGAGGGCCCCTATCAGCAGGGGGTGCTTGTCCTTATAGTCATCCCTTATCTCCGCTGCCAGCCGCTCCACGACGGCTCTCACCTCGTCGGCGGTGAACAGGGGATGGAGCTTAGGCTGTGAACTCATGGTTATGGTGAAATTATAGCCCCAAACCCGGCCGCTGTCCAACCCGCTGGCTGCTGCCAGCCCGGCTGTGATAAGATGAAAAGGAGAGGAGCTGCGCCATGAGGATACTGGCAACCAACGACGACGGCATATTCGCCCCCGGGCTGTGGACGCTGGTGCGGGAGCTGAAGAAAATCGCCCAGGTGATAGTGGTATCCCCGGACCGGGAGCAGAGCGCCAGGGGCACCGCGGTCACCCTGCGCCAGCCGCTGCGGGCGCAGAAGGTAACCCCATTGGTGTCTCAGGTGGAGGCGTACTCGGTGGAGGGCACCCCGGCGGACAGCGTCATCCTCGCCCTGGGCAAGCTGATAGAGGAAGATATAGATATGGTGGTCTCCGGGATAAACCAGGGGCCCAACCTGGGCAATGATGTCCTCATCTCCGGGACGGTGGGCGCCGCCCTGCAGGGCTACCTGCGCGGTTTCCCCGCCATCGCCATCTCGGTAGCCGCCGTGAACAGCCAGTGCCTGGAAAACGCCGCCAGGACGGCGGCGCTGCTGGCAGCGAAGGTCGGCTCCGGGGAGCTGCCGGCGGACATCTTCCTCAATATCAATATCCCCGATGCCCCGCTGGAGGAAATCAAGTCGGCTAAGCTCACCCGGCTGGCCAGCAAGAGCCACATAGACACCGTCAAAGAGGGCTTCGACGGCAGGCAGGAGTACTACTGGCTGGTGCGCCAGCAGCTGAAGATGACCGCGGACGGCGACACCGATATCTGGGCTATAGAGCAGGGCGATATCTCCGTCACCTCCCTCAACACCGAGCTTCTGCACCACTCCTCGCCCCCCCTCCCCGAAAATCTGCTCACCGACCTCCTCAGTGAGCTTCGCGAAGCCGACAGCATAGACCGGACCGAGGGATGAGGTGCCGCCACCCCTGATTGACACCACATTGCTCTCACGGTATAATATTTTTTACAGGGCAAGAATCCCGGCCGCTTTCGGGGCAAAGGCTTGTTTCTCCTGACCTGACCCGAGACAGGGAGTGGGACGGCTAGTTCGTCTGAATTAACGCTTGATTAAGACAGCCGACAACATGAACAGCAACCACACCGGTCCGACCCGTGCTACCGTCAGGTATTCCCTTTTTTCAACACCCCACCCAGGGGGCATTTCCGTAGAATAATAACCCTTAATACCATAAGTTGGTGAATAGGCCGAAGATATATACTGAAAGGGGGGATCAATTTGTAACATAGCGACAGGGGCAGCCACTTTTTAAGACACTTTATTTTCTACAAGGAGGTGATTGACGAATGGCAAAGACCTTACAGCGAAAAGGCGATGGCACCATCATGGAGATGACTGCTGATGAGGTGAAGAAAGACCTGGAAGAGGGCGTGCAGGATGCCGCCAGCAGAGCCGACATCCCCCCTCTCGGACAGGACGAGATAGAGCACGCCGCAGAGATATACACCCGGCCGGATAGAATCGTCACCGTAGCCCCCGGGGACGAGGTTATCCTATCCCATGATTGTGGCACGTTAAAAATAAACGCCGGAGTATGCGGCGGTGCCGGGCTGGGAATAGACTGCGGTAGATTAATTGCTTCAGAGCTTCAGGAGAGGGCGCTAGGTGCCGATATCATCGAATACGGCCACATAGACTACAGCTGGAAACCGATACGTCCGCTGGTAGCCGACGAGCACATCCTGGTAGAGCGAGCCCTGCTCGCCACCACCGCTCCCCTGCTCTACGGCGCTATGCCCAACCTGGGCCTGTACACCCAGCCGGACGGCCCCTTCCCCAACCCCACCGAGCTGCTTAACAAGGGACAGATAGACGAATCCAGGGAGAGCGGCGCCCAGATGGTCGAGGCGGCGGCTAACGACATCGTTTACATAGCCAGTGGCATCATCGACGCCGGCGCCGACGCTATCAACCTGGACACCACCGGAGCCTTCGGAGACCTGGACTTTTTGGCCAGCCTTAAAGCCACGAAAAGGCTGAAGGAGAAGTACCCCGATGTGTGCATAGAGATGGGCATGGCGGGCGAGTTCGTCCTCGGTATTCACGGCGCCCTGGAGTATGAGGGCGTCAGGCTGGCCGGGCTCTACCCCCACCAGCAGGTCAAGCTGGCCGAGAAAGCCGGCGCGACTATATTCGGCCCGGTATGCAACATCATCACATCCCGCTCCTGCGCCTACAACATCGGGCGCGTGCTGACCTTCGTCAAGGCTTGCGTCAAGGCATCCAACATCCCGATCCACAACAACATGGGTATGGGCGTGGGGGGCATTCCCCTGAATGACGTCCCGCCGGTAGAGGCCGTAACCAGGGCATCCAAGGCCTGTGTGGAGATATGCAAGCTGGATGGAATCTAGGTAGGCATCGGCGATATCCACGGCATGCTGGGATCTCACGCCACCGCCTCAGGCATGGGTGGAATGCGAACCGCCGGAGACCTGGTGGCCCGCATGCAAATGTCTAAGGCAATGAAACTGGGCGAAGCGAAAGAGTATGTCGCCAATAAGCTGGGCGTGTCCACGCTGGACCTCTCTGACTGCGTCAAGATGACCGAGGTCAGGGATGACCTTCATCTGGGCCTAATCGCCCAGATGCCGGGCCGCCCCAAGGGAATGGCGGCCAAGTTCCAGATTGCCAAACTGCTGGACATCAAGATAAATTGCGTGGAGCAATTCAAAGCCAGGTCTGGGATTTAATAGCCCCCACCTGAGCTTATTCCAAAGCTCACCCCAGAGACAAAAAACACCCACCACCCCAGAGCGGGCGGTGGGTGTTTTCTTTACTGAAGTAAACCCAGTTATTACTTAAACTGGAAACCCATCTTCTCCATGGAGCTCATCGCCTTGTCCAGCACCTTCACGTGCCCGTCGGTGGGCTCCAGGGTGGTGACATCGTAGCACTCCTGGAAGGTCTTGCCGATGGGCGGGTTGTTGAACTTCTCCCTCTTGGAACCGCGAGGAGCATCGGCGGGTATGCCTTCGTAGCTCTCCACCAGCTTGTTGAGCAGCTCGTTGACTTTACCCGGATCCATGCCGGCCACGGCCCGGGCGGCATAGGCCATCATGCGCGCCTCGATGGGGGTGGTGCGGTCCAGAATAGTGCCCTTGGCTGAGGCGCAGCCGCTCATCAGCTCGCGGCCGCTGACGGTATCGGTGACGGCCTGAGCCGCCGCCTCCAGCAGGCACATCTCGGTGCAGGGCCCGGCGGCGGTGTAGTACTGGTTACCGGTGAGCTGATGCGAGTGGAGCTCGATGGCCAGGTTGACATACGCAGCCACCATCAGGCACTCCCTGGCGGTGGTGATTCCCCAGCGCATGTGGGTGGGCCCGTCCAGATGCCAGTCCCCTCCAATCAGGGTGGGGGTATTCAGATGAGAGGCTACGCCGACGATGGCAGTCTCCTCGATGCCACCGGCCCAGCCACCCATAATGGGCATCTGTTCGGTCATAATATTATTGCCGTTCATCTTGTAGTGGGCGGTGAAAGTCAGCGCCTCGAGGTCAATCTTGAGCTCGCAGAGCTGGCTTATCTCATGGTTGTCACAGGGTCTCATCCCACCTTCAAAATCAGCGGCAATGACACCGGCGGTAGTGAGCGGGGTTTCCGGCCCCTAGAAGCCCATCCCAGGGCGCCCGGCGCGCTTGACGGCATCCCGCAGCGACATCGCCTCCACCTTGGCGGCGGCGATATCCCACGGGGTGTCAGATACCAGCGGGTGGCCATAGATGGTGTCCAGAACGCCGTCCACTATTACGTCCACCAACGGCTCCCTGGCGAATGCCTCGTGGGTCTGAACGAAGATATCCTCGCTGACCGGGGCTCCGGTGGGACCTCCCTGGCACAGCGGCGGGCGAGGGTCGTTGCCGTAGCGGGCCGCCATAATGGCCGCGTCCCGCCCCTCACCGATGACCAGCCTGTCGGGGGCGCCGGCTACGGCTGCCAGTATCTCATCCTTGGTGTACTTGATAACGCTGTCGGTCCCCGTGCAGAAGACTCCGCAGGTGGACAGCATATCAAGCCCCGCCTGATATAAACGCTCCAGTAAATCCCCATCGGTGGGGATAATCTGCTTTTTGTCGAATTTGAGGTTATACTTCTCTTTTATCTTTTTGGCTGTCTGGGGGATGACTTCTCTATCCCACTTCGTCTCGGTCATCTCAGGGCCGGTGAGCGCCCGTTCATAGCTCGTGAACACGCCAGCCTTTGCTTTAACTCCCATATTCGCCTCCTTCCTTATACTAGAAATAATTGAATGTTGATTATCTTAATTCACCGTGTGGAGATAACTAGCCTGGATAGACCACCCCCTTCCTCTTGGTTCGGTTTTCTCTTAAGCAAATATCTCAAACAAGGACTAATTGATATCTGCTACTTGGCTACACCAATATATATTACTATGCCATATTCGGCATCGTCAACCATCCCCACCCCCCCCCACCAAGATAAAATTGCCCCGATAGCACTGTTGACAACCCCCAGGCACGATGATAGCGTAAAATTGTAAGGGAAATAGTATCAAGGGTTTTCGGTATCAGCCCTTCCGGTATTATTTTTACTTCCTCATTAACATATAGTCCAATATTTGTGCCGTGGCGCCATGTGGCGAAGCTGTGGGCGCTACGCCCGAACGGTTGACTCTATGTTGAGAGGCAAGTAAAATAATATCAGTATCTAGGGTCGATACTGTGCACTACTGAAAGGGGGTGATTCACTGACGATGGCCATGTGAGGTAATGAATCATGAGAAGTGAAAAAGGAGAAAGCAAAGGAATGATTAAAGGAATAAGAGCTTCATATAGTCAATTGAATGGCTTAGGCTTCGACCTCTTCACCGAGGATGAAATGGCCGAGCTGCATAGAGCGACCCTGGATGTGATGAGTAACGCTGGCATTATGGTGCTCAACGACGAGGCACAGGAGATATTTTACTCCCACGGCTGCAAGGTTGATAAAAAAGCCAACATCGTAAAGATACCGGCTTACCTGGTGGAGGAGGCGATACAGTCAGCGCCGTCCAAGGTGCTGCTGGCGGGACGCAACCCCAAGCACGATGTCGTCCTGGAAGGCACCAGGGTGGCCAACACCACCTTCGGTGTGGGCATTAAGGTACTGGATTTAGAGACCGGCAAGGCCAGAGAGACCACCAATCAGGACCTGGTGGACGCATCCAAACTGGCGGATGCCACCGAGGGCGTGGATGTCCTCTCCCTGCCGGTGACGCCGCGAGATGTCCCCCCCCAGATAGAGGACCTCATCGCCGCCGAGACCTGCATGACAAACTGCAGCAAGCACTTCCACCATGTCGATGTCCTCTCTACTGAGGGCGTCAGAAACTACTACCAGATGGGCGTGGCCGTTGCCGGCGGCGAGGAAGAGATGCAGGCGCGTCCGGTATGCTCCATTCTCATCTGCCCGGTAAGCCCGCTCCAGCTCAGCCCCGAAGCCTGCGAGGTGATAGTGGAATCGGCAAGGGTAGGCATCCCATGCAACGTCCTCTCCATGGCTCTGTCAGGAGGCACTGCCCCGGTCACCGATACCGGCACACTGCTGATTCACAACTCGGAGGTATTGGCTGGCATAACCTTAAGCCAGCTTACCAAGAAGGGAGCACCGGTAGTCTACGGCAGCTCCACCACCATGCTGGACCTGACCCTGGCCAACGCGCCGGTGGGCTGCCCGGAGATGGGCCTGCTCAGCGCCGCCGTGGCTAAACTGGGCCAGTACTACAACCTGCCTACATATGTATCTGGAACCTAGGCAGATTCCAAGCTGCCCGATGCTCAGGCAGCCCATGAGAAAACCATAACCAACATTTTGGCCGCCCAGGCCGGCGCCAACTTGATTTATGGTATGGGTATGTTAGAATCAGGGCAGACATGGAGCCATGAGCAGTTGATAATCGATAACGACATTGTCACCATGGTAAAGCGCGCGATCAAGGGAATCAGCGTCGACGACGATGCAATGGCGCTCGATATCGTCAAACAGGCTCATAAGATAAAGGACTTCTTACACCAGAAACATACCGTCAAACATATGCGGGAGCAGTCAAGGCCTGATCTCCTTGACCGTAAAACCCGCGGCGCCTGGGAACTCAGTAGCGGCAAGGACCTGACCACCGTAGCCAGGGAAACGGCCAAGAAGATAATCGCCACCCACGAGCCCGAGCCCCTGAGCGATGATGTCAAGAAGACGCTACGAGAGATAGTCAAGAGCGCCAGTTAAGCAGACTAACTGCTAAAGTAGCTTTCTAATACAAAACTAAACAGAAAGGAAGGAGAATACTACTGTGGCAAACGAGCAAGAGATTCTAGCAGCAGCCAAGAAAGCCATCTTGGACTACGATGTAGAAAAGGCCGAGGAGATAGCCAAGCAGGGTATAGATTGTGGCATCGACCCGGTGAAAATGGTGGAAAAGGGATTCGTCCCCGGAATCATCGAGGTCGGTGACCTGTTTGATGCCGGAGAGGTTTACCTGCCGGAGCTGATTCTAGCTGCTGACGCCATGAAGGCGGGAAGCACCGTGTGCGAGGCTAAGTTCCCCAAGAGCGCCCTCCAGGAGAAGAAGAAGATGGTAATGGGAACCGTGGAAGGCGATATCCACGACATCGGCAAATCCATCGTCGTCGCCTTCTTAGCCGCCAACAGCTTCGAGGTAGCCGACCTGGGCAGGGATGTTGCCCCGAAGACATTCGCCGAGAAAGCCAAAGAGATGGGTGCGGATGTTATCGGAGCCAGCGCCCTGCTGACCACTACCATGGAGATACAGAAGAAGGTAGTGGAGGAAGTAAAAGCGGCCGGCCTGAAGGCTAAGGTAATCGTCGGTGGAGCGCCCACCAGCGAGGAATGGGCCAAGAAGATTGGCGCCGATGCCTATGCTGAGAACGCCACCGAAGCGGTCACCAAGATAAAGAAACTGACCGGTATTTGATAAACAAGAAACCGGGCTAAACTAACATCGCACCACCGACTTATTGTTGAAGCCTGAAGCGGTTAAGCTTCGGGGAGTTTGATTGGCAAACGGACGTAACTAGCTCAAATTACCCAGATTTAGGTATTGACTTTTACGGAGGTTGCTAGCTAATAATGATATCAAACTATATTTTGTAACAGGTAAGGAGGTGGTGCGATGTAGTTAGTTTAGCCTAGTCAAGAAAGGCTGTAGCTAAGAAACCCAAGAGGAGGGAGATACTTAGAAAGGTGAATAAAAAATCATTACCGAAGTTGATCACTATTATCAGCCTGATAGCAGCGCTGGCAATAGTTGGACCTATCGCAAGCGGTTGTATTGGTGGCCAAGCTGAACCGGCACCAGCACCAGCTGAACCGGCACCAGCACCAGCTGAACCGGCACCAGCACCAGCTGAACCGGCGGCCGAGGTAATAACCGCCAAGATAGGTTTCCTGGCTCCCCTCACCGGACCAGTCGCTGGATGGGGACTTCCCGGCTTTTACGGCGATGAGATATGGGTGAAGCAATTCAACGCCCAAGGCGGTATCACTCTATCCGACGGGACCCAAGTTCTAGCAGAGATGGTCCCCTACGATAACGAGTATGTTACCGAAAAGGCGCTGACTGGGGCTAAGAAGCTCATCCTTGAGGATGATGTAGTCCTGGTTCAGATGTTGGGTGGCGCCACCGCAGCCGCCGCTGTCCCCTTCATGACCGACCAGTTGATGGTATCCACCACCCTGCTCCCCAGCGACCTCACCCCATCCACACTCTACCACCTAGCTCCTGTTGAGGTCTGCCCATTCTACAATGTCACCGGAGTTGAGTGGCTGGGCTTACATCTCGCCGAATTTAGGCCTGACCTGGCGGCAGATGGCATAACATTCGCCCAGGTGGCTCAGGACGATGAGCTGGGGCGACCCGGCATGGCAGCGATGAACGCCGCCGCCGAGAGTGTTGGCATGGAGATCGTCTACTGGGAGCTGTTTGACCCCGAGACCACTGACTTCGCTCCCATCGTAAGCGAGATGATAGCCTCTGGAGCTGACATCCTCAGCTGGGGCATCTCCTTTCCTGACCATGTTAACCTGCTAACCTATGAGGCCTACAACCAGGGCTTTGAGGGGCAGCTCCATTCCTGCACCCTGGACTTCTACGGTGCCGTCATTGATAAGACGGATGTGGAGTTCATGGAGAACTTCATCTGGCAGTTCCCTGACTTCGACGACGACATGCTGAACCCGAACCCGAACCCCCACTCCGTGGTTAGGAATATTGACTTCTGGGACGAATACCAGGCGGAATATCCTGACACCTGGAGTGCGGTGTCCTGGGAGTACCAGGGGCAGTTGGATCAGTGGGCGCAGGCAGTAAGAGCCGCTGATTCCATCGACCCCATAAAGGTATTCGCGGCATGGAAGCACGCCGAGGAGAACGAGATCTACCACCCATTCGGAAAAGGTCAGTGGTGGGGCAAGCCCTTCTGGGGCATAGACAACGCCTTTATGGCTCCCTGGCCTGTGGTTCAGATGCAAGACGGCAAGGCTACCATCGTGGAATTCCGCGACCAGCTTGACTGGTGGGAAAGAAACAAGGTATCCATGGTACAGTGGAACGAAGACCTTGGCGAGATGTGGTGGCAGCGCATGGGCATCGACCGAAATGCAGGTATAAAGATGTGGGGTCTGGAGGAAGAGTTCGCATTCCTGACGGACTGATAAGCTTGATTTAAGTGAGATAGAGTAATGCCTGGCCGGGGCAACACACATTCGCCACACGCCCCGGCTGGGTCTAGTATAGAGGAAGCTCGACATGGAACTTGTTTTGCAACAAGCACTAAATGGAGGATTACTCAGCGTTTTCTATGCCGTAATGGCAATAGGTTTTACCCTCATATTCGGCGTTATGGGCATTGTGAACCTTGCCCACGGCGAGCTCTACATGATCGGCGCCTATGTGGTATGGCTTACCTACGCCCAGGGTATCTTACCCTTCCCACTAGCCATACTGGCAGGCGCTGGCATTGTCGCCGCTATCGGGATGGCTATGGAACGCGCCCTGTTCCGGCCGATGCGAGGGAATGTGCTAATGGGCGCTGTGCTATCGGTGGGGGTAATATTTATCCTGCAAGTATTTGCCGCCACCACGTGGCATGTGGGCTTGATGAAGCACATTCCACCAGCCATAAGAGGCTCAGTGACACTTTTCGGTACTATCGCTCCCTGGCAGAGATTGATAGTAATCCCATCGGCTCTTGGCTTGATTGGGGGGCTTTGGTTCTTCCTGAGACGAACCAAGCAAGGGCGAGCGCTCCGCGCTGTAGCTCAAGACCCTGAGGCAGCCAGGCTACAAGGGATAAGCCAGGATAAGGTAGCGCTCATCGCCATAGCTATCGCGGCAGGTCTTGCCGGAGCAGCTGGCGGCCTGATGGCACCGATAATGAGAGTTGACCCCTATATGGGGCATACCGCTCTTATTATGGCTCTTATGGTAACCATCGTCGGAGGGCTGGGCAGCATTGAAGGAGCCATGGTGGCATCGCTCATCTACGGCTTTCTGATGGCTTTCGTCACCAGCTACTTCCCTTCATCGATTGCCAGCCCGGCCACTATGGCTATCATAATCGGCGCCTTGCTTATGTTCATCGTCTTAGCAGTAAAACCAAAGGGGATACTTGGCCGTGGTACATAAAGTAATACATAAAATCAAAGGTGGATATCTTGGCTTAGGCATTCTCTTTGCTGTACTGGCGGCTATGCCCTTTGTCATGGGCGAATACCGGCTAACCACAGTGCTGCTGATGATGATCTGGGTCATCGCCGCCGTAAGCTACCGCCTCCTGGCTACCACCGGGGAATACTCCCTGGGGCATGTAGTGGTGATGGGTATCGGGGCTTACGCCAGCGCCATCATGTCCCGTAATATGGGCATGTCTTTCTGGGTTGCCGCCCCTCTGGGTGGCTTGGTAGCAGCGGGCTTTGCCGCGGCTACAGCCTACCCATTGTTTAGAATGAAGGGAATGTACTTCCTGCTCGGCTCCTTTGCCCTGGGCGAAGCGGTACGGCTATGCTTCAGGGCGTTTAAGGAGCCCTTCGGAGGTGAAGGAGGGTTATGGTACATCCCCACCCCCTCAATAGGGTCATTCACCTTCAGCAGCACCTTCTCCTATTTCTACATGGTATTAGCTGTAATGGCGGGGTGTCTCTTGGTTATGTATCTCATAGACCAGAGCCGCTTCGGCAGAGCCCTGGTGGCTATCCATTCACAGGACTCACTATGCGAGAGCATAGGCATAAACATCCGTAAATACAAGACCATAGCCTATGTCACCGCATCCTTCTTCGCCGGCATTGCCGGCGCTCTACTCGCCCATTACATGACGACAGCGAGCCCGCCTCAATTCGCCATAGGCTCCATGCTGCTGGTTCTGGTCTGGGTGATTGTGGGTGGAAGCGTTACCTTCTGGGGTCCCATAGCCGGGGTGTTCACCCTGTTTACCATCCAGGAGACGCTACGCGGTATCCTGATAGAGTATATGCCTATGTTCTATGGCATCATCTTGATAGCGATGGTATTCGCCCTGCCCGGCGGCTTGGAGAGTTTACCGAAGAGAATCACCGCCTGGCGAAAAGCAAGGAAAGAAAAGCTGGCAGAGAGCGGATAAGAGAAAATACGCTGAGAAATAAAAGAAGCCCGAGTAACTTCCCGTTACTCGGGCTTCCTGTTTACTAACTTACTAACGATTAGAAATCAGCCCTGAACGAGCTGGTCCATACCCAGGTAAGCTTCAATAACCTTGGGATTATGAGCGATCTCCTGCGGTGTGCCTTCGGTGAGCTTCTTGCCGAAGTCAAGCACGGTTATCTGGTCAGATATGTTCATGACCACCTTCATATCATGCTCCACCAGCAATACCGTTACGCCCTCATCACGCACCTTCTTTATCAACCCCATGAAGTGCTCCGTCTCGGTGGGATTCATGCCGGTAACCGGCTCATCCAGCATCAGCAGCCTGGGTTCAGAAGCCATGGCAACGGCAACCCCCAATGCCCTCTGGTAACCATGGGGAAGATTGACTGCCATCTCGTCCTTGAAACCGTCCAGCCCAAAGAAATCCAGGAGTTCCAGGCACTTTTTCTCGTTCTCTTTCTCTTTACGCTCGTCAACACCAATAAACATATTAGCCCTGCTAACCCCGGAGTGTAGATAGCGCGCCACCATCAGCCCCTCCAACACGGTATGGTCAGCAAAGATGATATTGGTCGCCTGAAAGGTCCGCACCAAACCCATTTTGGCTATCTGGTGGGGTTTAAGCCCGGTTATAACCTGACCACCATAGGTAATCTCGCCCGATGTTACTGGGTAGAACCCGGTGATAAGGTTGTACATGGTGGTCTTCCCGGCACCGTTGGGCCCGATAAGCGCCCTTATCTCGCCTTCGTTGACATCCATACTAAAATCACTAACCGCCGCCAGACCACCGAAATACTTGGTCACTCCTTTTAACTCAAGTAGAGCCATAGAACCTCCTTTTGCCCATAAATAGCCTGAAATTAAGTTAGCACGGAGATATGGGTTTGTCAAACCCGCCAGCGGGGTGTTCTCATCCTATCAGGGGACATTTAATGGGGAAGCGGGGACTCGAACCCCGACGCCTTGCGGCACATGATCCTAAATCATGCTCGTCTACCAATTCCGACACTCCCCCACGCTCAAAAGGACTTAATAGTTTAGCATATTGATTGCCTTTTTGCTTAACACTGAAACTATTCAAAGCCTTTAGCAACTTACCCGACGCTATGTTGAGAAGAAAATGGAGATTTTACATTGCGGGTTGTAAAATCATTATAGATTATATATAGTATACGCCGAGTTCAAAATTGCGTCCTGCCCTAGTAGCTTTAAAGGGAGGT
>CAYLMC010000016.1:15202-17026 GCA_964384865.1 uncultured Dehalococcoidales bacterium | reverse complement strand
GGTATGGGCGCCGCCATGCTCGACCGCCTCATGCTGGACTCCTCCCGTCTGGAGGCTATCGCCCAGGATGTGCTCTCGGTAGCGGCGCTCCCCGACCCGGTGGGCGAGATATTCGACATGCGCACCCTGCCCAACGGGCTGCAGGTGGGCCGCAAGCGCGTCCCCCTGGGGGTCATCGGCGCCATCTACGAGAGCCGGCCCAATGTCACCATAGACATCTCCGCCCTGTGTCTGAAGTCGGGCAACGCCCTCATCCTGCGGGGCGGCAAGGAGGCCGTCCACTCCAACCAGGCTCTGGCTTCTCTGGTGCAGGGGGCGGCGACCCGTGCCGGAGTCCCCGAGGGCGCGGTGGGGTTCATGGAGAACACTGACCGTGCTCTGGTGAACAACCTCCTCAAGATGGGCGGCATCATAGACCTCATCATCCCTCGCGGCGGGGCCGGGCTGATAAAGTTCGTCAAGGAGAACGCCATCATGCCCGTGGTCAGCGGCGGCATCGGCGTCTGCCACACCTTTATAGACCGCAGCGCCGACATAGATGACGCCGTGGCTATCGCCTTCAACGCCAAGGTGCAGCGCCCCACGGTGTGCAACGCCCTGGATACCCTGCTGGTGCATAAGGACATAGCCGCCCGGTACCTGCCCCTGGTGGCCAAAGAATGGGCCAAAGCCGGGGTGGAGATGCACTGCGATGAGCGCGCCCTGGCGATACTGAAGGGGGATGACTCCCTGAAGCTGGCTCCGGCCACCGATGAGGACTGGGGCAAGGAGTTCCTGGCGCTGGTGGCGGCGGTGCGGGTGGTGGACTCCCTGGACGAAGCTATCGACTACATCAACGATTACACATCGGGGCATTCCGAGGCCATCGTCACCGAGGAATACGGGGCGGCGATGCGCTTCCTCAACGAGGTGGATGCCGCCTGCGTCTATGCCAACGCCAGCACCCGCTTCACCGACGGCAGCCAGTTCGGGCTGGGGGCTGAGGTGGGCATCTCTACCCAGAAGCTGCACGCCCGAGGCCCGTTAGGGGTTAAGGAGCTGACCACCTACAAGTGGATTATCTTCGGCAACGGGCATGTGCGCCCTTAATGCCCGCCCTGCTTACAGGGATTCGATAGCCGCCTGCTGAGCCTGCAGCAGTTGCTGGACGCCCTTTTCCGCCAGGGAGAGCAGGTCGTCCACCATCTTCTTGGTGTAGGGCTTGCCCTCGGCGGTGCCCTGAATCTCGGCGTATTCCCCCTCGCCGGTCATGACCACATTGAAATCCACCGCGGCGGCGAAGTCCTCGTCGTAGCACAGGTCCAGCATCTTGTAGCCGTGCACCATCCCCACGCTGATGGCGGCTACCTTGGTCTTGAGGGGGATGGCTGATATCACCCCCATGCCGGCCATGTTTTTCAGCGCCTGGTACAGGGCGACATAGGCGCCGGTGATGGCGGCGGTGCGGGTGCCGCCGTCGGCCTGGATGACATCGCAGTCCACTATAATGGACCTCTCCCCCAGGGCGTCCAGGTCGGTCACCGCCCTAAGCGAGCGTCCGATGAGGCGCTGTATCTCCTGGCTGCGGCCGGCGATTCTGCCCGCCCGGTCGCGCAGGCTGCGGGTGACGGTGGCGCGGGGGAGCATGGCGTATTCGGCGGTTACCCAGCCGCTGCCCCCGTCCCTGAGGAAGGGGGGCACCTTGTCGCTCAGGCTCGCCGAGCACAGTATCCGCGTCTTTCCCAGCTCTATCAGCGCCGAGCCTTCGGCGAAGCTCTGATAGCCGGGGGTTATCTTTATCTGGCGCAGCTCGTCCCAGGCGCGCCCGTCGGCTCTCTTCACGGC
>CAYLMC010000016.1:10403-15102 GCA_964384865.1 uncultured Dehalococcoidales bacterium | reverse complement strand
TTATCTTTATCTGGCGCAGCTCGTCCCAGGCGCGCCCGTCGGCTCTCTTCACGGCGTCTCCCCTCCCGGATGATAATCGGGATAAAGTATAGCATCGCCGGCGGCGGTTGACAATCGGCTCATCTTGGCGCGGGGGTTTGTCAATACCCGGCGGGACATAGTATAATTGGAGCATATTTTTCGGCTGTAAGTCGATATAAGCCACTAGGAGGGGACCAGTTATTATGGGAGCAGACGGGGTGAAAGTTCGTAGGATGACCGATGAAGATCTGCCCAAGGTCAATGAGATAAGCCACTCGTTGTTCGGCAAGGAGCGAGTCTCCAGCTGGCCGCAGGCGGTAGAGGCTCACTGGCGGGACCACCGCTCCACGCTCAACTTCGTTGCCGAAGACGAAGGCCAGGTGGTGGGCTTCCTGCTGGGGGGCATCAGGCAGGCGAGGCGCATGGTGCCTCTGGCGGGATGGATAGATATGATGGGCGTCCAGCAGGATTACCAGCGCAAGGGCGTCGGTAGGATGCTGGTGGAAGCCTTCATTCGCGAGTGTGAGAAGAGCGGGGCCGTGATTGAGGTGGCTATCAAGAGGAACGATAAACCGCTGCGGAAGTTCTTCGCCAAGATGGGCTTCAAGGACAGCGACCTGCTCACCCTGGAGAGGTGATATAGAGGCCTTCGCCTCAAAGCTACTGGATACCGGACAGGTATTCTTTCAGCCAGTCGAGGGCGGCGGCGGCGGCGCTTCGCTTGTTCTCCTCCCGGCTGCCCCGGAAGCGCTGCTCCCGGCTGATGGCCGTTCCCCCGTGGCATAGCCCTATGTAGAACAGCCCTACCGGGCTTTCCGCTGTGGCGCCGCCGGGCCCGGCGATGCCGGTATCGGCCAGGCAGATATCGGCGCCGAGCAGCCTCCTTCCCCCCGCCGCCATCTCCTCCGCCACCTGAGCGCTGACCACGCCGTAGCTGTCGATCGTCTCCTGCCTCACCCCCACCACCGCCACCTTGACCGCGATGCTGTAAGCGGTAACCGACCCCTTGAAGTAGTCCGAGCTGCCGGGGACATCGGTTATCAGCTGGGATATCAGCCCCCCGCTGGCAGACTCCACCACCGCCAGGGTCAGCCCCTTGCTCCGCAGCAGCTCTCCTATCTCTTTGTTTACAGCGCTCATCGCCTTGACTTAAGCGGTATGGACTATCCGCCCGCTTCGTGTTATTATGCCTCAAACGAGATTATATAGTAACCGGGGGGTGAATTAAAGCCGGAAGCAGGCGCCTTTCGCCCCCGGGTAATAATCAAGTGGGAGGGTATCGATGTTAACAGCAGCTCTGGTCTTCGGCATCCTGGGCGGGACATCCGCTGTCATAGGCGGTCTCATGCTGGCGGGGATAATCCCCGTGTTTCATGCCAGTTTCGTATGGTCTGTGTGGTTCACCATCAGCTTCGTCTTCCTGCTGAGCTCCATCGCCTGCGGCGTCCTGGGACGGCGTGGCGAGGTCGAGGACTGAAATAGGCTCATCGGACATCGTATCAATCGGGTCTCTACCTCTCCGTTTCCACCCATAGCCTCTCCCCGTCGGTGACGAACTCCACCGTCCCGTCTCTATCGGTGCGGTAGATGTTTCCATCGCCCATTCTCTGGCTCAGCCGAGCCATCACCTCATCGGTGGGGTGCCCGTATGTGTTGTCGGCGCCCACCGGTATAACCGCTATCTGGGGGTCCACCACCGCCAGGAAGCGGGGGGTGGTGGATGTGCTTGAGCCGTGGTGCCCCACTTTGAGCACCGTGCTCTCCAGGCCGGCGCGCTGGGCTATCAGCTCGGATTCCGCCGCCGCCATGGCATCTGCGGTGAGCAGGAAGCTCGCCTCCCCCATGGCCACTCTCAGTATCACCCCGTTGTTGTCCACATCGGAGCTGGTGCCCTCCAGTGGTGGGGACTGGGGGTTGAGCACCTCTATCACCGCTCCCCCACCCAGCTCTATCCTCTGTCCGGCGCGGGCGGTGAGGCACTCGATTTCCCTCTCCTCCAGCAGCTTGAGCCACTGCCCGTATATCCCGCTCTGGAAGTCCGCCTCGGGGTGGAGCACCCGCTCAACCCGGTACCTGCCTGCCACCTCCACCAGCCCGGTGAGGTGGTCGGCGCTGGGGTGGGTGGACACCACCAGCTCAATGGTGCGGTCCCAGAAGGGCATCTTCCTGCCCAGCTCCACGGTGATATCCTGCGGGCTGGGGCCGCCGTCCACCAGCACCTGCTGCGTGCCGCGGTGAATCAGTATGGCGTCCCCCTGGCCGACATCAAGAAAGCTGATGTGCAGGTTGTCGTCGGGCATGGCGGCGGCTGCCGCCGACAGCAGCACCGCCGCAGCTAATAGAGGAGGGATGAGCCACTTCCGCGGCGAAGATGACAGCATTTCGGCTATCCGCCCCGTCCCCGGCGCGGCTGCGGGTGGGGGAGCCTTGGCGATGGTGCCCGCCCGGCGGCGCCTGGTGAGGTACAGCATCGCCGCCAGCGCCGAGTAGTATATCCATACCAGGCTGGGTGCGATGGGGGCTACCCGGACGAAGGACAGGGGTATGGCGGCGAAGGCGGAGACCATCGCCAGTAGATAGCTCAAGAAGCCCCAGGCCAGCCAGCCGAAGACCTGGGCGGCTGCCGGAGCCACCAGACCTATACTGCCGGTTAAGCCCCCGCTGACGATGATGGCGGGAAGCGCCGGCAGGGTGAGCAGGGTGGCGGGTGGGGAGACGAAGGAGATGATGCCGAAGTAGTAGGCGATGAGCGGCCCCACCCCGGCCAGCGCCGCCAGGGTGACGCTGAAGCCGTCGGCGATGAAGTATGCCGTCGCTGTCCCCCGCCGGCCCTCCCCCCAGGCGGCGTTGACCGCCCTCCTGCCGGCGGATTGAAACAGGGGGAACAGGGTTATCAGCCCCATCATGGCGGTGAAGCTCATCTGGAACGACGCCGACCACAGCAGCCGCGGCTCCACCGCCACCATTACGGCGGCGGCGAAGGCCAGGGCGGTGACGGCGCTGCGCTGCCGCCCCAGTATCTCGGCGGCCAGGAACAGGCTGACCATGATGGCAGCCCGGATGATGGGCGGGTGCATGCCGGTGAGGGCGGCGTAGGCCCAGATAATTGCCAGGGTCAGCCAGATGTATAGATAGCGCCTCCTGCCCAAAAGCCAGACACCCAGACCGAGCAGCATCCCGGCCAGGATACCCAGGTGCAGCCCGGAGATGGCCAGCAGGTGGGCGGTGCCGGTGTGGGAGAAGTCCGCCTTCACCGAGGCGGGGATGTTCCCCCGCACCCCCAGTACAATCCCCTGCGCCAGCGAAGCCTGCGGCTCCGGGAGTACCTGCGCCAGGCTGTGGGACAGGCTGTTTCTTACCGCGTAAATCCGCGCCAGGGGGGCGAAGCCCTGCCCCCGGCCGATAATCTCTGCCTGGGGGTAGAGCATGGTGGAGTGGATACCCTGCTGGGCCAGGTAGCTGCGGTAGTCGAAGTCGTCGAACTGAACGGGGGTCTGAAGCTCTCCGCTGACCAGGAGCACATCGCCGTAGCGGTAATCGGAGGGGCGGGGCACGATGAGCAGGGCGTCCCCGGCTACCTCCCGCCACCCCCCGCCCGCCATTATCTCCGCCGCGGAGAGGCGCAGCTGGTCTGTCCTCTCCCCCGGCTCCGGGTCGGCGCTTATCATCCCCTTTATCCGGGTCTCCTGCCCGTTGTAGAACTGGAGGCTGGACTGGTCGACGACGGGCAGGCTGGACTGGAAGCGGACGGCGCCCCCCAGGAAGGCGACCAGGCACAGGCTGACCAGGATAATGCGGCGCCGGTGCTGGCGGAACGGGCGCAGGAAGGGGAGGGGGGTGAGCCCGGCGAAGATAACCGGCCAGGGGAGCTCCAACCTCGCTCCCAGGAAGACCCCCAACACCCAGGCACAGCTCAGATAGATAAGCGGCACTATCCTCCGTCCTTATCGGCTTCGATCGGCTACGGTTACCAAGCCCTCAATCCGCCCGTAGGTGACTGCCCCGATACCGTCCACTCGCATCAGCTCATCGCTGCTGCGGAAAGGGCCGTTCTCCTGGCGGTAGGTGACTATGGCGGCGGCTCTGGTCTCGCCGATGCCGGGCAGCGCCTAGAGCAGCCAGGCTTCGGCCCGGTTGATGTCTATCTTCTGGGTGGATGCCTCTTCGTCCTGGGGTATATAGAGATGGACGGCGCTGAGGTCGGCGCCGGCGGTCAGGCCTCCGGCGGCATGGATGACGGAGTCCAGGCTGTCGCCGTCGCGGAACGGGTAGAGTCCGGGGTTAGTTACGGCGCCGCCGACATAGATGCTGTCGGCCGTCTCCTCGGTGGGGGGTGGGGAGATAGCTATCTCCTGGCCCTGGTTTCCCCGGTAGCGTGACCAGAGCAGTATGCCGCTGACGGCGGCGACGGCGGCCAGGGCGATGATAAGCGCTGTTACATACCTGCTTGGCCTGTTTGTGGTCACCGGGTTCCCTGCTGTTGGCTTTATAGATTATCCGGGGGCTTTCAGTCGCCTCCCAGGATGGCACGCAGTTCGCTTTCCGATTCGCGGGGGGTGATGGCTATCAGCCGGTCTCCCTCGTTGAGGACGGTATCCGCCGAAGCCATGCGGGGCCGGCGTCCCTTGGGCAGAACCAGCGCCGGCCTGCTCCCCTCCGGGAAGGTGATGTCCTTGAG
>CAYLMC010000016.1:0-10303 GCA_964384865.1 uncultured Dehalococcoidales bacterium | reverse complement strand
CCTTGGGCAGAACCAGCGCCGGCCTGCTCCCCTCCGGGAAGGTGATGTCCTTGAGCGGTTTGCCGATGATGGCGGAACCGGGCGGAATCTCCACCTCGATAATATCCATCCCCTTGTCCTTCATGGCGAGCAGGTCGGTCAGGGGGTGGGTGAGGGGGTGGGTGAGCACCTCCTCCTCTATATGCTCCAGGATGACATTGGTGCTGCTCACGGTGACATCTATCCCCAGCTTCTTGAAGATGGTCTCGTTCTGGGGGTTCCTGATGCGGGCTATGGTGCGGCTGACATTGAACTTTTGCTTAGCCATCTGGCAGGCGACCAGGTTATCCTCGTCGTCGCCGGTAACGGCGATGAGGATATCCGCCCGGCAGGTGCCTATCTCGTCCAGGGTGGTCGTCTCGCAGCCGTCGCCGTGGACGCAGATGCCGCCCATCTCGTCGTTGATTATCTCGCAGTAGCCGGCTTTCTTCTCCACGATGGTCACTTCGTGCCCCTCGTTGAGCAGGGCTTTGGTCAGGTAGTAGCCTACCCTGCCGCCCCCGATGACTATGATATACATATCTACCCCTTCAGCCCTCCAGCTTCTCTTTTAGTATGTCGGTGAATATGGTGGTCGGGCTGATGGTGTCCAGCCCCATGGAATGGTAAACCTCCTCGCGCAGGGGGTCGCGGATGCGGCAGATGACCTTGGGGACATGGAAAATGTGCTTGGCGACCTGCGCCGCCATGATGTTGCGGTTGTCCCCCTGGGTGAGCACCACGAAGGCGTCGGCGTCTTCTATGCCGGCTCGCTTCAGCACCTCCTGGTCCAGCCCGTTGCCCGCCAGGGCGGCGCCCTTGAAGTCAGATGGCAGCCAGCGGAAGCTGTATGAATCTATGTCCACGATGTTGACCTGGTGCCCCTCGCCGTCGAGCAGTCCGGCCAGGCGGCCGCCGGTGCGGCTGCAGCCCATAATCACTATGTTCATGGCGTCGTCTCCGATGTATGCGTGTGCTGGTGGTACAGTATAACACGGCAGGGGGCGTTTTTTAACACATAGGGGACCACCTCGCCCAGGCTGAACTCGCCGAAGCGCCTCTTGTAGGTGACCCCCATCAGGATCAGGTCTGCCTCCCGCTCCGCCGTCTCGTCCAGGATGGCCGGCCCGGCATCGCGCGCCTGGAGGACATCGGTCTTCACCCGGCAGCCCTGCTCCCTGGCGAAGCCCTCTATGTGGCTCAGCGCCTCCTCCGCTTTCTGGATTTCAGCCTGGTTCTGGGCGTCCAGGGGCAGGTCGCGCTTTATGGTGATGATGTAGACGGCGTATATCTCGCTCTTATCCGGCTTGAACAGCCGGCAGGCGAGCTCGATGGCGTATTCGTCCGCCTCGGCGCCGGTCACCGGCACTAATATCCGCTCAAACTTGGTCTGTTTTCGGTCTTGGTTGTTGTTAGACACGGGTAGTAATTATACTCTTGTTGTCAATAGGCTACAATAGTATTTAAGAGTAATTCTGCTCTCTTTTTGGATGATTATCTCCATCTCCAGAAGGAGGGGGCGAATAGCACGAACATGGTCAGCAGCTCCAGACGGCCGGCCAGCATACACCCCATTAAGAAGACCTTGCCGGCGCTGGGGACGAAGGCGTAGTTCACCGCCGGCCCCACCAGCCCCAGTCCGGGGCCGATGTTCCCCAGAGTGGCGAAAACAGAGGACAGGGCGGTGATATTGTCCAGCCCCATGGCGCTCATCACCAAAAAGCCGAATATCAGGGTGATGAAGTACAGTATAGATGTGCCGATGATGGCGGAGACTATCCTCTCCGAGAGGGGGTTCCCGCCCACTTTAAGCGGCATCACCGCCTGGGGGTTGAAGGCGAGGGCGATGCGGCGGCGGATATACTTCATCACCACCATGATGCGGGTGACCTTAAGCGCCCCGCCGGTTGACCCCGCCGAAGCCCCGACGACCATCAATACCAGCAGCGCTGCCCGGGCAAACGGCGGCCACAGGTTGAAATCGGCGGTGTTGAAGCCGGTGGTGGTCATGATGGACACGGACTGGAAACTGCTGTAGCGGAAGGCTTCCCGGGCAGCCATCCCCATCCCACCCATCAGGTTGACGGCGATGAGCACGGTGGCTGTGGCCAGGATGCCGACATAGAGGCGGAACTCGCGGTTGGAGAACAGTCGCCCCGGCTGCCTTTTATTGAACAGGAAGTAGTACAGCCCGAAGTTTATCCCGGCGAACACCATAAAGGTGGTCACGACGCCCTCCACCAGGATGCTGTTATAGGCGCTGATGCTCAGAGCTGTGGAGGCGAAGCCCCCGGTGGGCATGGTGCCCAGGGTGATTATGGCGGCATCGAACGCCGGCAGCCCCGCCGTCAGCCACAGCAGCCCGAACTCCAGTCCGGAGAAGCCGAGGTACATCATCCACAGGGCTTTCACCGTGTCCCGGATGCGGGCGGTAACCCTCTCTGCTTCGGGTCCGGGCATCTCGGCTTCCACCAGGTATGCCGCTCCCATCCCCAAAAGCGGGAACAGGGCCACGAACATGGTGATTATCCCCATCCCCCCCAGCCACTGGGTGAGGTTGCGCCAGATCAGAATGCCGTGGCTCTGGGTGGCTATGGAGGTGAGCACCGAAGCCCCGGTGGTGGTGTAGCCGGAGACGGATTCGAAGATGGAATCAACGGAACTGGCGAATGTCCCCGCCAGCTCGTAGGGTATGGCGCCGAAGGCGGAAGCCAGTATCCAGGCGCCGGCGACGAGCAGAATTGCCTCGCGGCGGCTCAGCCGCCCCTTGCCGGCGGGTATCAGCCGCCACATGAGCAGCCCGCAGCCCACGGTGATGCCGGCGGATATGGCGAAGGCGGAGGCGGTGGCGGGCTCGTTGTAATACAGGCTTATCCCCAGGGGGAGGAGCATGGCGGCTCCCAGGCTGGTTATCAGCAGCCCCAGGTAGTGGAGAACAACCTTCATTCTCATCGGTTAGTTCATCACATGAAAAGCTTTTCCACCGACGGGGTGTCCGCTAGGGGGGATATCACTATGACATGGTCCCCCGGCTGCACCTTGCTCTCTTCCGGGGGGATGATGATGGTGCTGTTGCGGACAATGGCTCCGGCTGTGGCTTCCTTGGGCAGGCCCGCCTCGGAGATTTTCTTGCCCACTATGGGCGCAGTGGCGCTGGTGACGAATTCGATAGCTTGGATGTCTTCCCCCAGCAGGGCTACGGATATGGCTCCGCCGTGGAGGGCGAAGTGGGCTATCTTCCGGGCCGTCAGCAGCGGGGCTGAGGCGGCTACCTCCACCCCCACCGCCTCGGCGAGGGGGACGTTGTCCGGCCTGGTGACCAGCACCAGGTTGCGGGGCACTCCCAGGTTCTTAGCCAGCACACCGGAGAGGATGTTCAGCTCGTCCCTCTCCGTGCTGGCGATGAAGGCGTCGGCCCGGGGGACCCCCTGCTCGATGAGAAAGTCGCGGTCGGTGCCGTCCCCCTGCACCACCTGGACCCCGCCCAGCTTGGCGGCTATCTCCCGGCACCGGGACTGGCTCTTCTCTATAATCTTGATGGGGATGCCGTGCCCCTTCAGCCCCTCGGCGATGAGGTAGCCGACGCGTCCCCCGCCCATGATGACCAGGCTCTTGGCGGGGCGCTGGGGTGGGGCGAACATATCCCCCAGTTCGTTCATAAAGGCGCTGGAGGCGATAAGGTAGATATGGTCGCCCTCTTTTATCACCTCATCCGGGCTGGGCGCGACCATCCCGTCGGCGCGGAGCACCCCCGCCACCACGCAGGGTTTGGGGAACTGGATGTCCCCGATGGCTTTGCCGATGATGGTCCCCTTTTCGGCGCGGAACTCCCTTATCTGGACCAGGTCGTTGGCGAAGTTCTCCGCCGGGGTGGGGTAGAAGCTGGACAGTATGTTGATTATCTCCTCGGCGGCTTCGGCTACCGGGTTGATGAACAGGTCCACCCCGAAGGTCTTCGGTCTTATCAGCTTGATGGAGGTGGCGGCGGCGGATTTGGAGGCGCCGACGAAATACCCGGAATACTCCGGGTTGCGCACCCTGGCTATGGTCATCTTCGCCCCCAGCTCCTTAGCCACGAAGCAGATTATCATGTTGGTTTCGTCTATATCGGTGACGGCGATGACGATATCGGCGCGGTCAGCCTCAACCTCTTTCAGGATTCTGGGGGTAACCGCGTTGCCGGTCACGGTGGTGACATCCAGCTGGCTGCGCACGGTTTCCAGCGCGTCCCCGGACTGCTCCACCACCGCTACCTCGTGCTTCTCCTCGGCGAGCAGTGCCGCTATGTGGAAACCTACCAGTCCGGCTCCGGCTATGATGATATACATCTGTTATGTTCCCGGCTACTTAGACGCCGTTCTCCTGAACAATCTGGAGACCGTTGCGGACAGGGCGTGGACTATGCCGCGCTGCTTTTTCTGCCATCTCAGCACCCTGTCCCCCGGTTTGACGGTGGGCATTTCCTCCAGGAGCTCTCTTTTATGCTGTTGTTTATAAGCCATATTAACTAATGTTATGCCCGGTATCTGCCGGTTAATGCAATCTGGGCGATTTTACTCGTCTGGATGCCCCCTGTCAACTGTCCTAAAGTTTTACCTCTCTGGCGGTCGCCCGGCACTTCTCGGCGGTGATAATCGCCTTGATATCCGCTATGGCCACCTCTATCTCATCGTGGCGGTTCATGATGATGTAGTCGAACAGGTGCATCTGCTTGATCTCCTCCTCGACGGCTTCGGTGCGCCGCTTAAGCTCTATGGGGGACTCGGTCTGGCGCCCCTTCAATCTGGCGGCGAGGTCCTCTCGGGTGGGTGGCACTATCAGGATGAAGACGGCTTGGGGGACGAGCTTCTTCAGGGTGGCGACCCCCTGGAAGTCCACCTTGATTATGGTGTCCTTGCCCTCCTGAAGGGCTTTTTTCACCGGCTCCCTGGGGACGCCGTACCAGTTGCCGTAGACCTCGGCATATTCCAGCAGCTGGCCCCGTTTCACCATGTCATGGAACTCATCTGCGGGGATGAAGTGGTAGTCTATGTCGTCCTTCTCGCCTGAGCGCTGCTCGCGCGTAGTCACCGTGGTGATGTAGGTCAGGGGATAGTCGGATTCCTTCATCCTGACCAGCAGCGCGTCTTTGCCCGCTCCGGAGGGCCCGGAGATGACTATCAGCAGCGGCTTGGCTGGCAAGCTGCAAAGGGGCTGGTTATCACAGCTCACCTTTTTCATCGCTCTGCTCTAGTCCTATCAGAGGATCTCTGCGACTGGTCTGAAGCCGGCCGGCGATGGTTTCCGGAGCCAGGGCGGCTAAAATGATGTGCCCGCTGTCGGCGATAATCACCGCCTTGGTCCTTCTCCCGTTGGTCATATCTATCAGCAGACCGTTGTTTTTACCTTCCAGCACGGTGCGTTTAATGGGCGCAGAGTTCGGCGAAACTATGGCAATAACTCTATTCATGGCCAGTATGTTGCCAAACCCCACATGAACCGGCTTCATAACCATCGTTACCACCTCGAAGCATGAATTTGACGCTCATTACCATCTTATACCCTCCGCCCCGATAGCGCAACCGCTCTACGGGGGAAAAGGCGGTTGATTGCCGCTAGATTTTGTGGTAGATTGGCGCCATAATAATTCCTGGGGGTTTCACGCCGTATGTACAGGATATTATTTAAGCAGAACCTGGTGCCCGGCATAAACCTGATGAGAGTTGCCGCGCCCAGAGTGGCCCAGAAAGCCCGGGCGGGGCAATTTGTGGTTATAAGGCTGGATGAGAAGGGGGAGCGCATCCCCCTCACCATAGCCGACTGGGACGAGAAAGAGGGCAGCATCACCGTGGTCTTCATAGAGGTGGGCACCACCACCGGCCGGCTGGCGCAGCTGGAGGAGGGGGACTCCATCGCCGATTTCATCGGGCCGCTGGGGCTGCCCGCCGAGATAGAGAACTTGGGCACGGTGGCTTGCGTGGCGGGGGGTGTCGGCGTCGCCCCCATAACCCCCATCGCCCGCGCCTTGAGAAAGGCGGGCAACCGGGTGGTCTCCATACTGGGGGCGCGCAGCAAAGACCTCCTCTTCTGGGAGAAGGAGCTGGGGGCTGTCAGCGACCGGCTGATAGTAACCACCGACGACGGCTCCTACGCTCGTAAGGGGCTGGTCACCGAGCCGCTCAAGGAGCTGCTGGAGGGTGGGGAGGAGTTGGTGGCGCGGGTGATAGCCATCGGCCCCGGCATCATGATGAAGTTCTGCGCCAAGACTACGGAGCCATTCGGGGTGAAGACCATCGTCAGCCTGAACCCGATAATGGTGGACGGCACCGGCATGTGCGGCTGCTGCCGGGTCTCGGTGGCGGGAAAGACCAGGTTTGTCTGCGTGGATGGCCCCGATTTCGACGGCCATCAGGTGGACTGGGAGCTGCTCTTCGCCCGGCAGCGTATGTATCTGGACGAGGAGAAGTGCTCCCTGGAGCGGTGGCGGTCTCAGAGCGGCAGCAGTTCCTGAATAAAGGCGCCAGTCGCCGGAAAGCGGGGATATATGGCCAAGCTCGACCTGAACCGCGTGCCTATGCCCAGGCAGGACCCCAAGGCACGGGCGAAGAACTTCGATGAGGTGGCGTTGGGCTACAGCCCGGAGGAAGCCCAGGCGGAGGCGGAGCGCTGTATCCAGTGCCCCAAGCACCCCTGCTGTGACGGCTGCCCGGTGGAGATAGATATCCCCGGCTTTATCCAGGCGCTTCACGACGGCGATATGCCGTCAGCGGTGCGGATACTTAAAGACAAGAACAGCCTGCCCGGCATCTGCGGGCGGGTCTGCCCCCAGGAGTCGCAGTGCGAGTACACCTGCGTTCTGGCCAAGAAAGCCGCCCCCATCGCCATCGGTCGCCTGGAGAGATATGTCGCTGACTGGGAGCGGGATAACAAAGACGCCCTGAAGACCAAGCCCAAGAAGCCCAAGCCCAGCGGCAAGAAAGTGGCCGTGGTCGGCTCGGGCCCGGCCGGGCTGACGGCGGCGGCGGACCTGGTCAGGATGGGGCACAGCGTCAAGGTGTTTGAGGCGCTCCATGTCGCCGGCGGGGTGCTGATGTACGGCATCCCTGAGTTCCGCCTGCCCAAAGCCATCGTCCAGGGGGAGGTGGACTATGTCGCCTCCCTGGGGGTGGCCATAGAGCTGGATGCGGTCATCGGCAAGACCATCACCGTGGACGAGCTCTTGGACGGCGGCTATGACGCCGTTTTCCTGGGCCCCGGCGCCGGCGCGCCCATGTTCCTGTGTATCCCCGGCGAGAACTGCAACGGCGTCTACTCCGCCAACGAGTTCCTCACCCGCGTCAATTTAATGAAGGCATACCGGTTCCCGGAATACGATACCCCGGTGAAGGTGGGAGAGTGGGTGGGGGTGGTGGGGGGTGGCAATGTGGCTATGGACGCCGCCCGCTGCGCCCTGCGCCTCGGCGCCGAGGTCTCCATCATCTATCGGCGCTCCGAGGCCGAGATGCCCGCCCGCCGCGAGGAGGTGGAGAACGCCCAGGAGGAGGGCATCGACTTCCAGCTGCTCACCAACCCGAAGCGGTTCATCAACAACGACCAGAACTGGGTGGTGGGGATGGAGTGCTACCGCATGGAGCTCGGCGAGCCGGACAACAGCGGCCGGCGCCGCCCCATCGCCGTACCCGGCTCGGAGTTCATCCTGCCGGTGGATATGGCGGTAGCCGCCCTGGGCACCATACCCAACCCCATCATCCCCCAGTCCACCGAGGGACTGGACACCACCCGCTGGGGCACCATCATCTCCGACGAGGTCAGCGGCCGCACCAGCCGGGACGGGGTGTGGTGCGGGGGCGATATGGCCACCGGCGCCGCCACCGTCATCAGCGCCATGGGGGCGGGCAAACGCGCCGCCGTCGATATAGATGAGTATTTGAGGGGGTAGAATCCTACTACTCTTTTTGTCAATTTTCTCCCAGCGTACGAACGACTCACGGCTGACTAGAGTTCTCATCTGGCTCATTGCCCGTCTGCCGAAGTGCCTTTTCCATCACCACTGTCATCAGTATATAGGCAAACTTGGCCGTCTCAAATTGCTGGAGGAACAGTGATTGGGTGCATGTCTCGTCACATGGTACCCTGACTTGCACACCTACTTGCCTGAGTGGGTGTATAAATCCGCTATAGGAAACTTTGAGACGAAGCATCTCAATTTTGAGTTCTTCCAACATCCCATTTCGTTCATCATCAGTCATCCCATCAAACTTTGGTTGGAGGTCTTGTGGAATCGTCCAACTACCACCCACGAGAATGAACTCGGTTAGTCCTTCTTTGGGTCGTGCCACTATCATAACCCTATTATCACTATCCTCCGCCTTGAACTGAAAAACCCTATTATCTTGGGGGTCAGCTTGGATTTTGTATCTCAAATTATCAAGCCATTTACGCAAAGTAGCTTCTATCCGCTCATTGTCTAGTGTGGCAAAACCATTGCTTCGCCGTTCTCGGAACACAGCCAACTGATTGATGCTAAAGAAAGTAAGCCCAAAAGCGCCGATTCCACTTAATGCAATTACATACCAAGGTAATGATTGAAGCCATGCTGAGATGGATACACCCGCCGTAGCAAGAACTACCACCAGAATGTTCCCCACCAACGCTTTAGATATATCGGATATCCACTTACGCATACCCCAATTCTACCCCACCCCCCAACTATACTCAATAGGTAGTCTAAGAGGGGCGTTAGCCCCTCTTTTTTTGTTTCTTCCCCCTCTCCTTTGAAGGAGAGGGGGAACGAGGGGGTGAGGTAGATAAAAAACCCTCTTTTTAATATCCCTCGATTCCTGTAAAATAGCCCTGACATGACAGAGCAGATAACCCCCATCAGACGGCAGTACCTGCGGATAAAACGCCGCTACCCCGATGCCATCCTCCTCTTCCGCCTGGGGGACTTCTACGAGACCTTCGAGGAAGACGCCGAGATAACCTCCCGGGAGCTGGACATCGTCCTCACCTCGCGGGAGATGGGTAAAGGCAACCGCATCCCCCTGGCCGGCATCCCCTATCACGCCCTGGACAACTACCTGGGCCGGCTCATAGCGCGGGGCTATAAAGTGGCCATCTGCGAGCAGATGACCAAGCCCGGCGAGACCAAAGGCATCGTGGAGCGGGACGTGGTGCGGGTGGTCACCCCGGGCACGGTGATAGAGCCGACCCTCCTGGACAGCAAAGCGAACAACTACCTGGTCGCCCTGGTGCCGGAGGACGAAGCCGTCGGCATCGCCTATGTGGACATCACCACCACCGAGTTCTCCGTCTCCCAGGTGCCGGCGCAGCGCGCCGCCGCCGAGCTGGAGAGGCTGAAACCATCCGAGATAATCGCCGCCGAGGACGCGCAGCTGGAGGGGCTGGACAGCGAAGCGCCAGTAACCCGCCTGGAGAACTTTCGCTTCGAGCTGGAGACGGCCCGCCGGGAGGTGCTGGAGCACTTCGGCGCCGCCACCCTGGAGGGCTACGGCTGCGCCGGGCTGCCCCTGGCGATAAGGGCCGCCGGCGCCATAATCCACTACCTGCGCGAGACCCAGAAAGGGGTGCTCGGGCAGCTGAGCCGGCTGAGCACCTACTCCGCGGAATCGTTCATGGCACTGGATGTGAACACCCAGCGGAACCTGGAGCTGTTCTCATCGGCGCGCTCCGGGACGAGCCGGGGCTCGCTGCTATCGGTGATAGACCAGACCAAGACCGCCATGGGCAGCCGGTTGCTGAAGCGGTGGCTGGGGCAGCCCCTTCTGGATGTCGCCGAGCTTAACCGGCGCCAGGACGCCATCGGCTGGTTCAGCGACAGCGCCCTGGCCCGCGAGCAGGTGGTCTCCCTCCTCGGCGACACGGCTGACCTGGAGCGGCTCATCAACCGGGTGCGGGGCGGCATGGTTACCCCCCGCGAGCTATTGAGCCTGAAGCGCAGCCTGGAGGTCATCCCGGAGATCGTCAAGATTATGGAGTCCGGCCGGAGCAACAGCCCCATCACCTGCACCTGGCTCAAGGAGGGGCTGAAGCCCCGCCCCGATGTCATCGGGCTCGTCGCCGAAGCCATAGAGGACCCGCCCTCGTCCCCGCTGGGGGAGGGTGGGGTGATAAAGAAGGGCTTCGCCGATGAGCTGGACAAGCTGCGCATGTCGGCGTCAAGCGCCCGGCAGTACCTGGCGAACCTGGAGCGCCAGGAGCGCGCCAAGACGGGGATAAAGTCGCTCAAGGTGGGCTTCAACAAGGTGTTCGGCTACTACATAGAGGTCTCCAAGCCCAACCTGGA
>CAYLMC010000015.1:10428-17159 GCA_964384865.1 uncultured Dehalococcoidales bacterium | reverse complement strand
CAGGGCATCCAGAGCCTTGCCCTCCAGGGTCTCCTCGGCGACCAGCTTCTTGGCGATTCTCACCAGCCGCTTTTTATTATCGGTGAGCACCTTCTTGGCGGTATCGGAGGCGTGCTGGATGATGCTCTGCACCTCTTCGTCTATCTCCCGGGCAACCTTCTCGCTGTAGTTGCGGTGCTCGGTTATCTCTCGCCCCAGGAATATCGGCTCCTCGCGGTGCCCGAAGGTGCGCGGGCCGAGCTTATCGCTCATGCCGTACTCGGTGACCATCTTCCGTGCCAGGTTGGTGGCGCGCTCGATGTCGTCCTGGGCGCCGGTGGTCATCTCGTCGAATATCATCGTCTCCGCGATGTGCCCCGCCAGCAGGGTGGACAGCAGGTCGTTGAACTGGGAGCGCGTCATCAGATAGCGGTCCTCGGTGGGCAGCTGCCGGGTGTGCCCCAGGGACAGCCCGCGGGCCACGATGGATATCTTGTGCACCGGGTCGGCATTGGGCAGCATCTTGGCCACCAGGGCGTGCCCCGCCTCGTGGTAGGCGGTTATCTCCTTCTCCTTGGGCCTGATGCGGCGGCTCTTCCTCTCCGGGCCGGCCAGCACCCGGTCTATGGACTCCTCGAAGTCTCGTATCCCGATGGTCTTCTTGCTCTGCCTGGCGGCGAGGATAGCGGCCTCGTTGACCAGATTGGCCAGGTCGGCTCCGCTGAAGCCGGCGGTCTGCTTGGCCAGCACCTCCAGGTCAACAGTGTCCGCCAGCGGCTTGCCGTTGGAGTGCACTTTTAGTATGGCGGTGCGGCCGGTGATGTCGGGCCGGTCCAGTATCACCCGGCGGTCGAAGCGCCCCGGGCGCAGCAGTGCCGGATCCAGGATATCGGGGCGGTTGGTGGCGGCCAGTATTATCACGCTGGTGTTGGTGTCGAATCCGTCCATCTCGGTGAGGATCTGGTTGAGGGTCTGCTCCCTCTCGTCGTGCCCGCCCCCCAGACCGGCGCCCCGGTGGCGGCCCACAGCGTCTATCTCGTCAATGAATATAATGCAGGGGGTGTTGCGCTTCGCCTGGTCGAACAGGTCTCTCACCCTGGAGGCGCCCACCCCGACGAACATCTCCACGAACTCGCTGCCGCTGATGGAGAAGAAGGGCACCTTGGCTTCGCCGGCTACGGCTCGCGCCAGCAGGGTCTTCCCCGTCCCCGGCGGACCGATGAGCAGCATCCCCTTGGGGATGCGGGCGCCCAGCTTCTGGAACTTCTCCCGCGCCTTGAGGAACTCCACCACCTCGTACAGCTCCTGCTTGGCTTCGTCAACGCCGGCGACATCGTCGAAGGTAACCGTGGGGGCGTGAACCGGGAACAGCTTCGCCCGGCTCCGGCCGAAGCTCATAGCCTGGCTGTTCATCCCCTGCGCCCGGCGGAACAGGAAGAAGAGCAGGCCGCCGAACAGTATCAGGGGGAGGAAGTTTATCACCAGCCCCCAGTTGAACCCGGAGGGCTTGATGCTGTATTCGATCCCCTCCAGGTTGAAGCCCAGCTCCTGGAGGTCCACCAGGGTGCGGTCGCCGATGATGGTGGTCAGCTCTATGCCGCCCCCGTCGGCGTAGCTTTCCGAGGTGGTCATGAGCAGGTTCTCATTGTCCTTGACGGCGGACTCTATCTCGCCGTTCTGGGACATGCCGATAGCCTGGCTGAGGCCGACCTCCTCGGGCTTTTCGGTGGTGGGTGCGAAGTAGGCGAAGGCGGCCATGGTGCCGATAGCCATGATGATAAAGATTATCAGATTACGGCTCAGTTTCATCTCTGTCTCCCCGCCCCCCTCATCTCGTAATCGTCGAAGTGTCTCTATTATATCAAATAATCGACTGTGGAGTAAATCACGCTATTTACCGGCGTCAGCCGGGCAGGCTGTCATAGGTGGTTTGGAGGAGAACGGCGTCCTCCTCCAGGTTGGGGCTCTCGCAGATGAGGAGCCCCTGCGCCCCGCAGTCCTTCAGCGCCTGTAGCGCCCCGGTGTAGTCCAGGTCGGCGTCCTTCAGGTTGAGGTGGTTGCGCTCCCCCTTGTCGCCGTAGTTGATACCGGAGATGTGGACGTGGATATCCTCCAGGGCGGCGCGGCCGAGCCGTTTCTCCATCTCGGAGAGCAGGGCGGCGAACTCGTCGTAGGAGTTGAACCTGCCGGTGTGGGCGTGCCAGTGGGCGAAGTCCAGGCACGGTGCCAGCCCCTCCATCTCCTGGCACAGGCTGAACACCTCGTCCGGGGTGCCGAACTGGGAGTGCTTGCCGGTTACCTCCGGGCGGATGGCTATGGGGTTGTGGTCCGCTTTCAGCTGCTTTAAGGGCTCCGTCAGGTATCTCTTGATGGCGTCGTATGCCTGTTGGGGCGGGTCGCCCAGGTAGAAGCCAGCGTGGAAGATGACGCTCCTTGCCCCGCACAGGCGGGCGATGCGCGCCGTGCGCAGCAGCCGCTGCTGGCTGGCGGTTATCTTGTCCGGCTCGTGGGCGTTGAAGTTGATGTAGTACGGGGCGTGGGCTGACAGGGCGACCCCTTTTTCAGCCGCCGCCTTGGCCACCTCGGTGGTGGTGGCCTCTTTCATATGTACGCCGTGGACGAACTCCATCTCCAGGCACCCCAGCCCCAGCTCGGCGACGCGCTCTATCCCCGCCGCGATGGAGCGGTCGTCGGCGCTTCTGGGGACGCCGGCGGTGCCGAACAGCAGCCCGCTCATCCGTCGCCCACCCTCTCCGCCACCGATTTCACCTTGCCCTCCATGGTGAGGGGCTTGTCGCGGCGGTCGTCTATCTTGATGGTGGTCAGCACCCGCTGGGCGCCGCTGGCGAAGGGGACCTGGTGCATCTCCTGGGCCACCTCCAGCACCCGCTTCAGGGGCCCCTGGAGAATCGTCCCCATGGCGGTCAGCTGGTAGCTGACGTCCGAAGCCTTTTCGGCGGCCTCGACGCAGGCGGCGACATACCGGCTCAGACTGGCGCTTGCCGTCCCCAGCGGGACGACGCTTATCTCGGCTACAACCTGCTCTGTCATGGCATCCTCCCCCTTTTGCATAGTCTCTTTTAATTATAGCCTATGTTGACGGGGTTGATAAAACGGGTCAAATGGGATAGACTGCAACCATAGCATACATCGGATACACCCGGCGTGAGCGGGTGGCGGGCATCGGTCGCTGATGGCGGTTGACACTGTGCTGCGCTTCTCCGTCGGTATTGCTTTCTCAGATAGCACTGGTTATAATATCTTACTTGTCAGTCTAGGCAGGGGAAATCAGAGACTGGTTGCCTCAAGTTTGACAGGCAGGAGGAGGCAGAAGTGACTACCAAGTTCAAAGCACTTCGAGCTCGTTTGGAGGCTGAGCGCAAGCGGCTCAACGACGAACTGGCTCAGCTGAGCGCTAACGCCTATCCCCAGGACGAGCGGCGGGAGGGCAGTCCCTTCGGCAAGAGGGAAGAGGAGGCTACCGAGGCCCTTGAGCTGGAGAAGAGGCTGGCTCTGGAGAAGGATATCAGAGATAAGCTGGTGGAGATTGAGCAGTCCCTGGCTAAGATTGACGAGGGCAGCTACGGCAAGTGCGACCAGTGCGGCCAGGATATAGAGCCGGGCCGGCTGGAGGCCCTTCCCCAGGCGAACCTCTGTTTGAGTTGTAAGGCTAAACAGGCGAAGAATGCGAGAGGCCAGTAACCTTTGGGGTAAGTGGCGGAACAATATAGGCTTTTCCCTTACTGCGGCGGCGGTGGTGGCGGGCGACCAGCTGAGCAAGTCCTGGATACGGTCCAACCTGGCGCTAGGGGAGATTTCGCCCGAAGGGGAGTTCCTGTTCTTCACCCATATCCGCAACACCGGTGCCAGCTTCGGCATCTTTCGCGGCTATACCCTGGGGCTGACCATCGTCGGCTTCGTGGCTATCGGGGTGGTGCTGTTCTACGCTTTCTACCTGGCGCGACGCTTTCCCCCGCTGAACAACCTGATGAGCAAGTCGGCGCTGGGGATGTTGCTGGGTGGCGCCATAGGCAACCTGATCGACCGGGTGAGCCTGGGCTACATCACCGATTTCGTCGGCGTGGGCGCCTGGCCGCCCTATAACATCGCCGATGCCTTCATAGTGGCCGGCGTTATCACCTTCATCGGCTCCCTGTGCCGCATCATGTACCGCCGCAAGAAAGCCGGGGCGAAGGCTTAAACGGGGAAGGGGGTCGGGGCCATAGCGCACCTCACCGAGCACAGCTTCGTGGTCGACCGGGCGGCAGCCCGCCTGGATAAGTATGTGGCGGAGCAGTGCCCCCAGCTGTCCCGCAGCCGGGTGCAGAAGCTTATCTGCCAGGGGGATATCACCGTCAACAGCCGGGAGGCTAAGCCCGGCCAGAGGCTGGAGGCCGGCGACAGGGTGGACATCACCGTGCCCGCCCCCCGCCCCCTCGCCGCCGAGGCAATACCGGTAGAAATCATCTATCAGGACGAAGACATCCTGGTGGTGGATAAGCCGCCGGGGCTGCCCGTCCACCCCGCCCCGGGACACCCCGACCACACCCTGGTCAATGCCGTCCTGCCCCATCTGCCCCGCCCCGCCGGTGGCGACCTGCGTCCCGGCATCGTGCACCGCCTGGATAAGGACGCCTCCGGCGTGCTGGTGATGGCCAAAAACGCCGCCGCCGGGGAGAATCTCATCTCCCAGTTCCGGGCCCGCGCCGTCACCAAGGCTTACATCGTGCTGGTGAGGGGGCGTCTGGAGCCGTCGGATGGGGTCGTCGAGGCGCCCATCGGGCGACACCCCCGCCACCGCCAGCGCATGGCGGTGGCCGCCGACGGCGAGGGCAAGGAGGCGCGCACGGGCTACCATGCTGTCAAATATCTCGAGGACTATACCCTGCTGGAGGTGAAGCCGGAGACGGGGCGCACCCACCAGATACGGGTGCACCTGGCCGCCATCGGCCATCCGGTGGCCGGGGATACCGTCTACGGGGCGAAATCCCCCGAAATACCCCGCATGTTCCTCCACGCCTGCCGCCTGGGCTTCAAGCTTCCCTCCACCGGCGAATATAAAGAGTTCGCCTCCAAGCTGCCCGCCGATTTGGAGCGGGCGCTTGGGGCTATTGGCTAGAATAGCCAAGATTTAGGTGGTAGAATGGACGAAACTCCGAAAAGGAGGTATCGGCGATGGACAAGCTCTATGACGATGCGGAGACGGGCTGCTGCCCCCGGTTCAACCCGGAGCCCTGGGACGAGAAGCAAATAACCTGGTGGGACAAGCTGTTCCTCAAAGACCATGTCCGCGCCTTGATGCACATCCCCCTCGGCTTCGACAAGATGATGGTGAGGAATATGGACAGGATCAAGGGGGCTGACGCCCTCCCCCCGGAGTCCCTCATGCTGTGCGACTCGGAAACCCTGTGGGGGATGGATGTCCACATCGCCGTGGGCAAGAAGGTGCCCGGCGCGGAGATGGAGAAGATATCGGGGACTTTTCTATCCAAGGTCTTCGAGGGCCCCTATAAGGACGCCGGCAAGTGGATGAAGCAGATGCAGGCCTATGTCAGGGCGAAGGACAAGAAGAGCGATAAATACTACTCTTTCTACACCACCTGCCCCAAGTGCGCCGAGTACTACGGCAAGAATTACACCGTCCTGATGGCGAAGATTTAGATGGCTTCAGAGGTAAGAGTTCGCTACGCTCCCAGCCCCACCGGATACCCCCATGTGGGCAACATCCGCACGGCGCTGTTCAACTGGCTGTTCGCCCGCCATGAGGGGGGGCAGTTCATCGTCCGCATCGAGGACACCGATGCCGCCCGCAAGGTGGAGGGGGCGGAGAAGTCCATCCTGGAGAGCCTGAAGTGGCTGGGGATGGACTGGGACGAGGGCCCCTATCACCAGTCGGAGAGGCTGGAGTTATACCGTCAGGCGGCGGAGAAGCTCATCGCCCAAGGCGATGCCTACCGCTGCTACTGCTCGTCCGAGCGTCTTAAGGAGATGCGCGCCGAGCAGCAGAAGCTAAAGCAGCCGCCGGGCTATGACAGGCGCTGCCGCGACTTGAGCGACCAGGAGAGGGCGCAGAAGGAGGCCGAGGGCGCGCCTTCGGTGGTGCGTTTCAGGATTCCGCAGAAGGGGAAGACCACCTTCAACGACCTCATCTGGGGGGAGGTCTCCTTCGAGCACGCCACCCAGGACGACTTCGTGATACTGAAGTCGGACGGCTACCCCACCTATCATCTCGCCAGCGTGGTCGACGATAGCGACATGAAAATCAGCCATGTCCTCCGCGCCGAGGAGTGGATATCGAGCACCGCTCGCCACCTGCTGCTCTACCGGACGCTGGGGCTGGAGCCGCCCCGCTTCGCCCACCTGCCCATGATACTGGGCCCCGATAAAGCCAAGCTGAGCAAGCGGCACGGCGCAGTGTCCATCACCGAATACCGCGACCAGGGCTATCTGGCTGCGGTGATGGTGAACTTCCTCGCCCTGCTGGGGTGGTCGCTGGACGACAAGACCGAGATATTCTCCACTGACGACCTGGTGAAGCACTTCTCTCTGGAGCGTGTCAGCCGCACCGCGGCGGTGTTCAACATGGAGAAGCTGGACTGGATGAATGGGCTCTATATCCGGGGGCTGACACCTGATGAGTTCTATAACGCCGCCGAGCCCTACCTGATGAGCGACCAGGACGCGGCCAAGGCGGTGATATCCAGCCAGGGCTATGTCAGGGAGATACTGCCCCTGGTGCAGGAGCGGGTGAA
>CAYLMC010000015.1:0-10328 GCA_964384865.1 uncultured Dehalococcoidales bacterium | reverse complement strand
TATCCAGCCAGGGCTATGTCAGGGAGATACTGCCCCTGGTGCAGGAGCGGGTGAAGAAGCTGGGCGAGATAGCCGAGCTTATCCGCTTCTTCTTCCTTGACGAGCTGGACTACGACCCGTCCCTGCTGATAGCCAAGAAGATGGACCGGGAGTCCACCC
Source organism: uncultured Dehalococcoidales bacterium (assembly GCA_964384865.1). Classification (GTDB taxonomy): domain Bacteria; phylum Chloroflexota; class Dehalococcoidia; order Dehalococcoidales; family E44-bin46; genus CAYLMC01. The sequence continues at coordinate 10,169 of CAYLMC010000015.1, read as the reverse complement.
TGAATGCCCTGGAGACGAGCCTGCCTCGGCTGGAGAAGCTGAAAGCGTTCAGCGCCGATTCCCTGGAGGGTCTATTGCGCCCCCTCGCCGAGGAGCTGGGCCTGAAGGCGGGGCAGCTGTTCGGCGTACTGAGGGTGGCGGTTACCGGGCGCACGGCGGCGCCGCCGCTGTTCCAGACCATGGCCATTCTGGGCAGGGAGCGCTGCTTGGGGAGGCTGGGGGCGGCTTTGGAGATGCTGCGCCGGCAGTCAGCGTAACGGTTGGCACTTGGGGCAGTGGTAGCTGCCCCGATTTCTTATAGATATCCGTTGAATGGTCGTGCTGCATCTGGGGCAGGGCTGGTTTCTCTTGTGGGCCACCCGGAACTCGTCGTGCGCCGTCCCCGGGGTGCCGTCGGGGCGGAGGTAGCTGTCTATGCTGGCGCCCTTGTTGGCGATGGCTTTCCTTAACACTTCCCTGACGGCTCTGTGAAGCCGCTCTATCTCGCCTTTATTCAGGTTTCCCCCCGCCCTTAAGGGGTGGATTCCGGCCGAAAATAGGGCCTCGTCGGCATACATGTTGCCCACCCCGGCGAGGAGGTGCTGGTCCAGGAGGAGCGCCTTTATGGGCGCCTTGCGGCCTTTGAGCAAGCCAGCCAGCGATTGGGTGGTGAAGTCCTCCTCCAGGGGCTCCGGGCCCAGCCCGCCGGTAATGCCCTCGGCGTCTTCGGCAAGGCGCAGCATCCCCAGCTTGCGCATGTCGTTGAAGAACAGCTGGCTGCCGTCGTCGAGCTGGAACACGGCGCGGGTGTACCGCTCCGGCTGTGCCTCTGGGGGTTTCAGCAGCAGGATGCCGGTCATCCTTAAATGGATTGCCAGCGAATCCCCACCGCTCAAGGAGAAGACGAGGTATTTCCCCCGCCGCCCCAGCGCGGTTATCTCCTGTCCGGTCAGCCGGCGGCGGAAGTCCTGCGGGGAGGGCTGCTTCACAGACCCCTCCCAGGTGAGGTTGACGCCGGTTATGCGGCGCCCGATGAGATGAGGGGCGAGCTCGCTGCGGATGGTTTCCACTTCGGGGAGTTCCGGCATGGCGGGGCTATGCCATCTCCCCCCAGTTGGCTCCGGCGGTGACATCCACCTTGACGGGGACGCTCAGTTCTATGGCGGCCGACATCGTCTCCGGCACCAGTTTTCTCATAGCGTCCAGTTCCTCGTCGGGCACCTCGAACACCAGCTCGTCGTGCACCTGGAGGATGAGCTTGCTGGCCAGCCTGCGCTCCGCCATCTGGCGGTGGAGGTTCACCATAGCCACCTTGATGATGTCGGCGGAGGTCCCCTGTACCGGCATGTTTATCGCCATGCGCTCCGCCGCCTCGCGGACCTGGCGGTTGGGGGAGGTTATCTCCGGGATGAATCGCTTTCTTCCCAGCAGGGTGTGGACATAGCCCTGCTGGCGCGCCTGCTCCTTGGTGTCTGACAGGTATCGCTTAACCCCGGGGTACCGCTCGAAGTAGGCGGCGATGAACTGCGCCGCCTCCTCCCGCGACAGCTCGGTCGCCTGCTCCAGCCCGTATTCGCTCATCCCGTAGATGACCCCGAAGTTGACCGTCTTGGCCAGGCGGCGCATCTCCTTGGTCACCTGGGAGGCGTCCACGCCGTAGAGCTGGGCGGCGGTGGCGGCGTGGATGTCCTCGTCGTTGCGGAAGGATTCCAGCAGTCGGGGGTCGCCGGAGAGGTGCGCCAGGGAGCGCAGGTCTATCTGGGAATAGTCCCCGGCCAGGAGCCGGCAGCCGGATGGGGCGATGAAGGCTTTTCTTATCTCCTGGCCCTCCTTGCCCCGGATGGGGATGTTCTGTAGATTTGGGTCGCTTGATGACAGCCTGCCGGTGGCGGTCTTGGTCTGGTTGAAGCTGGTGTGCACCCGGCCCGTGTTCGGGTTTATCAGACCGGGCAGGGTGTCTATGTAGGTGGACTTCAGCTTGGAGAGCTGGCGGTAGTCCATAATGAACTCTATTATGGGGTGGGAGCCTTTTAGCTCTTCCAGGACGGCGGCTCCGGTGGAGTAGCCGCCCTTGGTCTTGCGCGCCGCTGGCAGCTTCAATTCCTCGAAGAGGACGCAGCTCAGCTGCTGGGGGGAGTTGATGTTGAACTGGTGGCTGACGCTGCCATAGATATCCTTCTCCAGCTTGATGAGCCGCTCGCCGAGGCGCCGGGACATCTGCCTCATGGGCTCGGTGTCCAGAGCCACCCCGTTCCTCTCCATGGCCGTCAGCACCGGCACCAGGGGCATCTCCACCTCGGAGAACAGCTTCCACAGGCCCTGATGTTGGAGCTGGGGACGGAACAGCTCGGCGAGCCGGGCGGTGTTGTCGGCGTCGGCGCAGGCGTAGTCGGCGGCTTTGTCTACCTCCACCTGGGACATGGATATCTGCTTGCGCCCGCTGCCGATGAGGTCTGTAATGGGGGTCATCTCTACCCCCAGCTTGCTGAAGGCGAGGGTCTTCAGCCCGACGCCCTTCTCCCCGAGCAGGTGGGCGGCTATCATGGTGTCGAAGGCGAGGTTTCTTACCTCTATCCCGTTTCCGGCCAGGACGGTCATGTCATACTTGCCGTTGTGAGCCATCTTCTCCGCTTTGTCGTCCCCCAGGAGGGGCTTCAGCCCGGCGACGACCTTCTCCAGGGGGAGCTGCTTCACCTCCCCCCAGCCGACATGCCCCACCGGGATGTAGTAAGCCTCGCCGGGGGCGGCGGACAGGGAGACGCCCACTATGTTCGCCGATATGGCGTCCAGGCTGGTGGTCTCCAGGTCGAAGGCGAAGGAGCCGGCCTTCGCCAATTTTTTGATCAGTTTGTCGAAAGCGGCGGCGCTGTCTATGGTGTGGTAGTCCCTGGGGTGCTCCGGCTCGGCCTCCCCGTCGCTGGCGGGCAGCCTGGGGAGGAGGCTGGCGAACTCCAGCTCGCGGAGCAGCTCCGCCACCTGTCTGCGGTCGTAGTGGCCTATGCGGCAGTCGTCCAGCTTGAGGGTGACCGGCGCCTCGGTGACGATGGTCGCCAGCACCTTGCTCTGGCGGGCTATCTCCTCGTTGTCCCGCAGCTTCTCCTGGAGCCTGGGTGGGGCTACCTGGTCTATGTGGTCGTATATCTCCTCTATGGAGCCGAACTGCTGGATGAGCTTCACCGCCGTCTTCTCGCCGATGCCGGGGACGCCGGGGATGTTGTCCGAGGAGTCGCCCTGCAGCCCTTTCAGGTCGGCGATGTGCTTGGGCTCGATGCCGTAGCGCTTCACCACGGCGTCCTCGTCGTAGAGTGCCGTGTCGCTGAAGCTGCGCTTGGGGTAGAACACCTTTACCTGGGGCGACACCAGCTGGTTGGCGTCGGCGTCGCCGGTGACGATGACGGTCTCTATTCCCTCCCGGCTCGCCTGGCGGCTGAGGGCGCCCAGCAGGTCGTCCGCCTCGTATTCGTCCAGCTCGAAGATGGGGATGTGGAACGTCTCGACCAGCTCCCGCACCCGCCCCATCTGGTTGACCAGCTCGTCGGGAGTGGGGGGGCGGTGCGCCTTGTAGTCAGGGAACATCTTGTGGCGGAAGGTGGGGCCCTTCTTATCGAAGGCGATGGCGTAGTGGCTCGGTTTGAGCTCGTCTATGGCCTTGAGCATTATCAGAGCGAAGCCGTAGACGGCCCCCACCATCTCCCCGGTCTTGCTCACCGTCAGTGGCGGCAGGGCGTGGAAGGCGCGGTGAACCAGGGCGTGCCCGTCGAACAGCACCAGACGAGGCTTTTCCATAGCCTCATTATAGCAGACAGGGGAGGGGGGTGGTTAGGGGCGGGCGGCCTACTTTATGGTGGGCAGCCCTTCGTACTTCCAGGCGATAACCCCGCCTTCAATATAGTGGACCTCCCTGAATGTCATCTCCTTGAACATCTGTATCATGTCCAGCGATGCCGTCAGGGACTCGCTGGTTCCGCAGAACTGGAAGGTGCAGATGCCGAATGGTTTGTAATAGAAGAGGTAGGTCTTCTGCTTGTCCAGCCTGTTTATCTGCTCGCGGAAGTCCGCTGCTTCGAAGTCTATGTTGACGGCGCCCGGCAGGCGCTCGCTGGCGAATTCCCTCGGGGTGCGGGTGTCGATAAGGACATGCTCCGGGGTCTCCTCCATCAGGGTGAATGCCTCCACCGGGCTGATGGAATCAACTAGAACCGCCTCCCGCGTGCCCTTTGCCGAGGTGTCTATGCCCTTTATGGTGGGCAGCCCTTCGTACTTCCAGGCGATAACCCCACCCTTGATGATATAGGCTTCCCGGAAGCCGAGCTCTTTGAACAGGGTATGGGCGCCAATGGTCAGCTCCATGGTCTCGTTGGGCTGGGGAAACCCCATGGGCATGGGCAGCCCGTAGGGGCGGTAGTAAGCCATAGTGGGCTTGTCCGTGTCCAGCTTGCCGATATCCTCCAGGAAGGTTTCCGAGAGGATATATATGTTCGCCGCGCCCGGCAGGTGCTCGCTTTCGTACTCCTCCGGGGTGCGCAGGTCAATCAGCTGGTGGTCCGGGTTCTCCTCCATCAGGGCGTAGGCGTCCTGCGCCAGTATCCTATCGTGTATCTGGCCCGTCTCTGGCTGGGTTGGAGTTTGAGACCCCGCCGGCGTTTCCTGAGGGGGGTTTTCAAGTCCGGCGCATCCTGCCAGAAGGGAAATCCCGGCGATCAGTGATGCCGTGAGCGCCAGTATAACCGCCAATTTCCGCTTTCTTCTCATCTTTACCACCCCCTTTAGGAATGATTATCATTATTAATTATAGGCTGAATGATTCCCGATGTCAACCTATTTTCGGGGGGAAAATGGCTATGGCTGGGCTGGAGGTTTACTCCGTGGGGTATCCGGCCTCCTTCCAGGAGTCCAGACCGCCGTAGATGCTGCGCCCCTCGGCGAAGTTCAGCCCCGCCAGGATATCCGCGGCGCTGCCGGCGATGCCCCTTCCTATGCAGCGGCAGTAGGTTATGTAGGTCAGGCTCCTGTCCAGCTCCAGGACCTGGTCGGCGAAGGCATCGGAGCGGAAGGGCAGGTTGATGGCGCCGGCTATGCGCTCCTCGGCGTAGCTGTCCGGGCTGCTTACATCCAGGATGACCACTGCGGGCATGTCCTGTATCATCTTGTATGCCGTCTGAACGGTGATGTCTCGCGGGGACTCCAGGGTGACCTCCAGGGTGGTGGGCAGCCCCTCCTCCTGCCAGGCGATCATCCCGCCCACCATGTTGTATACCTCCAGGAAGCCCTCGTCCTCCATGATGTCCAGGGTGCTGCCGCTGCGCCCCCCGCTGCGGCAGTAGATGAGGTAGGTCTTGTCCTTGTTCATTACGCTCAGCTCGCTGGCGAGCATATCGGAGTAGAAGTCTATGTTCACCGCATCGGCTATGTGCCCCTCGGCGAACTCCTCCGGGGTGCGGACATCTATGATGATGAAGTCCGGGTTATTCTGGTTCTGCTGAATCATGTCATAGGCTTCCTGGGTGGAGATGTCCTCGATTATCTGGCCCGCGGGCGGCGCGGCGGCGGGTTCCTCACCCGTGCAGCCCCCCGCCACGGCGATGCCGGCGGCCAGCAGCGCCGACAGCATTAGCAACATCAGGGTCTTCTGTTTCTTAATCATCAGTCGCCATCCCTTTCCCTGTCTTTTCGGACAGGATTATAGATAATCCCGTATTATAGCAGAGTTGGGGGGGCGGTGGCGAAATGCCGCTTTTTTCACCTGGGCTCCGGCTTTCGTGGTATACTGTGGGATATGAAAGGGGAGTGGCTATGAAGGGGAAGGACCTGCTTTCCATATCCGACCTTCGCAGTGAGGATATCCGCCTGCTCATCTCGGATGCGGTGGATATGAAAGCCGGGGGCTGGGTTTCCAGATGCGCCGGCAAGACGCTGGCTCTCACCTTCGAGAAGCCTTCCCTGCGCACCCGCGTTAGCTTCGAGGTGGCTATGCGCCAGCTGGGCGGGGAGAGCCTGTATTTGTCCCCGGCGGAGGTGGGGCTGGGGGAGCGCGAGTCCGTTTCCGATGTCGCCTGTGTCCTGAGCCGCTTTGTGGACGCCGTAGCCGCCCGCACCTTCTCCCATAGCACCCTGGAGCGGCTCGCCGAGGCGGCCAGCATGCCGGTGATAAACGCCCTTTCGGACAGGGAGCACCCCTGCCAGGCGTTGGCCGACCTGCTCACCATTTACGAGAAGAAGGGCGAGCTGGAGGGGCTCACCCTGGCCTATATCGGCGACGGCAACAATGTCGCTGCCAGCCTCCTCCTCGCCGCCGCGCTGGCCGGGATAAACTTCAGGATAGCCTCTCCCCCCGGATATGAGATAGATGATAAGATACTGTCCCTGGCGCAGGGCTACGCCCTGGGCAGCGGCGCCGAGATAACCCCCACCCGGGACGCCGGCCAGGCCGCCGCCGGCGCCGATGTGGTCTACACCGATGTCTGGGCCAGCATGGGCCAGGAGAAAGAGGCCGAAAAGCGCCGCCGGGACTTCGCCGGCTACCAGGTTGATGATAAGCTGCTCTCGGCGGCGAAGGGGGATGTCATCCTGATGCACCCCCTCCCCGCCCACCGCGGCGAGGAGATAACCGACGAGGCGCTGGACAGCCACAAATCGGTGGTCTTCGACCAGGCCGAGAACCGGATGCACATCCAGAAGGCGCTCCTGGCGCAGATGCTCGGCGGGCTGGAGATACCGCTGGCTGGCTATCGATAAAGGGAGACGGCTATGACTAAACCGGTGGTGGCTATTATCGGTAGGCAGAATGTGGGCAAGTCCACCCTCCTCAACAGGGTGACCGGAGACCGCATAGCCATCGTGGAGGACCTTCCCGGCACCACCCGCGACCGCGTCATGGCCGATGTTTCCTGGCAGGGCCGCCAGTTCATTCTGGCCGATACCGGCGGGCTGGAGATAGAGCCCGGCTCCACCATCGGCCAGGGGGTCAAGCAGCAGGCGCAGACCGCCATGGATGAAGCCGATGTCATCATCTTCCTGGCCGATGTCCGGGACGGGGTTACCCCGTCAGACCTGGAGATAACCGACCTGCTGCGCCCGGTGGACAAGCCGGTGGTGCTGGCGGTGAACAAGGCGGACAACGACGGGATGGAGGCCGGGGCGGCGGAGTTCTACGGGCTGGGTCTGGGGGAGCCGCGCCCCATCAGCGCCTATCACGGCCGGGGTATCGCTCGGCTGCTGGACGAGGTGGTGGGCCACCTGCCCCCGGCGCCGGCGGAGGCTGAGCCGGATGCCGAGATGATGAAGGTGGCTATCGTGGGGCGGCCCAACGTGGGCAAGTCCACCCTGCTCAACGCCCTGCTCGGCGAGGAGCGGGTCATCGTGGACGACACCCCCGGCACCACCCGCGACGCCATAGACAGCCTGGTTGACTTTGACGGCGAAAGTGTGCTACTTATTGATACCAGCGGTATCAAGCGGCGGGGGAGGCTGGGGGCAGGGGTGGGGCGCTACAGCGCCATCCGCGCCCTGCGCGCCATCGACCGCGCCGATGTAGCCCTGGTCGTCCTTGATGCCAGCGAGTTGGCCACAGCCCAGGACATGCATATCGCCGGCTATGTGCAGCAGGCGGCTAAGGGCATCGTTTTAGTGGTCAACAAGTGGGACCTGCCCGAAGATAAGAACACCGCGGAGTGCGATAGATATATCAGGGGCCAGTTCCGGTTCGTCTCTTATGCGCCGGTGCTGTATATCTCGGCTAAATCGGGGCAGGGGGTGGATAAGATTATGCCTCAGGTGCGCCAGATTTATGAGGAGAGGCGGAAGCGGCTGCCTACCGCCGCCGTTAACAGTATTATCCAGCAGGCGGTGGCGGCTCACGGAGTTCCCCGCAAGGGCAGCAAGCTGTTGAAGATACGCTACGCCACCCAGGCCGAGGCCAGCCCGCCCACCTTCGTCCTGTTCGTCAACGACCCCAGGCTGGTGCACTTCTCCTACCGGCGCTATCTGGAGAATAAGCTGCGCCAGGTGTTCGGCTTCGCCGGCACCCCGATACGCTTCGTCTTCAAGACCGGGGGTGATAAGTGAGCACCGTAACCAAGTTCATCCTGGTGGGGGTCATCGGCTACCTGCTCGGCTCCATACCCTTCGGGGTGCTGGTGGCCCGGCGGCAGGCCAAGGTGGACGTCCGCCGGCACGGCAGCGGCAAGATGGGAGCCACCAATATCATGCGCACCATCGGGCACAAAGCCGCCGCCCTGGTTTTCACCCTGGACCTGGTGAAAGGGATGGTGGCGGTGATTATCGCCGGGCTGATAGTGGGCAAGGACGTTCTGGTGGTGGGCGGCTATGGCGTCGGCGTCCTGGTGGCTCAGGTCACCGCGGCCCTGGCCGCCATGGCGGGGCACTCCCGCTCCGTGTTCCTCAAGTTCCAGGGCGGAGGCCGGGGGGTGGCCACCTTCTTCGGCGGTCTGGCGGCGTTATATCCGCCGGCGGCGATATTCGGCGGCGAGATATTCATCATCGGCGTCGGGCTGACCAAGTTCGTCTCCCTGGGCTCCATCGTGGCGGCGGTGAGCACCTATGCCATACTGGCTCCCCTGACCGTCCTCCACGGCTTCCCCGTGGAATATCTTATGTATGCCCTTATCGGCTCCATAGTGATAATAATTTTACACCGCGATAACATCAGCCGGCTCATAGCGGGCAAGGAGCGCAAGCTGGGGGAGAAAGCCGTCTCCAAGGCCAGGCGGCGCAAAGCCGGGGATGCGGGGAAATAAATGCCCAATATAGCTGTCATCGGTACCACCACCTGGGGGAAGACCCTGGCGGCGGTGCTGTCCCATGAAGGTTCCCAGGTCAGGCTGTGGGCGCGCACCGAACGTGAGGCTGACGCCCTCAGGGGCGGCGGGGCTGATGCCGCTCTGTTCCCCGATGTGCCCTTCCCCCCCCAGCTGTCAGTAACCAGCTCCCTGGACGAGGCGCTGGCCGGCGCCGAGGTGGTGATAGTGGCGGTGCCCTCCCAGACCATGCGGCGCAATATGGGGCTGGTGGGGGGCAAAATCGGCGAGTCCGTGCTGGTGATAAGCGCCGCCAAGGGCTTTGAGCTGGGCAGCCTGAAGCGGATGTCCCAGGTCATCGCCGAGGAGATAGCCCCTCCTTTGCGGGGCAATGTCTGCGTCCTCTCCGGGCCCAACCTGTCCGGCGAGATATTGCGGGGGCTGCCGGCGGCCACCGTGGTGGCCGCCGAGGACGAGGCGGTGGCGGAGAGGGCACGGAAGCTGCTCACCGCCCCCAACTTCTGCGTCTATACCAATACCGATGTCATGGGGGTGGAGCTGGGTGGGGCGCTGAAGAACATCGTGGCGCTGGGCGCCGGGATGGTGGATGGGTTGGGGTGTGGGGACAACGCCAAGGCGGCGTTCATCACCCGCTGTATCATAGAGATATCCGCCCTGGGGCTGGCGATGGGGGCCAACCCGCTTACCTTCGCCGGGCTGGCGGGGCTGGGGGATACTATCGCCACCTGCGCCAGTCCGCTGAGCCGCAACCACTATGTGGGGGTGGAGCTGACCAAGGGGCGCTCGCTGAAGGAGATAACCGAGTCCATGACCGGCATCGCCGAGGGGGTGAACACCACAGCCGCCGCCCACCAGCTGGCGCAGCAGCGCGGGCTGAAGATGCCCATCACGGATAAGATATACCAGGTCCTTTTTGAGGGTGCCGACCCCAGCCAGGCGGTGGCGGAGGCGATGGCGGCGGAGGCGGGTCACGAGCTGTCCGGACAGAGGTGGGAGCTGCACTCGTTCTCCCAGAACAACCAGAACCACCGGGACTCCTGAGCGGAGCCCCTATTATTTCCCGTCCGGCTCCAGCGTCTCCCCCAGTTCCTTGAGCAGCTGGCGCTGTTTCTTATTGAGGGAGCCCGGGGTGGTCACCCGCAGGGTTACCATCTGGTCGCCGCGCCCGCGGCGGTGCAGGTGGGCGATGCCCTTGTTCTTCAGCCGGAAAATCTTGCCCGTCTGGCTGCCGGCGGGTATCTTGAGCTTGGCGCCGTTGCCCTCGATGGTGGGTATCTCTACCTCGGCGCCCAGTGCCGCCTGGGCGAAGTTGACCGGCAGCTCGTAGATGACATCGTCGTCCTGGCGCTGGAAGAACTGGTGCTGGGCTACCGATAGGGTGATGTACAGGTCGCCGGGGCGTCCGCCCTTCCT
>CAYLMC010000014.1:16145-17255 GCA_964384865.1 uncultured Dehalococcoidales bacterium | reverse complement strand
AGGGTGGTGGAGATGCGCAGCAAGGCGCGCCGCCTGTACTACGAGCACGGCATCAACCTGATTATAGTGGACTATCTGCAGCTGATGCTGGGGAACGGGAGGGGGGAGAACCGCGTCCAGGAGATAAGCTTCATCTCCCGCTCCCTGAAGGCCATAGCCCGCGACCTGGACGTGCCGGTGATAGCGGTATCCCAGCTCAGCCGCGCCGTGGAGTGGCGGGCCTCCCACGTCCCCCAGCTCTCCGACCTGCGCGAGAGCGGCAGCATCGAGCAGGATGCCGATGTGGTCGTCTTCGTCAACCGCGAGGAGAACTACTTCCCCAGCAGGGAAGCCTGGCAGGCGGAGCACCCCGACGAGCCCTACCCCCCACCCTCAGATATTATCATCGCCAAGCACCGCAACGGCCCCACCGGCCAGATACACCTGCGCTTCAAGCCCACCCTGGCCAAGTTCGAAAATATCGCCAACGAAGAGCCGAGCCTATTATGAAGCGGTTCGCCGGTTTCCCGGCAAAGATAGCATTGACCCCGGTTCCCAATCTATTCTTCAGCGCCCTGCTACCCCAGATAAACGACATCGCCGAACTGAAAACGAGCCTCTATCTCCTGGCGACCCTTTATCGGCGGCGCGGCTACCCCCGCTATATCACCTTCACCGAGATAGCCGCCAGCAAGAGCCTGATGGCGGGGCTGAAGGGGGATAAGTCCCCACAGGAAGCCCTGCGCCGGGCACTGGCGGCGGCGGTAGAGCGGGGTGTCTTCCTGCGCCTGACAGTGGACAGGGACGGCAGCGATGAGGATATCTACCTGCTCAACACCGAAGCCGACCGGCAGGCGGCGACAAAGATAGCCAGCGGCGAGCTGGCAGCGGCCGGGCTGACCGGCAAGGGCCGAGCCCCCGCCGACGCCGCGGAGACTCCGGACATATTCACCCTCTATGAGGATAACATCGGCATGCTCACCCCCATGATAGCCGAGGAGCTGAAAGAGGCGGAGAAGCTCTATCCCGCAGACTGGATAAACGATGCCATCAAGGAGGCGGTCTCCCTGAACAAGCGGAACTGGCGCTACATCGCCCGCATCCTGGAGCGGTGGTCATCGGAAGGAAAAG
>CAYLMC010000014.1:13064-16045 GCA_964384865.1 uncultured Dehalococcoidales bacterium | reverse complement strand
TGGAGCAGCTGCTCACCTACCGCTTCAACAACCAGCTGCCCACCGTAATCGCCGCCATCGTGCCCGTAGAGCAGCTTGACGAGCGGGTACGCGCCCGCCTCTCCGACCCGGAGATGTGCCACATCTACACTGTGGAAGCCGGGCAGGCATCGCTGGAGTATGACTGGGGACCGGAGTTCAAGCTCCAGAAGAGCATGACCTTCGACAAGTTCGACTGGAAGCGCCTCAACCTGCCCCCCCAGCAACGGGAGAACCTGAAAGCGGCCTTCGACGCCGCCTTCCAGTTCGCCCAGGAGCCGGACGGCTGGCTGGTATTTCAAGGCACCACTGGCTGCGGCAAGACCCACCTGGCGGCGGCCATCATCAACTACCGCTACCAGGCCGGCAAACCAGCGCTGTTCGTGGTGGTGCCGGACTTCCTGGACCACCTCCGCTCCACCTTCAGCCCGGAGAGCAGGAGTTCCTACGACCAGCTCTTCGAGAGGGTGAAGACCGCCCCCCTGCTGGTGCTGGACGACTTCGGCGAGCAGTCCACCACCCCCTGGGCGCGGGAGAAGCTGTATCAGGTGATAAACTACCGCTACAACGCCGAGCTGCCCACCGTGATCACCACCCGCTACACAACAGATGAAATGGATAGCCCTGTAGCCTCAAGATTCATAGATGCAAAAACAAGTACACCATTTCAAATCACCGCTCCTGACTACCGGGGAGATCGGCATCCCACGCCAAAGAGTGCATCCCACGCCGGCAGGAAGAAGAGCTACGGCTGACCAGACCACACCCAGGCTTGTATCACGGCATCTTTTCCATTACAATAGGAAAACCGCGCCGGAGATGATACTGGGTCATGATTAATATTCCTGTCCTAGTGCTGAACCAGAACTACGAGCCACTCAACATATGCCGGGCTCGGCGGGCGGTGGTGCTGATATATCAGGGCAAGGCCGAGATGCTGGAGGACGGCATGGGCTTCGTTCACTCCATAAACCACACCTTCCCCCTGCCCTCGGTGATACGGCTGGCCAGCATGATAAAGCGCCCCTGGCAGGAGAGAAAACTGACCCGCCTGGATGTGTTCAGCCGCGACCACTACACCTGCCAGTATTGTGGAAAAGAGGTGCGCCACCTGACATTAGATCATGTCATCCCGCGGCACCGCAACGGTCAGCATACCTGGAAGAATGTGGTCAGCGCCTGCGCCGCCTGCAACCGCCACAAGGCCGGGCGGACGCCGAAGGAAGCCGGCATGAAGCTGTTGAACCACCCCTCACCACCCTACAGCAAGCTCCCCTTCTACATCCCCTATCAATATCTCAAGACCAAGAACGAGTGGCAGAAATACCTGCCCCAGTGAGGGCATGACGGCTTAATTCCCGCTTTTATTCCGGCTTCTGCCCTGTCTCTTCCCCCGGCTCCGGCTTCGGGGACGTCCTCTCGCCTCACCCCGCTCTTTATCTCCAGGCTTCTCCCGGCCGGTTTCTCTGGGCTTCTCCCGGATAGTTCCTCTGAGCTTCTCCCTGTCCCTGTCCGCCTCTTTATCCTTAGCACGGGGCGGCACCGGCCTACCGTCGGTGGCTATCTCATCGAGCTGGAACTCCACGGTGGCGCCGCTATCCAGCTCCACGGCAACCGTCTCCTTGAGAGGGTTGCTCCCCACCACCCTGGCCCCCCCCATGGGGGTGTTCACCTGCTTGCCGTCCTTGGGCAGCTTGCCCTTCATCATGTGATAGAGCTCGCTCTCGTAGCCCAGGCAGCACATCAGCCGCCCGCAGATGCCCGATATCTTCATCGGGTTCAGGGGCAGGTTCTGCTCCTTAGCCATCTTGATGGACACCAGGCTGAACTCGCTCAAGAAGCTCATGCAGCACAGGGGGCGACCGCAGCGCCCGAAGCCGCCCACCAGCTTGGCCTCGTCCCTGGTGCCCACCTGCCGCAGCTCAACACGCACCTTAAAATGGCCCGTCAGCTCCTTGACCAACTCCCGAAAATCGACTCTGTCCGCGGTGCTGAAGAAGAATGTCAGCCGCCGTCCGCTGAGGTCGTACTCGGCGGAGAGCAGCTTCATGGGCAGCTTCAGCTTGGCTACCATCTCGGCGCAGGTGCCCACGGCCTGCTTGCTCCTGGATTCCAGCTCCTTGACCCGCAGGAAATCTTCATCCGCCGCCCGGCGCACCACCGACTTCAGCGGCCCGCCCACCTCGCTATCCAATACCTGCTTAGGGGCGATGACGACATGCCCCAACTCCAGCCCGCGAGCCATCTTGACGACGACATGGTCGCCGACCTCCATATCAACATCCGCCGGGTCGAAGTAGTACACCCTTCCCGCCTGCTTGAATCTTATGCCAACAACCTCAGCCACTTTTTCGCCCGCCTCTCTCCGGAATATCCAGCATCAGCACCTCCAGCGCCAGCCGCGGATTGGCGTTCTGCTTCAGCCCCTCCACAGCCGTCTGGATGCTGCCTATAAATCTCCTGATGCCGGCCAGGCTATAGCCGCCGGCGCGCTCCTCAATCTCAGTTATCATATCGGCGTTGGTGACGGCGTCGCCGCAGCCTATCTTCACCAGCAGCATGTCCCGCCAGTAATCGAGCCACATCCCCAGCGTATCCAGCGCTGCCCCGCGGTCTTTGCCGAACTGGGTCGCCAGTTGGGAGGCATAGGCGAAACGCTCCTCGCCGCCGGCGTCAAGGACTCCATTCAGCTTATCCATCCTCTCGGCGCGCCTGGGCATCAGCCCGGCATCATCCACCGCGGCGCGGGCCCAGCCCAGGCGTCCCCGCGACAATCTTGCCAGCAGGCTCGCCCGCTCCGGCTCAAGGCCGTCCCCCAGTGCCGCCTCCACATCGGCGAGGGCCAGCGGCGGCAGCTCCAGCCGCTGGCAGCGGGAGACTATCGTCTCCGGCAACAGCCTCTCATTGACGGTGAGCAGGATGAAGACCACCCTCTCCACCGGCTCCTCCAGGGTCTTCAGCAG
>CAYLMC010000014.1:8856-12964 GCA_964384865.1 uncultured Dehalococcoidales bacterium | reverse complement strand
GGCAGTTCAGGGCGCAGGCCAGGTCCAGTGCCAGGGTCATCTTGCCGACATGTGCCGGGCCCACCAGGAGATAGGCATGGGACACCGCCCTCCTCTCCAACCCCTGCTGGAGCAAGGAAACGGCCGTATCCTGGCCAACTATCTTCCAGGCCATAAAACCTCTCCGTTATCCGCTAGACCACATCGCACTTGGTCAGGTCGGCGAAGGTCTCCCGCCTGCGGATGAGGCGCGCCCTGCCCTTGTTCACCAGCACCACCGCCGGCTTCAGCGAAGCGTTGAAGTTGCTCGCCTGTGGGATACAATAGGCGCCGCAGCCGGGAATGGCGATGATATCCCCGGCCTCAACCGGCGGCAGGGAGATATCCCTGACCAGGACATCGCCGGACTCGCAGTACCGGCCGGCGATGGTGATCTTCTCGGTATCTTCATCGTTCATCTTGTCAGCCACCACCGCCTCGTACTGGGCTTCGTACAGGGCGGGGCGAATGTTGTCCGCCATGCCGCCGTCCACGGAGACATAGCGCCTCACCCCGGGGATGTCCTTGACCACCCCCACCGTGTACAGCGCCACCCCCGACCGCCCCACTATGGACCGGCCCGGCTCGACGACCAGCTTGGGCAGGGGCAGCTTCAGCTGCCGACACCTATCGCCGACCGCCCCGGCTATCACCTCGGCATACTCTGATATAGGCGGCGCCGGTGAGCTTAACAGATACTGGATGGCGAACCCGCCGCCGATATCCAGCTCGTCCAGCTTCATCTTGTGCTTCTTCACCATCTCGGCGGCGAAGTCCAGTATTATCCCCACCGCCTGGCGATAGGGCTCGATCTCAAATATGGATGAGCCTATGTGAAAGTGCAGCCCGATGAGGTTCAGACTCTTGGCCGCCATCGCCTGGCAGACCGCCTTCTCCCCCCCGGCGAGGGGGAAGCCGAACTTGCTGTCCACCACGCCGGTGGAGATGTGGCGGTGGGTATGGGACTCCACTCCGGGGGTAATCCGGAGCAGTATGTCCACCGGGGAGCCGCGCTTTCCGGCGAGCCCGTCGAGCATCGCCAGCTCCTGGAAGTTGTCCACCACCACGCGTCCCACCCCCCACCGCAGCGCCCTGCCCAGCTCCTCGGCGGACTTGTTGTTGCCGTGAAAATAGACCTTCTCCAGGGGGAAACCAACGGACTGAGCCACCCCCAGCTCCCCACCTGAGACCACATCCAGACCCAGCCCCTCCTGCCGCAGCAGCATCGCCAGGGCGCCGTTCAGGAACGCCTTGGCGGCATAGACCACAGCGGTGTTCTCATAGCGGCGGCGGAACTCCTTCTTGAACTCGGCGCAGCGACGGCGCAGACCGGCTTCGTCGTAGAGATATAGCGGCGTGCCGAACTCGTCAGCAAGCTCTATGGTATCACAGCCCCCGATGACCAGGTGACCGTGGCTGCTCGCCTCTGCGGTTTCAGGAAAAAGAGTAAGTCTGGGATTCATTTCCCCAATGTTACCAGTGCTCGCTGTTGAAGTCAATTTAGCCTCAAAGCCGTCCCTGCGGGGGGCTTGGCGATTTGACTTTCACCCACTCCAACCCCTAGAATGAGTGTTACGCAGTTCAGATATCATGGGAAAGACTCTAGCCGAAAAGATACTAAGCGCCAAGTTCAAAACCGAGGCTGGCGCTGGCGATATCGTAGTGGTGCCGGTAGACCTGACTTTCGTCCAGGACAGCACCGGGCCGCTCACTTTGCGCCAGCTCGCCGAGCTGGGGCTGGACGATATCCACAGCCCGGAGCGGACCATCCTGTTCATAGACCACTCCGCCCCCAGCCCAGCCAAGGAGATATCCAACGACCATATGTTCTTGCGCTCATTCGCCCGCGGCAAGGGCGCCGTCCTCAGCGAGATAGGCGAGGGCGTCTGCCACCAGATAGTAGCTGAGTCCTACGCCCGGCCCGGGGATATCATCGTGGGGGCGGACTCCCACACCGTAACCGCCGGGGCGCTGGGGGCATTCGCCACCGGCATGGGCTCCACGGACATAGCGGTGGCTATGGCACTGGGCAAGACCTGGCTGCGCGTCCCGGAGACCATCCGGGTGATGCTGCGGGGCAGGCTGTCCAAGGGCGTCTATGCCAAGGACCTCATCCTCAACCTGATAGGGCACATCGGCGCCGACGGCGCCACCTACAAGGCGCTGGAGTTCGGCGGAGATACCGTCAACAAGCTGGATATGCCCGGCCGCCTCACCATGGCCAACATGGCGGTGGAGGCGGGGGCTAAGGTGGGGCTGTTCCCCGCCGACAGCATCACCAAGCGCTACCTGAAGGAGAGGGGAAGGGAGGGGCAATACACCACCCTGGCACCGGACCCGGACGCCAGCTACGAGAGCACCATCGAGATAAACGCCAATAATGTCGAGCCGACGGTTTCCCAGCCCCACACCGTGGACAACATCACCCTGGCTCGTGATCTGGAGGATACCCGCATAGACCAGGTATTTATCGGCACCTGCACCAACGGGCGCCTGAACGACCTGGCAGTCATCGCCGGCATCCTGAAAGGTAAAAAGCGCCACCCCCGCACCCGGCTGGTGGTGGCTCCGGCATCCCAGCAGATATTACTCAAGGCTATAGATGAGGGATACATCGCCACACTGGTGGAGGCTGGGGCGACCATCGTACCGCCCGGCTGCGCCGCCTGCCTGGGGGTGCACCAGGGGGTGCTGGGGGACGGGGAGAGGTGTCTCTCCACCGCCAACCGCAACTTCAAGGGACGGATGGGTAACCCGGCGGGCTTCGTCTACCTGGCCAGCCCGGCGACGGCAGCGGCAACCGCCATCCGAGGCGAGATAACCGACCCCAGGGAGTTTCTGTGATGCTGAAAGGCAAAGCGTTCAAATTCGGAGACGATATCTCCACAGACCTCATCGCCCCGGGCCGGTTCGTGCACCTGCGCAGCAACCTGCCGGAGCTGGCGAAGCACACCCTGGAGGACGCCGACCCCACCTTCGCCCAGCGGGTCAGCAAGGGTGATTTCATCGTCGCCGGAAAGAACTTCGGGCTCGGTTCCAGCCGCGAGCACGCCCCCCTCATCATCAAGATGTCCGGGGTGAGCGCCATACTGGCTAAATCGGTGGCGCGCATCTTCTTCCGCAACGCCACCAACCTGGGACTGCCCGTGCTCATCTGCGATACCGATAAGCTCAACGACGGTGACAGTTTACAGATAGACTTGAAGAAGGGTGAGATAACCGACCTCACCAACGATACCAAGCTTTATGTCAACCCGATACCGGACATCATGCTCCGCATACTGGAGTCAGGCGGGCTGGTGCCCTACATCAAGAAACATAAGGACTTCAGCGCCGAGTAGCGTCCACAGGTGATAGCTATGAAACACGATATTACCTTTATCCCCGGCGACGGCATAGGCCCGGAGGTGGCTCAGTCCGCCCGCAGGTGCCTGGAAGCGGCCGGAGTGGAGTTTGGCTGGGATACGGTAGATGCCGGCGCCACGGCTCTGGAGAAAGAGGGGGAGCTGCTGCCGCCGCGCCTCCTTCAGTCCATCAGGAAGAACCGGGTCGCCCTGAAGGGCCCCACCACCACCCCGGTGGGCACCGGCTTCCGCAGCGCCAATGTCGCCCTGCGCAAGGAGCTCGACCTCTACGCCTGCCTGCGCCCCTGCCGCAGCTATGCCGGCATACCGGCCAGGTATGACGATGTGGACATCGTGGTGGTCAGGGAGAACAGCCAGGACCTCTACATCGGGGTGGAGTTCGAACAGGGCAAAGAGGAGACCGAAGAGCTGCTGTCGCTAGTGGCTCGCAACGACGGCCAGAAGCTGCCGGACGACTCCGGCATCAGCCTCAAAGTGATATCGGAGGCGGCGTCTCGGAGAATAGTCACCTTCGCCTTCGAATACGCCCGCGCCAACGGCAGGAAGAAGGTCACCGCCGTTCACAAGGCGAACATCCTCAAGTACAGCGACGGGCTGTTCCTGCACACCGCCCGCGATGTGGCAAAGGCATACCGGGACATAGAGTTCGAGGACAGGATGGTAGACAACCTGTGCGCCCAGGCGGTGCAGAGACCGCAGCAGTTCGATGTGCTGGTGCTGCCCAA
>CAYLMC010000014.1:6122-8756 GCA_964384865.1 uncultured Dehalococcoidales bacterium | reverse complement strand
TGTGCGCCCAGGCGGTGCAGAGACCGCAGCAGTTCGATGTGCTGGTGCTGCCCAACCTCTACGGGGACATCGTCTCCGACCTGTGCGCCGGTCTGGTGGGCGGTCTGGGGGTAGCCCCCGGAGCCAACATCGGGGACGACATCGCCATCTTCGAAGCCGTCCACGGCAGCGCCCCCAAATACACCGGCATGAACAAGGCTGACCCCATAGCCATGATTCTCTCCGGGGTGATGATGCTCAGGCATATCGGGGAAAAGGCGGCCGCGGACAGGCTGGAAAAAGCCGCCATTGAGACCGTCGCCGAGGGCAAATCGGTCACCTACGACCTGCGCCCGGGCCGGGATGCCGCCACCGCGGTGGGGACATCACAGATGGCGGACGCCATAATCGCCCGTCTGAAGTAAGAGAGGCTTACTCCTCCAGGGGCATCATGGTCATCAGCTCTTTGGCGATATCCGGGTAGGTGGCGATGAACTTCAGCTCGTCCTCAACCAATGGCTTCTGAGCCAGCACATTGGCGTGACGCACCAGCTCCAG
Organism: uncultured Dehalococcoidales bacterium; assembly: GCA_964384865.1. Classification (GTDB taxonomy): domain Bacteria; phylum Chloroflexota; class Dehalococcoidia; order Dehalococcoidales; family E44-bin46; genus CAYLMC01. Next base: position 8,219 of record CAYLMC010000014.1, on the reverse strand, counting down.
CACCCTGCCAGCCTCGGCACGGTTCTCGAAGCTCACTTCCATCTTGCCCATGATATGCCCGAAGCCGGATATCCCGCTGTACTGGCCGGAGCATATCTCGCGGCCGGTCTCCACCAGGTCCGGCTCGCCCCTGCCCAGCTCCTTGAAGTCGTAGAGCTCGTAGTTCTGCGGGTCTTTGAGGACGCCGTCGGAATGGATTCCGGAGGCGTGGGCGAAGGCGTTGACACCAACGCCAGGCTGATTCAGCGGTATGGGCACGCCGAAGGCATAGCTGACATACTTGCACATCTTCCACGCCTTCTTCAGCCGTACGGGGACGCCGAACTTGTATTTGCCGGCTATTCCCTTGGACTTCTTCAGTGCCAGTATCACGGCAACGATGTCGGCGTTGCCCGCCCTCTCGCCGATGCCGTTGATGGTGGTGTTGATATAGGCGTCCTGCCCGCCGTCCACGATGCCCATCGCCCCGGCTACGGAGTTGGCCACCGCCATCCCCAGGTCGCCGTGGCAGTGGGTCTCGATGGGCAGCCCCACCTCCTCCGCCAGCAGCTTGCAGGTATCGTATATGGTAAACGGGTTGTCGTAGCCCAGGGTATCGCAGTAGCGCACCCGGTCGGCGCCGTGCTCCTTGCCGGCCATGGCGAAGCGGAGCAGAAAATCTACGTCCGTCCGCGAGGCGTCCTCGGCGTTGAGGCCCACGGTCTCAATGCCGTTCGCCTTAGCCGCGTCTAGGGCTTCCACCGCCATGTTCAGTATATCCTGCTCCGTCTTGGAGCCCTTGAACTTGCCCATAATCATCTGCTGGGATGTGGAGATGGACAGGTTCAGGTGCTTCAGCTTGGGCACCAGCTTCAATGCCGCCTCCACATCGCCGGCGGTAGCCCGCAGCCAGCCGCCCAGGCGGATGGGGTGCAGAGCCCCCATCTCCGCCAGCTCGATGTTCGCCCGCAGGTAATGGGACTCGTGCTTGGTGGTGGGGAAACCGAACTCGCTCTGGGTAACCCCCATATCATTGAGATATATATTTATCATCGTCTTGGCGAGCTTGGAAAGCCCCAGCCGCGCCGTCTGGACTCCGTCACGATTGGTGACATCAAGCAGATAGATCTTATTCATATTTAGCTGTATCCTCCCACTCTTTAAGCTGTGTCCTCCTCAAATACGGGCTATATTACCCTGTTCAATAACAGCAGTCAAGCCGGTTCTGTCATTGACACTTGTTTGGAAATACCCGTAGAATACCACCAACCACCACCGGAGGGACAAAGCTATTGTATCAGAAAACCGGCCTAAAAAGCAAGTTGCGCATCATAACCAGCCATATGCCGCACACTCGCTCGGTGTCCGTCAGCATCTTCATCGGCACCGGCTCCCGCTACGAAACCGAGCCTGAAGCCGGGGTTTCCCACTTCATCGAGCACCTCCTCTTCCGGGGCACCGAGAAGCGTGCTGCCGCCAGGGACATATCGGCGGCGATAGAGGGCACCGGCGGCATCCTCAACGGCGGCACCGACCGGGAGCTGACCCTCTACTGGTGCAAGGTGACCAAGCCGAACTTCGAGCTGGCGCTGGATGTCCTCACCGATATGGTGCTCCACTCCCGGTTCGACCCCGCCGACATAGAGAAGGAGCGCAGCATAATCATCGAAGAGATAAACATGAGCAAGGACTCCCCCTCCCAGCAGGTCAACACCCTGATAGACGAGCTGCTCTGGCCCCGGCATCCTCTGGGGCGCGACATAGCCGGCAGCAAGCAGTCCGTGGCCGGCATCGCCAGGGAAGCCATGCTGGGCTACCTGGGCCGGCAGTACCGGCCCGAAAACACGGTGATAGCCATCGCCGGAGACATAGAGCACGATGAGGCTATCGCCGCCGTGGAGAAGTATATCGGCGGCTGGGAGGGCCCCGGTTCGCACCGCGGCTACTCCCCCTACGAAGCGAAGGCGGGAGAGCAGGTGAAAATCGAGAACCGGGACTCGGAGCAGACCCACCTCTGCCTGGGAATGCCGGGGCTGCCCCTCCTCCATCCCCAGCGCTACCCCCTGGACCTGCTCAACATCATCCTCGGCGAGGGGATGAGCAGCCGCCTGTTCACCG
>CAYLMC010000014.1:0-6022 GCA_964384865.1 uncultured Dehalococcoidales bacterium | reverse complement strand
CTGGACCTGCTCAACATCATCCTCGGCGAGGGGATGAGCAGCCGCCTGTTCACCGAGGTCCGCGACCGGCTGGGGCTGGCGTACAGCATCCACAGCTATGCCGAGCACTTCCTCGATTCCGGCTCGGTGATAGTCCACGCCGGAACCGAACCTAAAAACCTGGAAACCATTATCTCTGCGATTTTGGAGCAGCTAGCGAAGCTCAAGGAGACCATCCCCGGTGCCGAGATAGCCAAGGCTAAAGAGCTGGCCAAGGGACGGCTGATTCTGAGGATGGAGAACAGCCACAATGTGGCTATATGGGCGGGGGGGCAGGAGGTCCTCACCGGGCGCATCCTGGATATGGACCAGGTGGTAGCCATTATTGACGCCATCACCGCCGATGAGCTTAAATACCTGGCCTCAGAGCTTATCTCCGGAGACCCCCTGCGCCTGGCGGTGGTGGGGCCCATCCCGGAGGATAAGCCCCTGGAGGGCCTGCTCAAGCTGTAATGCATAGCAAAAAGCCGCAGCCCGAAGGCTGCGGCTTTTTTATCCCTAACATAGACTAGGGAAGATTATTACATCATGCCTTCCATGCCACCCATGCCGGGAGCACCGCCAGGCATGGGCGGGGCTTTCTCCTTCTCCGGGATATCGGTAACCAGGGACTCGGTAATCAGCACCATGCTGGCGATACTGGCGGCGTTCTCCAGGGCGGACCTGACCACCTTGGTGGGGTCGATGACCCCCCTCTCCACCATATCGCCGAACTCGTGGGCGCTGGCATCGTAGCCGACACCGGCCGGCTGCTGCTTGACCTTGTCCACTATCACCGCGCCGTCCTGGCCGGCGTTTATCGCTATCCAGCGGATGGGCTCCACCACCGCCTTACGCACGATATCGACACCGGTAGCCTCGTCGCCACTGACCTCCAGCTTATCCAGAGCCGGCAGGGCGTTTACCAGAGCGACGCCGCCGCCGGGCAGTATGCCCTCCTCAACAGCAGCACGGGTCGCCGAAAGGGCATCCTCAACGCGATGCTTCTTCTCTTTAAGCTCCACCTCGGTGGCGGCTCCAACCTTGATTACAGCCACGCCGCCGGCGAGCTTCGCCTGTCTCTCCTGGAGCTTCTCGCGGTCGAAATCGGAGGTGGACTCCTCTATCTGGGCTTTAATCTGCTTGATTCTGCCCTTGAGAGCCTCGTCCGTGCCCTTGCCCTCGATGATGGTGGTGTTGTCCTTGTTGGCGGTTACCTTGCGGGCCCGACCGAGGTCCTCAATGGTGACCGAGTCCAGCTTGCGGCCGACATCCTCGGATATCACCGTGCCGCCGGTGAGGACGGCTATGTCCTCCAGCATGGCTTTGCGCCTGTCCCCGAATCCGGGAGCCTTCACCGCCAGCATATTCAGGGTGCCCCGCAGCTTGTTGACCACCAGGGTGGCCAGGGCCTCCCCCTCCACATCCTCGGCGATGATAACCAGGTTCTTGGTTACTTGCAGTATCTTCTCCAGGGCGGGCAGGATATCGGCGATAGCGGAGACCTTCTTGTCAGTGATGAGGATGTAGGCATCGTCTATCTCGGACTCCATGCGCTCGGCGTTGGACACGAAATAGGGGCTGATGTAGCCGCGGTCGAACTGCATCCCCTCCACGAAATCGGTCTCGTACTTCAGTCCCTTGGACTCCTCGACGGTGACCACACCGTCCTTGCCCACCTTCTCCAGAACATCGGCGATGAGGTTGCCTATCTCCTCGTCGACGGCGGAGATGGTAGCCACCTGGGCTATCTGCTCCTTGCCCTTCACCGCGGTGGATGCCTTCTTCAGCTCCTCGATGACCAGCCTGGTGGCTTTCTCGATGCCCCTCTTCAGAGCCATAGGCTCGGCGCCGGCGGTGACATTCTTGAAGCCACCACTGATGATGGCGTGAGCCAGAACGGTGGAGGTGGTGGTGCCGTCGCCGCAGGCGTCGTTGGTCTTGGTGGCCGCCTCCTTGACCAGCTGCGCTCCCATGTTCTCGAAGGGGTCGGGCAGCTCTATGTCCTTGGCGATGGTAACCCCGTCATCGATGACGTTGGGGGCGCCCCACTTCTTATCCAGGGCAACGCAGTGCCCCTTGGGGCCCAGGGTTACCTTGACGGCGTCGACCAGGGTGTCTATCCCCTTCGTTAACGCCCGCCGGACCTCCTCGTCATATATAATCTGTTTAGCCAATTTTGTCCTCCTTAGATATTAAACTGGGCAGTTTATTCAGTTCTTTACAGCCAGAATATCGCTCTCGCGCAGGATAACCATATCCTCACCCTCGACCTTTATCTCGGTGCCTCCGTACTTGGCGTAGATAACGGTATCCCCAACCTTGACATCCATGGATATCCGCTTGCCATCATCTGACACCCTGCCCTGACCGACGGCAACTACCTCGCCCTCCTGGGGCTTCTCCTTGACGGTATCGGGCAGAACAATGCCGCCCTTGGTCATTTCCTCCCTCTCGATGGGCCTAATCACGACCCGGTCAGCTAATGGCTGAAGTTTGATCGCCATTCCAGTCCTCCTTGTCCAGATTTTTTAGCACTCTCGCTGTAAGACTGCTAACTCCTATATCATACCCCAAGTGGCGTCTGCCCGCAACTTGCTTCACGGCTGTTCTCTGCCGCTGTCGGCTGTTCTGGGTGGATTTCAGGGCTGAATAGGCTGCTTTATCCCCACCAAGCCCCGCCTTACTCCCCTTTTCGGTCTCTTTAGACCCGGCGTTCAGGTCAGTTTCAGCCCGGGGACGACATCCATGTCCATGCCGCTGGCCTCGCCGTCCCGAAGGTGGTAGTAGCCGCAGGCGGCTATCATGGCGGCGTTATCGGTGCACAGTATCGGCTCCGGTATCAGGACCGGTATCGGGCAATCTGCGACCAGGCGCTCGCGGAGGGACTTATTGGCAGCCACCCCACCCGCCAGCAGCACCTGCTTCACCCCGTGCTCCCCCGCCGCCATAATGGCCTTCGCCACCAGGACATCCACCACCGCGGCCTGGAAGCTGGCGGCGGCATCGGCGGACGAGGGAACCTTGCCCCCCTCCACCAGCCGCAGCAGGGCGGTCTTCACCCCGCTGAAGCTGAAATCGTGGCTGCCCTTCAGCCAGGCGCGGGGCAGACCCAGGGTATCGGCGCCGTCCTCGGCCGCCCGCTGGATGGCGGGCCCGCCGGGGTAGCCCAGCCCCAGTATCCGAGCCGCCTTATCGAAAGCCTCTCCGGCGGCATCGTCGCGGGTCCTGCCCAGCAGGACATAGTCCCCATGCCCCCTCATCAGCACCAGGTCGCTGTGTCCCCCGGAGACGATGAGGCACACCAGGGGGAACTGCGGATTGCCGCCGCTGAGCCAGTTAGCGTAGATATGTCCCTCCAGGTGATTGACCCCGATGAGGGGCAGCCCGCGGGCCAGGGCGATGGCTTTAGCCGCATTGGCCCCCACCAGCAACGAGCCGGCCAGCCCAGGGCCCATAGTGGCGGCGATGGCGTCTATCTCCTCCCAGCCCGCGCCGGCGTCAGCCATGGCTCCCTCCACGACAGGAATGATAGCCAGGATGTGCTGCCGCGAGGCAACCTCGGGGACGATGCCCCCGTATCTGGCGTGTATCTCCACCTGGGATGAGATGCGGTTGGACAGTATCTCCGACCCGTCGGCAACCACCGCCGCCGCCGTCTCGTCGCAGGAGGTCTCAATGCCGAGCACTCTCATAGCCCTGAAATTATAGCACAGCCGCTGGATATGACCATAATACAGCGGCTCCTCGCTCTTTTGACACCCATATAAGCCGATGCTATCATTTATGAAAACTGAAGCTGAAAAGCCAAGAGTGGGGTGATGATTTATGGATAGTATTGAGACGCTTTACCTGGTGCTGTTCATCGTCTGCCTGTCCCTTTCCGCCTTATTCTCCAGCTCGGAGACGGCGTTTACGGCGCTGGAGAGGGTCAGGGTAGAGCAGATGATGAACGCCAAGACACCGGGTGCGAAGCGCGTCGCCAGAATGATGAAGCGGCCGGAGAAGCTGCTTTCCACAATCCTGACCGGGAACAACCTGGTCAACACCGCCGCCGCCGCCCTGGGGACCACCCTCGCCGTCTCGGTGTGGCAGGAGTGGGGCGTCCTTATCGCCACCATCGGGATAGCCATCCTGCTGCTGGTGCTGTGCGAAGCCACCCCCAAGATAATCGCCGCCCACAACCCGGAACGGGTGGCGGTAAAACTGTCCCGCCACATAGAGATAGCATCCAAGGCGTTCACCCCCGCCGTTATGGCGCTGGGCGCCATAACCTCCCGCTTCACCAAGCTGGCCGGCGGGGAGCCCATAGCCCGCTCCCTGGTCAGCGAGGAGGAGATACGTACCATGATATCCATGGGGCACAGAGAGGGCACGGTGGAGGAGGACGAGGCCGAGATGCTGCATAAAGTCTTTGAGTTCGGAGACCGCCCCGTCCGCGAGGTGATGACCCCCCGCCCGGAGGTGGTATCCATCGAGCAGGGCTCCACGGTGGCCGAGTTCCTCTCCCTCTACGCCGATTCGCCCCTGTCCCGCTTCCCGGTGTTCGAGGAGAACATGGACAATGTCATCGGCATCCTATCCATAAAGGATGTCCTCATGGGGCTGGCGAAGGGGAGCGCCAACCACAAGGGCAAGGTGGACGACCTCATCCGCCCCGCCTACTTCACCCCGGAGACCAAGCGCATCAAGGAGCTATTCTCCGAGATGCGGGAGAGGAACTACCGCATGGCGGTGGTGGTGGACGAATACGGCGGCACCGCCGGCGTGGTCAGCCTGAGCCGGCTGGTGGAGGAGGTAGTGGGGGAGGTCGGCGACGAGCTGGCGGAGGTGGAGAAAGACTACGAAGCCATCAACGAATACACCTTCCAGGTGGACGGCAACATGCGCATAGAGGAAGCCAACGAGGAGCTGGAGCTGGAGCTGCCGGAGGGCGACTACGAGACCCTGGCCGGCTTCGTCCTCAACCTGCTGGGGCACATACCCCGGCAGAGCGAGCAGCTCAAGTACAAAGGTGTAAAGATAGTGATAACCAAGATGCGGGGGCGAAAGATAGAGGAAATCCTTTTAATCAAAGAAAAGAAGAGTCCGGATGTACCACCTGCGCCTTAAGTTCAAGCGGGGAGAAGAGGTCAAGTTCATCTCCCACCTGGACATGGTTAGGCTGTGGCAGAGGGCGCTCCACCGGGCCGATATACCCCTGGCTTACTCTCAGGGGTTCACCCCCCACCCCCGCATATCGCTGGCGGCGCCCCTGGCGCTGGGGCTGACCAGCCAGGCGGAGCTGATGGACATCGTCACCACCAGGCTGGTGTCCCCCCATTTCTTCACCGCCGCCATGAGCCAGCAGCTGCCGCCGGGCATCGCCATAGAGCAGGTGCTGCCGATAAGCCCCACCCAACCGTCCCTGCAGTCCCAGGTGCGCTACGCCGAATACCGGGTGGAGGTTCAGACGGACAAGGCCGAAAAAGATATCCAGGCGACACTGACAAAGCTGCTGGCGGCGGAGAGCCTGCCCTGGCAGCACCGCCGCGACACCGGGGTGCGCCGCTATGACCTGCGAGCGCTGATAGACGACCTATGGCTGATAGACTGCCAGCCCCCAAACTGCACCCTGGGGATGAGGCTGCGCTGCGGCAACAGCGGCTCCGGGAGGCCGGAGCAGGTCGCCCTGGCCCTGGAGTTCAGCCGTCCCCCGATCTCTATACACCGCACCAAGCTGATTATGGAATCGGCTCAAGGCAAGGATAAGAAGTGAGCAAGCAGACAGAGCGAAAGACACTGGAGCAGCGGGTGCTGCGCTTCATCCATGACCAACGCCTGCTATCCGCCCAATCTCCCCTGCTGGTGGCGGTATCCGGCGGGGCGGACTCGGTGTGCCTGCTCCATGTCCTTTGTGATATCAAGGACGAGCTGGGGACAAGCCTGCACATAGCCCACCTGAACCATAAGCTGCGTGGCGAGGAGTCCGACGCCGACGCCGGCTATGTCGCCGAGCTCGCCG
>CAYLMC010000013.1:0-17583 GCA_964384865.1 uncultured Dehalococcoidales bacterium | reverse complement strand
GACCATAACTCCTAACTACATCTACGCCATAATCGGCATCGGTGCCGCTCTGGCGATCCTGGTGATTGTCCTGATAGTCAAGACCAGACGTTCCTAACCCTGCTAACCGGTCTAGGCTCAACGGATAACCACAAGAGCCCCCCGAGAAATCGGGGGGCTCTTTTCTTATCAAGCCGAGTAGAGACAGTATTGCCAATTGGCTGGGCTATGGGTAGCTCCGCCCAGGACATAAACGCCCTCGATTTGAGCGTAAATACGACTAGAAACGAACGCAAAGGGTATTGACAGAATGGCAAAAGAGGGCTAATATGCCAGTGTTCGCAGGGGAACATTTTATGTCCCTATAAAAACGCTAGCCTAGTTGCCAGGTGGAGGTTATCATGAAGATGCAACCGAAAGCCTTCAAGTTCTCCCGGAATAAAGGCGGGCGCGCCGCAGGTACTGACCTGGCCGAGGACGACTCTGCAGAAAGCCAGGTGGAAGGCGGAATAGCTGCCGATGATGCCAACAAACTGGGCAGAACCATCCGGCAGCGGAGAATATCGGTGCCCTTTTCCCTAAACGGGCTGGCCAAAGCCACCGGCATATCGACAGGGCACCTCAGCCGCATAGAGAAGGGGCAGCGCAACCCCTCGGCGCGCGTCCTGCACAAACTGGCCGAGCCCCTGGGATTCCGTGAGAGCGAGCTCTTTGTTTTGGCGGGCTATCTATCTTCCCGGGGTTCCGCCAGGAGAAGTTCTGACACCAGCCACCCCCAGCCCACCCCCCAAGAACCAGTCAAAAGGATGCACGCCATCACCACTGCCCTACCAGAGGTTCGTCAGGACTGGCTGAAGCGCTACGAGGAATACGGGGAGCCGGCGGCGGAGATAGCCAGGAAGGACGGCACTGCCGGGGACTGGGAGCAGGTCGAGCTTCTCGACGGCGGCGGAGCCGGCTTCGCCATCAGCGACGCCTCCAACATCAGCTTCCCCGAAGACTACAGCCGGGACGATGTGCTCCTGGTGGGCGTGGTCGGCGGCGATGGCGGCGTCTACGAGGTGAACCAGGACAGCGCCCAGCGCCTGGACCTGGACGCCGATATCATCAGCCTGGACACGGCGGGGGACTGGGGCGAGCTCGCCCTCCTCGCCGGAGATAACGGCGATGCCGCAGTATGGTTCAGCAGCGACGACGGCGACAGCTGGCAGGAAGCGTCAAAGCCCCCCTCCGGAGACGGGCCGACCTATGTCCTCATGGGCGACGGCTTCCCCTCCAGCGGCGAGGCCTATGCCGCCACCAGCGGGGACGAAAGCGCCCTCTCCCGAACCGTGGACGGCGGCCAGAACTGGAACCAGATAAGCCTGATAGACACAGTTATCGACTCCCTGGTGGACTTCGCCGTCTCACCGGAAAACGGCCAGGACGGCAGCCTGTTCCTGCTCACCTTCGGCGGCGGCGAGTACAGCCTGTGGCGCACCCTGAACGACGGAGGCAGGTGGCAGAGGGTGTTCTCAAGCGACCTGCCGCAAGTAGACAACTTCAGCATGGTGACGCTCTCCCCGCTATACGGGGACGACAGCCAGGTGGTGTTCCTGGCCGGCGAAAGCGGCGGCGACCCGGCGATGTGGCGCTCCGCAGACGGCGCCCAGAGCTTCGCCGACCCCGAGGAGCCCCCCTACGATATAGACGCCTGGGCGGCGGTGGACGACAGCACCATAGTCTTCACCGGCTTCGACGGCGCCGACGGGCTGGTGTATCACACCACCAGCAGCGGCTCGCGCTTCTCCACCCCGGTGGAGGTGGGGGGCCAGCAGATGACATCCCTGGCACTTTCGCCCGGTTACGGCGAGGACGGGAACATACTGGTGGGCAACATCGCCGGCTGGGTTTACTGGTCGGACGACAACGGCGATTCCTTCCAGCCCCTGCCGCCGGATGCCTCCTCCGCCCCCCTCACCAACTCGGTGAGCGTCCTGTTCGACCCCGGTTTCGGGGACAACGGCACCGTCTATGCCGCCAGCGATACCCTGGGCGCCGGCATCTACCGCTTCGTCATCGGCAGCGACACGGAGTGGGAGAACATAGACGACCCCACCGACGCCATAATCAAGCACATGGCGGCATCGGATGGCGGCAGCCTCTACGGCGCCAACGCCGACGCCGACAGCGGTATGGAGCGCTCCCTCAACCCCACCTACGGCTCGGGGCCGACCTTCCAGTCCCTGACCCGGGGTCTGGACGACGGGGTCACCCTGGTAAAGCTGCACGCCGACGGCGACCGTCTGTGGGCTATGGACACCAGCAACGACAGGCTGATGGCCCTGACCGATACCCTGACGGCGCCGGTGACACTGACCTCGCCGGCGGACGAAGCGCCCGGAATCGGGACGATGATAGACAACGATATCAGCGGCGTCACCCTGGACTGGGAGACGCTGGGCGGAGCCACCGGCTACCAGTGGCAGCTGGACGACGACGCCAATTTCTACGATATCGCCGCCGGATTCGAGGGCGATGTCGAAGCCAGTTCAACCCAGCTGCCTGACCTGGAGCCAGCCACCACTTATTACTGGCGGGCGCGGGCGAACGACCCGGTGCTCAGCCCGTGGTCGCAGGAGTGGTCGTTCACCACCATCCTGGGCACTGAAGCCGCTGCACCGCAGCTCCTCAACCCCGCCTTCGGCGCCAGCGGCGCGCCCACCCGCCCCCTGTTCCAGTGGGAAGCCATCGCCGGTGCGGACGGATACGAGCTGGTGGTCTGCTCCGACCCCGATTTGGCCAACACCATCGTCCTCAGGACGGGCGACTACGCCCTGGTGTGCACCGCCTGGGAATGCAATATAGACCTGTCCCTGAACACCACCTATTACTGGAAGATACGGGCGGTCAACGCCGATAGCCACAGCGCCTGGAGCGCCGTCAGCGCCTTCACCACGGAGGCACCACCGCTGATGATGGGGTCGCTGGCGGACACGCAAGCGGAGCAGCCGCCCCAGCCGCCTCAGCCGGAATCATCGTCGCCGATAGCTCAAGCCACGGATGGGGACTGGATGAAATACACGCTGGGGGCGCTGCTTTCTGTGGTGGTATTGCTGGTGGTCGTAGTGATGATGCTGATGAAGGGCGCTAAAAAGCCCTAGTACTTGAGCAGGGTTACCTGGGTGGTGGCGGGCAGGCTGGTCTTGTTCACGGTGAGCTTGGGCAGGGGCTCTGACTCCTCCACCCCTATCTCCTTGAGGAACTTCCCCACCGGGGCCAGGTCGCGCTTCACCGCCTCGGTCTTGTAGTGCATGGGGATGATTATCTGGGGTTCAATCTGGCGCACCACCTCCACCGCCCTGGCGGCGTCTATGGTGGATACCCCACCCACCGGCAGCAGGAGGACATCCACATTTTCCATCTCCTCCACCTGCTCGGCGGTGAGGACATGCCCCAGGTCGCCCAGGTGGCATACCGACACCCCACCCACATCAATCACATAGACGGTGTTCTTGCCCCGGTCCGCGCCCTTCTTGTTGTCGTGGAAGGTGGCTACCCCCATGATGAGGACGTCGCTTATCTCGTACTCGCCGGGCCCGGTGACCAGCCGCGGCTCGCCGCCGACGCCCTCGGCATACGAGTGCCCCGGGTGCTGGTGGCTCACGGTCACGATGTGGGCGGTGGGTTTGCCCAGGCAGTAGCCGATATCCGGCGCATAGGGGTCGGTAATGATGGTAACGGGGTTGTTTTTGATTCTGAAGCAGGAGTGCCCTAGCCAGGTAATTTCCATATATCCGTCTCGTCCGTCCGGTAATAATATAGCACAGGCGAGGCTTCAGGGTCAATAAAACCGGGGCTTCGTCAGGGCAATCTGGACAGCGAGCCCGAAGCCGGGTAGCCGCCGGACTCGGCCAGGCGCAGGCGCTCCAGGCCGTGCTTCAAATCGAGCTTGCCCCGTCTCAGGAAGGGCCACTGGGCGCCGGCCTTGGGGTAGCCGCCGGCCTTCTTGCCCGCCTTGAGGACGGGGAGCAGCCGGGCGATTTCGCGCTCAATGCCGGCCACGGAGCGGTACTTCATGGGGTAGCCCAGGGCGCCGGACAGGGCGGTGATAATCTCCCAGTTCGCCTTGCCCCCCGGCGGGGCTATGGCACGGTGGAGCCGCTGGATGCGGCGCTCGCAGTTGGTATAAGTACCCTCGCTTTCGGAGAAGGTGGCTCCGGGAAGAACAACATCGGAGTAGGGAGGCTTATCCGGCCGGGCGGTATCAACCAGCACCGAGAAAACGGGCACCTCCAGTATAGCGTCTCCCACCGCCCCGACGGCATCTCCGCCGAGGAGGAGGACGCCGTGAATCTCCCCCCTCTCTATCCCCTCCACGATGTCTATCGCTCCCCTCCCCTCACCGGCAGGCAGGGGCTTGCCCCAGGCGGACTCGATGCCGTCCCTGACCGCCGCATCGACGATGGGCTGCTGCCCGGGGAGATAGTCCGGGGTTATCCCCATATCTATCAGACCCTGGGCGTTGCCGCCGCCGTGCAGGGCGATTATGCCGGCGCCTTGGCGGCCGATGTTGCCGGTAAGCAGCGCCAGGTCGGTTATCAGGATGATGTCCTCGGCGCTGATGGTGTCGGCGTCGATGATTATCACCGGCCTCTGGGCGCGCAGGTAGAGGTGTAAGGCGTCTATAATCTTGGTGGGCTTGACCCACAGGGAATCGGCGATGTTCTCCAGGGGGTATCGCTTCATCTCCTTGGCCAGGCTGTTGAAGCCCTCGGTCTGGGAGGCGATATATTCCTTGTCCGTCAGGTCATAGGTGATCAGATAATTCAGCACCGCCTTGAGCAGTGCGGCGCTCCTCCTGGGGTTGACCTTGAGGATGGTCTCCGCCAGGGTATCCATGCGGGTGGGACGGTGCTCGAACATGAGCAGGCGGCTGCCCTTATCCACCGCCTGGCGCACCTGCAGCCCGGTGATGGGGTAGTCCTCGTCCAGGTCCGAGCCGAAGGTTAGAATGAGGTCGCTGTCGAGAATATCATTATACGAGCAGGTGGAGGCGTTCTGCCCCAGGCTGCGCGCCAGCTCCTGGCTGACGGCGGGGACGCCCAGGCTGCCGATGTTGTTGCTCCCCAGAGCCGCCCGCGCCAGCTTCTGCGCCAGGTAGCACTCCTCGTTGGTCATCTGCGGGGAGACCAGGATCGCCAGCCTGTCGCCGCCGCTCCTCTCCCCTACCTGCCTCAAGCCCTCGCTAGCCAGAGCAATGGCTTTCTTCCAGTCAGCCGCCACCAGCTTGCCGTCCTGCTTGATGAGGGGGGTTTTCAGCCTCTCTACATCGGCGGAGCAGACATGGTTATAGGAGCCCTTGCGGCACAGGTTGCCGCCGTTCACCACGCTGTCCAGGGGGGAGGTGACCTCGGCTATCTTGTCCCCCACCACCCCCAGCTCTATATCGCAGCCGATGCCGCAGTAGGGACAGACGGAGGATACCGTCTCCATGTCCCAGGGGCCCTGCTTGGGCAGGTGGGTGCTACGGGGGGTGAGCGAGCCGGTGGGGCAGGACGAGACGCATTGCCCGCAGGAGACGCAGGTAGTCTCGCAGAGGGGCATCCCCAGCGCCGGCTCTATCACTGTTTCGAAGCCGCGGTTGGTGAAGCCCCAGGCGTTGATCCCCATAACCTCGTCACAGATGCGCACGCAGCGCCCGCACAGGACGCACTTGTTGGGATCCTTGAGTATAAAGGGGTGCTGGTTCTCCTCTATACGCAGGCGGTGCTTGCGGCCGGCGTAGTGGGCGTCGTCGGCTTCATATTCAGTGGCCAGGCTGCGCAGCTTACACTCAAACACATCCTGGCAGCCGCAGGCGAGGCAGCGCTCCGCCTCTTGGCGAGCCGTCTCCTGGCTTAGCCCCAGCTCTATCTGGTCGAAGTTGCTCTTTCTCTTATCAGCCGCCAGGACGGGCATCTCCGCCCTGGGGATGCTCTTTACATCATCATAATCGGAGAGGTCTATCTCCTCCAGCTCTCCCTTTTGGCAGTTATAGGGCTTCGCCTCCGCCACGATCGGCTGGCCGTTCAGGTACTGCCCGATGGAGCGGGCCGCCCGCCTGCCGGCGGCGATAGCCTCCACTACAGTAGCCGGGCCGGAGGCGCAGTCGCCCCCGGAGAACACCCCGGCCAGGGAGGTCTCCATGGTGTCACTATCTATGCTGATATAGCCCCGCTTGGTGCGCTCAACGGCTTTATCCAGCCCGGTGCCGTCCAGGGTCTGCCCGATGGCGGCGATAACCGTGTCCGCCTGTAGGCCGAAATCGGAGCCGGACACCGGCTCCGGGCGCCGCCTGCCGGACTCGTCGGGCTCGCCGAGCACCATCCGGGTGCACTTCATAGCTCCGGTGCCGTCTCCGGTGCAGGCGCTGACATCCAGCGGCGCCGTCAGAATCTTTATGTTGACCCCCTCCTCCGCCGCCTGGTCCACCTCCTCCTTGGCGGCGGGCATCTCGTCGCGGGAGCGGCGGTAGGCAATGGTCACCTGCCCACAGCCCAGCCGCAGGGCGGTGCGAGCCACATCTATGGCGGTGTTGCCGCCGCCGATGACCACCACCCTGTCCCCCAGCTTCACCTTCTTGCCCAGGGCGACATCCCGTAAGAAGCCTATTCCGGAGAGGACGCCGGCGGCATCCTCCCCCTCTATTCTCATCTTCTGGTTCGCCTGGGCGCCCAGCCCGACGAATATGGCTTGGTAGCCGTCAGATTTAAGGCTGTCAACGGTGAAGTCCTTGCCCAGCGAGACGCCGCACTTCACCTGGCAACACAGCCCGGTTATGGAGGCAATCTCCCTGTCCAGTATCTCATTGGGAAGACGATACTCCGGGATGCCGTAGCGCAGCATACCGCCCAGATGGGGAGACGCCTCGAAGATATCAACCGCGTGCCCCTCCAGGGCGAGGTAATAGGCCACCGAAAGTCCGGCGGGGCCGCCGCCGACGACGGCTATCTTGTGCCCCGTAGCCGGCTTGGGCCGGGGGGTGTAGGGGTGGTCTTGAGCGATATCATAATCGGCGCAGAAGCGCTTCAGGGCGTCTATGGCAACGGGGCCCTCCAGGAGGTTGCGACGGCACTTCTCCTCACAGAAGCGGGGGCAAACCCGACCGATGACCAGGGGAAGGGGCAGGCTCTGCTTAATCAGCTTGACCGCCTCCTGGTACTGGCCGTTGGCTATCAGGGCGATATAGCCCTGGACATCCACCCCCGCCGGGCAGGCCAGCTTACAGGGGGCGATGCAGTCCCCGTAGTGGTCGGAGAGGAGCAGCTCCAGCGCCATGCGCCGGATGCCGGCCAGGTCCTCGGTGCGGGTGCGTGCCACCATGCCCTCGGCCACCGGTGTAGAGCACGCCGGCATCGGCCCGCGGGCTCCCTCCACCTCCACCAAGCACAGGCGGCAGGCGGCGGTGGGCTTGAGGCGAGGGTCGTGGCACAGGGTGGGCACCTCTATCCCCTGCTGCTGGGCAGCCTCCAGGATGGTGGTGCCGGCCTCTATCTTTATCTTCTTGCCGTCTAATGTCAGGGAAACCTTGGCCATTGGTGCTCCTTAATGTACGGTTATCGCTTCCAGGCGACAGGTGTTCAGGCACAGACCGCAGCGGATACACTTATCCTGGTCGATAACATAGGGCTTCTTCTTCTCGCCGGAGATGGCTGCGGTGGGACAGTACTTCAGGCACAGCCCGCAGCCGGGGCACTTCTCCGCGACGATCTCATAGGTAATCAGCGCCGGGCACCGCTTGGCGCGGCACTTCTTGTCATGGATGTGCTCTTCGTACTCCTCGCGGAAGTACTTGATGGTAGTCAGCACCGGGTTGGGCGCCGTGCCTCCCAGGGCGCACAGCGAGGCCCGCCTCACATTCCCGGCCAGCTCCTCCAGCCGCTCTATATCGCCGTCCCGGCCCTCGCCCTTGCTGATGCGCTCCAGCACCTCCAGCATGCGCAGGGTGCCGATGCGGCAGAAGGTGCACTTGCCGCAGGACTCGTCGCGGGTGAAGTTGAGGAAGAACTTGGTGATGTCCACCATACAGCTCTCCTCGTCCATCACTATCATGCCGCCGGAGCCCATGATGGCTCCGGTCTTGGTTACCGATTCATAGTCCACCGAGGTGTCGGCCAGGCTGGCGGGGATGACGCCGCCGGAGGGGCCGCCCATCTGGACGGCTTTGAACTCCAGCCCGCTGGAGGTGCCGCCCCCGATGTCGAACACTATCTCCCGTATTGAGATGCCCATAGGGACCTCTATCAGCCCGCCGCGAGCCACCTTGCCCGCCAGGGCGAATACCTTGGTTCCCTTGCTCTTCTCGGTGCCGTAGGCGTTATAGGCGCCCGCGCCGTTGTTGACGATCCAGGCGATGTTGGCCAGCGTCTCCACATTGTTGATGTTGGTGGGGCGCCCCCACAGCCCGGAGTTGGCCGGGAAGGGAGGCCGGAAGCGGGGCATCCCCCGCCGCCCCTCTATGGAGGCTATCAGCGCCGTCTCCTCGCCGCAGACGAAGGCGCCGGCGCCCTGCCTTATCTTGATGTCGAAATCGAAGCCCTGTCCCAGGATGCCCGCTCCCAGGTAGCCCGCCTCTCTGGCTTCAGCCAGGGCTATCTCCAGGCGCTGAATGGCCAGAGGGTACTCGGCGCGGCAGTAGATATAGCCCTCGGTGGCGCCGATGGCGAAGCCGGCGATGAGCATCCCCTCTATCACGCTGTGCGGGTCGCCCTCCAGGACGCTTCTATCCATGAAAGCGCCGGGGTCGCCCTCGTCGGCGTTGCATATAATATACTTCTCGGTGCCGGCGGCCTTGTTGGCGAAGCCCCACTTGACGCCGGTGGGGAAGCCGGCGCCTCCCCGACCCCGCAGCCCCGATGCGGTTATCTCGTCTATCACCTGCTGGGGGGACATCTCGGTGAGGGCTTTCTTGATGGCTTTATAGCCGCCGGCGGCCAGGTAATCATCTATGGCCTCCGGGTCGATGACGCCGCAGTTGCGCAGCACGATGCGTTTCTGCCTGCCCAGCAGGGAGGTCAGCTCCTCCTCGGGGACGGCCAGCTCGGCGACGGGCTCGCCGCCGACGAGGTGCTCGGCGACTATGCGCTCCACCTGCTCCGGCTCAACCTTGCCGTAGAAGGTGCTGCCCTTCCCCGGCGCGGATATCTCTATCAGCGGCTCGTTGTAGCACATGCCGATGCAGCCGGTCTGGGTCAGCTCTATATCGATACCCTTGCCCTCCAGCTGGCCCTGTAGGGTCTCATATACCTTCCTGCCCCCAGCGGCTATACCGCAGGAGGCAAGACCAACTTTCACTTGCCAGCTATGGCTCTTCTTCGCGGACATAAGTGCTCCCCTCTGAACTTCGGCACCCGCCGATAGGGTTATGCGGGAACAGATGCTTCCTTTTTGCGGAACTCCGTTATTATTTTACCAATTGTGTCGGGGGTAAGTCTACCATAGGCTTCGCCGTTGACCATCATGACCGGGGCCAGGCTGCAGCAGCCCAGGCAGGCGACCCGCTCCACGGTGAACAGGCCGTCCTCGCTGGTCGCGCCCTCTTTGGCGCCCACAGCCTGCGCCAGGGTCTCCGCCACCATGTCCGCGCCGCAGAGATGGCAGGCGGTGCCGTGGCAGACCTTGATCAGGTACTTGCCCTGAGGCTCAGTCCGGAACTGGGAATAGAAGGTAACTATGCCGTATATCTCGCTGGCGGAGACATTCATGTTATCGGCTATGCGCTGGATAGCCGCCGGGGGGACATAGCCGTAGGTGTCCTGAATGTCCTGCAGAATGGGAATAACGGCGCCCGGCTCCACATTGTGCTCGTGGACTATCTCATCGATGGCTTCGAAGTCCAGCTTCTTCCGGGTTGCGGTTTCAACAACCATAATTACCTCCTTTCATGCTTTCATGACAATGTTTTCTCATCACAGCGGTTTACACTCCGCTTCGCGCCAGGGCTTTGAGAAGCTCCTGCTTGGTGGCGCGGTGACGCTCGAACATGCTGACGATGCGCAGAATCTCCACCTTCTTGACCCAGTCCTTGGCTCGAATCTTGCTGGCCGTGGCCTCTACGGTAACCGGAGCATCCACCATCACCATGATGTCGTTTCTGCCGATGACGGGGTCAACGAAGTCCACGCTGGGCATCTCCTCCAGGTTCCTTATCGAGGAGATGAAGTCCTGCTGCTCCATGTCATCAGCAACATCAACCAGTAAGTAAGCTCTAACTCCCATTTTCCAGCCTCCTTTCCTCTTTTCTCCATCTTTAGTCTACCCCCAGGCGGGCGCGGCGGCATCCGTATCGTGCCCATGACTGGCTGGGGGAAAACCTGCCCTTTCCGATGGGGATTTCACCTATACCGGGACGGGTATTTCGGCGGCGGTTGAGGAAAGCCTCCGAATGGTCTAAAATCTAGCCAGCGAGCCGAGTATGCCGGCATCGGGCGAGAGGAAGGATATCCGATGAAAAAGATCACCATTCTCATTGCCGAAGACCATGTGGTGGTGCGGGAGAGCGTGCGCCAGTTCCTGGAGCGCGAGGACACGCTGGAGGTCGTCGGCGAGGCCAGCGACGGCGCGGAGGCGGTGGAGATGGCGCAGAGGCTCAAGCCCGATGTGGTCATCATGGACATCGCCATGCCCAAGCTGAACGGCATAGAGGCCACCAAGCAGATAAAGGCGAACCAGCCCTCGGCGACGATACTGATACTGACCGCCTACGACTACGAGCAGTACATCTTCCCCCTGCTGGAGGCAGGCGCCGCCGGCTACCTTCTCAAAGACATCAGCGGCCGCGAGCTGGTGGAGGCCATCGAGACGGTCAACAAGGGGGAGGCGGTGCTGCACCCGGCGGTGGCATGCAAGGTGATGGAGCGCATGCGCCAGAGCGGGGTGGAGTCGGGCGGGGGGCACGCTTCGGACCTGCTCACCAAGCGGGAGATAGCCATCCTCAAGATGGCGGCAAAGGGGATGGGCAACAGCGACATCGCCGACGAGCTTCACTTGAGCGCCAGAACCATCGAGAGCCACCTGGCCACCATCTTCAACAAGCTGGGGGTGGGCTCCCGCACCGAGGCGGTGATAAAGGCGCTTAAATTCGGCTGGTTCACCCTGGAAGAGCTGACCTAAACCCCACCCGGAGAAAGGGAACCCATATGGCTACGGACAGAGCGCACAAGGAGATGCTGGCTAAGATAGTGGACGGCACCTCTATTCCATCGTTCGTGATCGACAGCCAGCACAGGGTTACTCACTGGAACATCGCCCTGGAAGCCCTCACCGGCATCAAGAAAAGGGACGTGATAGGCACCGACGGGCAGTGGCGGGCGTTCTGGCCGGAAAAGAGGCCGGTGATGGCGGACCTGATAGTGGACGGCGCCTCGGCGAAAGAGCTGGACGCATACTACCAGGGCCGGTCCCGCAAGTCCCCCCTGATAGCCGGCGCCTACGAAGCCGAGGGCTACTACCCGGAGCTGGGGAAGGGGAAGTGGCTCCACTTCACCGCCAGCCCCATCCGGGACCCAAATGGGGAGATAACCGGCGCCATAGAGACCCTGGAGGACATCACCCGCCGCAAGAAGGCGGAGGCGGCCCTCAACGAGCGCGTCAAGGAGCTGCAGTGCCTCTACGATGAGGTCAACATCGCCCAGAGGCCGGGGATAACCCTGGAGGAGATATACCAGGAGATAGCCAACACCCTCCCGTCAGCCTGGCAGCACTCCGATATCGCCTGTGCCCGGGTCACCGTCCGCAAGCAGAGTTTCCAGACCGCCAACTACCAGGAGAGCCGCTGGAAGCAGTCCGCGGACATCAAGGTGCACGGCAAGAAGGCGGGCACGGTGTCGGTCAACTACCTGGAGGAGAGGCCGGAGGGAGACGAGGGCCCCTTCCTCAAAGAGGAGCGGCGGCTGATAGATGTGGTGGCGGGGAGGCTGGGCAGAATCATCGAGCGCCAGAGGACCGAGGAGGCGCTGAAGGAGTCGGAGCGGAGCTACCGCGAGCTGTTCGAGGCCGCCCTGGACGCCATCTGGGTGCACGACCTCGCCGGCGACATCCTCAAGGCCAACAAAGCCGCCGAGAAGCTCACCGGGCTCAGCGCCGCCGAGCTCACCAAGGAGAACATCCGCACCTTCCTCTCCAAAGAGGGATTGAGGCTGGCCAAAGAAGTGCTGCGCAAGCTGATAAGGGACGAGTCCCTAGAGCAGCCCTACGAGCAGCACCTGGTGCGCCAGGACGGCGGCGAAGCCACCCTGAAGATAACCACCAGCCCCATCTTCAGCGACGGCAAGATAGTCGCCTTCCAGAACATCGCCAGAGACATCACCGAGGAGAAGCGGCTCCAGGAGAACCTGCACTATTACCTCAAGGAGATAACCAGGGCGCAGGAGGAGGAGCGCAAGCGCATCGCCCGCGAGCTCCACGACAGCACCGCCCAGACCCTCATCGCCCTGCTTCACCAGCTGGACAACCTCCTCGGCGAGGAGGCGAAAATGCCGGTCAGGGAGGCCAAAGCCCTGTGGGGCTTCTACGAGGAGATAAGGGATGTCCTCCGCGAGGTGCGCCGCTTCAGCCGTGACCTGAGGCCCTCCATACTGGACGACCTGGGGCTGCTGCCGGCGCTGGAATGGGTCACCGGGGAGCTGAAGAAAGAATACGGCATAGACGCCACCCTCAAGGTGGAGGGGGAGGAGCGCCGCTTACCCCCGGAGGCTGAGCTGACCCTATTCCGCATCGTCCAGGAGGCGCTGCGCAACACCGCCAAGCACGCCCAGGCGTCCCAGGCGGAGGTCAGGCTGGTGTTCGACGACGGCAATATACGCCTGGTGATAAGCGACGACGGCATCGGCTTCCAGCCCCCGCAGAGCCTCGCCGACCTGCCCCATGCCGGCAAGCTGGGGCTGGCGGGGATACGGGAGCGGGTGCAGCTCCTCGGCGGCAGCCTGGAGCTGGAGTCCGCCCCCGGCAAGGGCACCACCCTCACCGTCGCCGCCCCGATATAATAATCAAAACAGACGACCCCCCATAGCCTTCCCCTGAAAAGGGAAGGCTTTTTTATTGCACCACCCCTCCCCTATCACCACTCTGTAACCCCATTGTTACATCCCCACCCACCCCCGTGATATCGGTGTTATGCCGCCCTCCTATCCTGGACTTAACAGATTAAAGGAGGGCACTGAAATGATAGACAGCAGCCGACCCCCGTCAGAGGATACCCCACCCACCACGGAAGAAGAAATCCAGCCCACAATCGAGACCCCGCAGAGGAAGCGGCTGCCCCGCCGGTTCTTCATCATCATGGCCTGCCTGGCGCTGGCCGCCGTGGGCGCCGGCGCCGCCGGTCCTGCCGTTGCCGACAATGTAGGCCAGCTGATGGACAGCGACGGCGAGGGGATAGCCGCCAGTGTCGCCACCACCGTGGAGCAAGCCCTGGGAGTGATGGGCGGCTCGGTCAGCGAGGCCGACGCCGGGCGCGTCATCGTCAGCGATGACGGCACCGCCTTCAAGGCTCCCGTCCAGGCGAACATCGGCGACAAGTTCAATGTCAACCTGGCGCTGGTCAACAAGAGCGACCAGCCGCTCGACCTACAGATAGATATAGACACCCCCGGCGGGCTCACCGCCACCATCCAGGGCAACGACGGCGCCAGCGGCGTGGTCCAGTCCGACATCAACAGATGGGTGTTCACCCTGGCGACCAACGAGGCCAACCAGACCCCGGACCTGGCCATCACCATAGCCGTGGACGACCTCGTCCAGCCGGGAAACTATGTCCTCGATTGCGTCATAGAGCCGGTCACCTTTTAAAGGAGGAATGAAATGAACCAGAAACGAACCGATATGCAGATTATCCGCGATATGCTGAAAATGGGCACCGCCCCGGAGGCCAGGATGCAGTCCCAGCTCAGGCTGGCGTCGCGGGACTTCGACAGGTACCGCACCCACCTGGTAAAGAGGGGCTTCGCCACCGAGACCATAGACCCCGAACAGGACTATATCCTCCAGCCCACCCCGACGGGGCAGGCGCTGATGCGGCTGATAGATACCCTGGAATCCATAGAGGACAAGCACGCGCCGAAGGCTCCCCCACCCGCCGGGGCAGAGACGGCATCCGTGTCCCTCTCCCCCAACATGACGATCAGCGCCATGCTGATGCGGGACAGGCTGTACCAGGGCTATGTCATGGAGCAAGCCGAGGTATCCCGGCTCAAGGCGCTGCTGAAGCACGAAGGCGACGAAGAGCTGAGAAACGAGCACCGCCAGCGGGAGGACAAGCTGAGCATGCTCCGGGAGTTCCTGGGGGTGTTCGACCACATGCTGAAAACCCCGACCAACAGCACGGAAACCAGCCCGGGATGAGCCGGCACCCCCGCCTCAGGAGGCAGAGATGACAAACGAAGAAAAGACCAAAGAGCAGCTGATAGCCGAACTCCAGGCCGAAATCACCGAGCGCAAGAAGATGGAGAAGGCGCTGCGGGAGTCGGAGAAGAAATATCGCGCCGTCTTCGAAAACACGGGGATGGCCATGGCCATCATCGATGAAGACACCACCATCTCCCTAATGAATACCGAGTTTGAAAGGATCTCCGGATACTCCAAGAAGAAGATAGAAGGCAAAAAAAGCTGGACGGAACTCGTATCCAGGCAAGACCTGGAGAGGATGAAGCAGTATCACTGCCAGCGCAGGAAGAACGCTGGCACCGCACCCAACAGGTATGAATTCCAGTTCATCAATAGAGTGGGCGAGGTAAAAGATACCCTGCTCACCGTTGATATTATTCCGGGAACAGGGCAGAGCGTTTGCTCCCTCTTAGATATCACCGAGCGCAAGAAGATGGAGAAGAGGATGCATAAGCTCTACCAGGCAGAGAAAAAGCACCGCCAGGAGTTAGAGGAGGAGAAGAGGGTGCGGGGACGCTCCATCAATGTCCTCGCTCACGAGCTGCGCACGCCGCTCACCCCCCTGCTCGCCTCCGCCATGCTCCTCAGGGATATCCTCCCCAGCGGCGAAGAGCGCCCGGAGCACGAGCTCACCGACCTGATAATAAGCGGCGCCGAAACCCTGGCGTCACGCCTGGACGAGCTGCTGGACCTGGCGCGGTACACCGTGGGCGCCTTCACCATCACCCCCCTGCCCATGGACATCCTGGCCACCATAAAGAGGATAGCCCGCCAGAACCGGGAGCTTCTCAAAAAGAAGGGTCAGTCCATCGTCCTGGACCTGCCCCAGGAGACCCTAACGGTCAACGGCGACCGCCACCGCCTGGAGCAGGTGCTCACCAATCTCATCTCCAACGCCACCAAGTTCAGCGCCGAGGGCAGCGACATCACCATCCGCGCCAGAGCCAAAAACGGCCGGGCGACCATCGTGGTGGAGGACCGGGGGGAGGGGCTGTCCGAGGAGGAGCAGGAAAAGGTATTCCGGCCCTACCACCGCGTCGAGCAGGACCGCCAGCGGTTCGGCGGGCTGGGGCTGGGGCTGGCGATATGCCAGCAGATAGTGGAAGCCCACCGGGGGAAGATATCGGTGAAGAGCCGTCTCGGTCACGGGAGCAGGTTCTCCTTCACCCTGCCGACTCTGGACGATCTCTCGCCGGAAGAAGGTAACGGACATGGAAAAGCCCGCAGCCTGCCAGGGAAGAAGGCTGCGGGCTGAAGAATACCCGGATTGGGTCTATTTACTCTGTAACCGCCTTGGGCAGGGAGAAAGCGAAAGTGCTGCCCTTGCCGGGCTCGCTCTCCACCCACATCTCCCCTCCCTGCAGCTTTATCAGCTGTCTGGCGTTAGCCAGCGCCAGCCTCAGGTCGGGGAGGAAGTGGCGGTCGGCTTCAGCCAGGTGATAGACCTCGAACAGGCGCGCCTGCTCCTCCGCGGAGTAGCCGTTGCCGCTGTCCTTGACCTCCACCACCACATCGCAGTCCTGCTCGATGGCACGTACAGTTATGGAGCCTCCCTGAGGGGTAGCCTCGACAGCGTTGGAGAACATGGTGCCCAGCACCTGCTCCACACGCTGCCGGTTGCCCTCGGCATAGAGCTCGCCGGCCGGTATCTCCATCACCAGCACCTGCCCCTTGGCCTGAACCTGGGGCAGCAGCCGAGCGGTTAAATCTTTAAGCGTCTGTTTAAGCTCCAGCGACTCGCCCTCCAAACTCAGGGTTCGGGTGCGCAGCTGGGCCAGCTCCAGCAGCCGTACCAGCCGGCTCTCCAGTGAGCGAGCGCCGTCTATAATGCTCTGAATGAGCTGCTTCTCCACGCAGTCCGGCAGCTTCTGCAGCTCCTCGGACAGCAGCCCGGAGGAGGCGACCACCGATGTCAGCGGAGTCTTCAGCTCGTGGCTGGCGGCGTTGATGAACGCCAGCGTCTCCTCTTCCAGGTCGCGCAGCCCGCTGTTCTCGATGGGCGCCGACAGCATAGCCGCCAGCCGCTCCAGCAATGCCTTCTCTTTCTCTGTGAAGGCATTGGGCTGCTCGCTGCTCAGCTCCAGGGCGGCGAAAACCTCGCCCTGGGCGAACATGGGGACGCGTATCTCAGACCTCAAGCCGTCCTTGAGGCGCATGTTATCCATAATAAACTGCCGCTGCTGGCTCAGGTCGGATTCTATGTGGGTCACCTTGTTCTCCTGGAGCCACTCCAGGGGAGAGCCCTTGAGAAGGCAGATGGCCTCCTTGCCGCCCTCCTCTGACTCCTCCTCGGCGGGATACTGGGCGAAGACCTGCACCAGCTTGCCCCGCACCATGGTGATGGCGCAGCGGTCGAACTCCACCATACCCTTCAGCTCCTGGGCGAAGGTGGGGAAAGACCGAGCTATATCTCTGCTGCCGGATATCACCCCGATGAGCTTATCCATGGCGGCCTCGGTCTCGGTTATCTTGCTCTTCTGGATATCCATCCTGGCGGTCTCGATGGGCGCCGCCATCTGGCAGACGGCGAACTTCAGTAGCTTCAGCTCCTGCTCCCGGTAGGCGAAGGGGCGGCGGCTGCCCACGATGAGGGCGCCGAACACCTCCCGCTTGGAGAACAGCGGCATGTGCACCACCGACCTCATCCCCTGTTTGAGGAAGAAGACGCTGGTCCAGAACTGGCTCTCCTGGCTCAGGTCCGGTTCGATTACGGCGCTCTTGGCCTGCATCATCTTCTCCAGGGGGGTGCCGGGCAGGACCAGGGTGGTCCCCAGGTCCCAGGAAGAGTTTATGCTGGGGGAAAGCCGGGACAGGTGTATGCTGTCCCCGGCGATATCGAGGAGGGCTACAGCCGCCCAGTCCAGGTCCACATAGTCCTTCAGCGCCAGGGCCGCCCTCTGGAAAAGCTCGCTTATCTCGGTGCTGGAGATGACCACCTTGGCCATCTCATCCGCCAGGGCCAGCTGAGCCTCCATGTCCGATGCCTTCTCCACCGCGGACTTCGCCGGCTGGGGCCGGCTTTCCGGCCTGGCTTCCGGCTTGCTCTGCGGCGTGTTCTGAGGCCTGTTCTGCGGCGTGTTCTTCATATCGCTCTCCGGCCTGGCTTCCGGATGGGCTTTATCCCCCGCTTCGGGGGTATCGGCCGAACCCTGGCCAGCAACTCCAGGTGGCTGAACGGCTTGGTGACATAGTCGTCCGCCC
>CAYLMC010000012.1:8071-18763 GCA_964384865.1 uncultured Dehalococcoidales bacterium | reverse complement strand
AGGCTATTGACATTACCCGAAGGTGTGGGTTAATATCACACTTACCATCCATAGAAAGGGAGGTAATCTTAATGCAAGCATATTGCGTGAAGTGTCGTGCCAAGAAGGAAATGAAGGATGCCAAGAGCATCACTATGAAGAACGGCAAACCGGCGACGCAGGGTGTCTGCCCCTCATGCGGAACCAAGATGTTCAGAATAGGAAAGAGCTAACCGCCGACAGCCGAAAAACTTCGGATTATCACAAAGCTGGGTATCTCTTAATTAGCGAGGATACCCAGCTCTTTTTATGACCGATAGGGGGATTACACCTGTCAGGCGTGAAAACGCCCTGATTTTGACTCTGGCGAGCCTCAGGCGCCCTGCGAGGGGCTTGGGGGATAAGAGAAATGGTCGGGGTGAGAGGACTCGAACCTCCGACCTCAGCGTCCCAAACGCTGCGCGCTAACCACCTGCGCTACACCCCGCAACGAAAAATATAGCAGACCCCTCTGCTCACGGTCAAGCCAGCCGCAGGCGAGGGGATGCTCATCGCGGCGGCGTTTTAAGCCTCTTTATCGGCGGCGGCTTTCTTTTCCAGCCTGGCGTACTCCTCGTCCACCCGCCGCTGAATCTGGGCTATGGTCTCCTCGGAAAGGTGCCGGAAGCGCCCCTGCAATTTGAGGTATTCCTCCACGGGTTTCGCCTTGCCTCCCCCCGGCCCCATCTTGTAGCGGCCGTTCTCTATCTCGTAGAGGGGGAATATCCTGGTCTGCACCGCCAGGCGGCCCACCTTGATAGCCACCTCCGGCGGGCAGCGCCACCCGGTGGGGCATGCCGAAAGGATGTGAAGATAGCTGGGTCCCTTTATTTCAGCCGCCTTGGTCACTTTCGCCATCAGGTCGAAGGGGTAGCTGGGACAGGCGGTGGCGACATAGGGTATATCGTGGGCGGCGGCGATGGCGGGCATGTTCTTCTTCCAGGTAACCTGCCCGATGCTCTCCTTGCCGGCGGGAGCGGTGGTGGTGGAGGCGCCGTAGGGCGTCGCCGAGGAGCGCTGGATGCCGGTATTCATGTAGGCTTCGTTATCCAGGCAGATGTAGAGCATGTCATGCCCTCTCTCCAGGGCGCCGGACAGCGCCTGAAGCCCGATATCGCTGGTGGCGCCGTCGCCGGCGAAGACCACCACCTTGGCATCTTTAATCTGGCCCTTGCCCTTGGCCTGCATTATCTTCCTGCCGGCCTCTATGCCGGAGGCTACCGCCCCGGTATTCTCGAACAGGGTGTGAATCCAGGGAACGGTCCAGGCGGTCTGGGGGTGCACCGATGACACCACCTCCATACAGCCGGTGGCGCTGACCATGATGACATCCTTGCCCAGCGCCTTGCATGCCAGCCTCACCGCCAGGGCTTCGGCGCAGCCCAGGCATGCCCGATGGCCGGCGGTGAAGTATTCTTCTGTGGTTACCGTCCGTTTGCCGAAAGTGACATAGTCTGCCATTATTCTCTCACCCCGTACATCTCGAATTCGTTGTCGCTGCCCTTCTCGGCGACCTCTATACCCCGGTTGATTATCTCCTTGAAGCCCTCCGGCGGGATGGCTCTCCCGCCCAGGCCGCCGACAAAGCCGACCACCTTGGGCTTCTTCTCCTCGCCGTAGAGCGCCGCCTTGACCTCGGAGCAGACCGGTCCGCCCGGCCCGCCGAAGGAGATGGCTCTGTCCAGTACTATCAGGGTCTCGGCGTCTTTCACCATCTGGCGAAGCTCAGGGAAGGGGAAGGGGCGCCACAGGCGCAGGGTTATCAACCCAACCTGTTTGCCCTCCTTGCGCAGGGCGTCCACGGCGGTCATCGCCGTCTCGCTGAAGCTGCCCATAGCCAGCAGGAGCACCTCGGCGTCCTCATTGCGGTAGCCCTCCACCGGCGAGTAGCTGCGCCCGAAGGTATCCTTGAACTCCTTCCAGGCGTCCAGAACCACCTCTTTGGACGCCGTCAGCACCTCCTGCTGCGCCTTCTTGGCCTCGGTGTAGATATCGGGCGCGCCCATGCACCCCATGCTCACCGGCTGGGCCGGGTCCAGGGGCAGGGGGTAATCGAAGGCGGGCAGGAACCTGTCCACCGCGGACTGCTCCGGAATGCGCACCGCCTCGATCATGTGGGTCAGGAAGAAGCCGTCCAGGTGAACCATCACCGGCAGCAGCGCCCGGCGGTCCTCGCCGATGCGGAAGGCGCAGAGGACATTATCGAATGTCTCCTGGCCGTCGGCGGCGAATATCTGTATCCAGCCGGTATCGCGCACCGCCATGACATCGGAGTGGTCGCCCCAGATGCTTATCGGTGAGGAAAGGGCGCGGTTAGCCACCGCCATAACCAGCGGCAGCCGCATCGCCGAGACGACATAGAGCACCTCGTGCATCAGCTCCAACCCCTGCCCGGCGGAAGCGGTGAATGTCCTCGCCCCGACCGCCGCCGAGCCCAGGCAGGCGCTCATCGCCGAGTGCTCGGACTCCACGGGGATGTAGTTGGCGTTCAGTTCGCCATCGGCCACCATCTCGGCGATGCCCTCCACGATGTGGGTCTGGGGGGTGATGGGATAGGCGGATACCACATCGACATCAGCCATCCGGGCCGCCACGGCGATAGCCTGGGAGACCTCGATTCCTATTCGTTTCTCGGTCATGCTGCCTCCTCTCCTTCCTCATCCACCATGGTGATAGCCTTGGTGGGACACTCCACGGCGCAGATGCCGCATCCCTTGCAGAAAAACATCAGCCTTTCCGGATAGCCCTCGTCGTTCATCTCTATGGCGGCGTCAGGGCAGTAGATATAGCACAGCCCGCACTGGTTGCACTTGTCCAGGTCTATTATCGGTCTCTCCGACCGCCAGGTCCCGGTTTCATTCTGTCTGGCGTTTCCCGGCTCGGTGACTATGGCACCGATCTCCAGGTCCCTCCAGGTCAATTCTCCTTCTGGTTTAGCCACTTACTCCTCCTTTACCACGGTTTCATCATAAGCCCGCTTCATGGCGTCTATGTTTCTGTCCGCCAGACGGCCGAAGCGATGCCTGAGCGGCTCCAGCAGGGAATCCACCTTGGCCACCCCGGTCGCCTTAAGCAGCGCCCCTATCATGGAGGTGTTGACGATGTTGACCCCCAACAGCTCCTTGGCGATGGTGGTGGCGTCAACCGCGGCCACCTTCACGGTGAAGCCGAACTCGTCTTTGACCTGCTGCGGGGTCTTCTTGGTGTTCGCCACCAGGATCCCGTCCGCCTTCAGCCCACCGGCGACATCCACCACCCTGAGCAGGCTGGGATCGAGAACCACCACGATATCGGGGGTGGCGATTTCGGCCCTCACCCGGATGGGCTCGTCGCCGCTTATCCTGACGAAGGCCACCACCGGCGCCCCCCTCCGCTCCGCGCCGAAGGCGGGAAACGCCTGGGCATGCTTGCCCTCGTCGATAGCCGCCTTCGCCACCAGCTCGGCGGAGGTAACCGCTCCCTGTCCGCCGCGCCCGTGCCATCTGATTTCAATCAGACCTTTATTTTCCGTCACTTAAGCCTCCCTCTGACCTCTAGTATGTATTATAAGCCCTGTGGCGCCCCTGGGGCGACTCGAACGCCCGCACCCAGCTCCGGAGGCTGGTGCTCTATCCAACTGAGCTACAGGGGCGAACCTCCCCTCAGAGTATGGGCATATTATCATTTTGGCCGCCCGTTAGCAACTACATTTTAGGGGCAAAGAGGTACTGCGTTGTCGTCCGCAGCCGTTTCCTTATCTCGGCCAGCTGCGGCTTATAGATAATCACTCTATTGCCGCGGCTGGTCGCCGGCATATCCAGCACGCTGGAGATGACCTTCTCCTCCACCCCACCCTGGCATATCAGGGACATCTCCTCCCCGGCGGCGCTCACCTCTATCAGCATGGGCAGGAACAGCTTCCGGCGCTCTGCCTCGGTGAGCAGGCCGGACAGGTAGTCCAGCTCCTTCCTCTTAAAGAGGTGGCTTGAGCCGTCCCGGCAGAGCACGTGAGGGTACTCCTCGTCCATCAGCTCCGAGAGCGCCTTCTGCTTGCCCGGCAGGTGGGCGTTGACCACCTTGAGCTCGCTCTTCAGGCATTCCTGGAGCATCTTCTCATAGGAAAGCCCATCGGTCATCGGCTATTTACGCTCCAAAAGCACCTTGACGCGCTTCAGGCGCGCCCTTTCCTCCCTGTCCCGCTCCTCGAACTTCATATAGAGGTACTTTATGGTTACATTCAAGCCCGGTATTATCAGGTATTCCAGGGCGTTCAGAATACGCTTGGTGCGGTTTATCTCCTTGCCCAGCAGTTCCATGCTGCGCTGCAGCTCGGCCAGCTCCACGATGGTCTCCAGACAGTTGCCGGAGAGCTGCGCCGCCTGGTCCACCCAGGAGGAGGTGTCCACCAGGCTGTAGCCGCGGGCGCCCCTGCCCTCCTTCATCTCGAAGGCGGGTAGCTTGACGCCGCCCACATTCCTCAACCCGGAGGCTATGCGCACATCCCGCTCGCTGGCGATGAACTCCTTCTCCAGAGCGATGTAGCCGTGATAGCCGGCGGCGATGGACAGCGCCTTATAGTTGCCGGAAAGCTCCTCCAGCAGCTTCCTTTTCGCATCTACCGTCTGCCTGGCTATGTGCAGAAACTCCATTATCAGGATGGACACCCGGTCTTTAATAATCTTCTGTATCCGGGCGGCCAGGGTAAGGCGGCGCCTGAGCTTTATCAGCTCAATCTTGGTCGGTCGGGTTACTTTAATCCCCTGCGGCATCTATCTCTTAAGCCTTCTCCCTGTATTTGGGCAGGTACTTCTTAATCAGCTTCTCGCTTATCAGCTTCAGGTCTTCCTCCGGCAGCGCCTCAAACAGCCGCCAGCCGATGTCCAGGGTCTCCTCCACCTGGCGCCTCTCCATCTCGCCCTGGGAGATGAACTCCTGCTCGAACCGGTCAGCGTTTTCCAGATATAGCTTGTCCCTCTCTCCCAGCGCCTCGGTGCCGATGATGGTGGACATCTCCCTCAGGCTGCAGCCCTCGGCGTAGGCGGCATAGAGCTGCATGAAGACATTGTTGTGGTCTTCCCTGGTCTTGTCGACGCCGATGCCCTCTTTCATCATCCGCGACAGCGACAGGAAGACATCGATGGGCGGGTGCACCCCTTTTCTCTCTAGCTCGCGGGAGAGCACCACCTGACCCTCGGTTATGTAGCCGGTGAGGTCGGGGATGGGGTGGGTGATATCGTCGTCGGGCATGGTCAGGATGGGCATGATAGTTACCGAGCCTTCCTCGCCCAT
This sequence comes from uncultured Dehalococcoidales bacterium, assembly GCA_964384865.1. Lineage (GTDB taxonomy): Bacteria > Chloroflexota > Dehalococcoidia > Dehalococcoidales > E44-bin46 > CAYLMC01. Next base: position 13,477 of record CAYLMC010000012.1, on the reverse strand, counting down.
TATCCGGCCGGCCCGCTCGTACATGGTGGCCAGGTCGGTATACATATAGCCGGGATAGCCGCGGCGGGAGGGTATCTCCTCGCGCATGGCGGACAGCTCCCGGAGAGCCTCGCAGTAGTTGGTCATATCGGTAAGGATGACCATGACATGCATGCCGTGCTTCCAGGCCAGGTATTCGCCGGCAGTGAGCGCCAGACGGGGGGTGGATATGCGCTCGATGACCGGGTCGGAGGCGGTGTTGATGAAGGCCACCGTCCTCTCCCTGGCGCCGGTCTGCTCCAGGTTCTTCATGAAGAAGTCGGCGTCGTCATAGCTGATGCCGATGGCGGCGAACACCAGGGCGAACTGCTCCTCCTTGCCCTTCACCGAGGCCTGGCGGATAATCTGGGCGGCGATGTGGTTGTGGGGCAGCCCGGAGCCGCTGAAGATGGGCAGCTTCTGCCCCCTGACCAGGGCGTTCAGCCCGTCTATGCAGGAGATGCCGGTCTCGATGAACTCGGCGGGGGGCTGGCGCCCGGCGGGGTTTACCATCTCGCCGTTGACATCCAGGTAGTCCTCCGGGACTATGGCCGGGCCGCCGTCCAGGGGGTCGCCGATGCCGTTGAATATCCGGCCCAGGATATCTTTAGACACGGGCAGGCGCAGGGTCTCGCCCTTGCACCTCACCTTGCTGCCGATGAGGTCAACCTCGCTGACCCCTCCGAACACCTGGACTATGGTAACCTCTTTGCTGATATCTATGGCTTGGCCGCGCTTCACCTCGCCGCTGGCCAGGCGGACATCGACGATCTCGCCGAACTTGATATCCGGTATGCTCTCCGCCACCAGCAGAGAGCCCTTGGTCTTGGTGATGGCGGTCGTTTCCTTGACATGAAGTGCATCGAAGGTCATGCCGCGCCTCCTTTCTGGACAACCAGGCTGGTTTCCATCTCAGCCCACAACTCCTTAACCTTCGCCTCCGCCTCCTTGTTGGGGATATCCTTCATCCGGGCTATGCGGGGCACTATGGGCGATGAGCGTATCTCCGCCACCGCCACCCCATCCTCCAGCATGTGCTGGGCCAGGGAGTAAAACTTGATTATGGTCTGCAGCATCATCTGCGCCTTCATGGGGAGGCAGTAGGTATCTATCTCGTGGTAGGCGCTCTGCATGAGGAAGTCCTCCCGAATCATCCTGGTTATCAGCATCACCAGCTTGTCCTCTTCGGGCAGGGCTTCCGGACCGACCAGGCGCACGATCTCCTCCAGCTCGGCCTCCTGCTGAAGCAGCTTCAGGGCGGTGGCTCTGGTATCGTCCCACTCCGGGCTGACCTCCGACCACCAGTCCTTGACCGAGTCCACATAGAGGCTGTAGCTGGTGAGCCAGTTAATGGCCGGGAAGTGCCTCTTGTTGGCCAGGGAGACATCCAGCGAATAGAGGGCATCCACTATGCGCAGGGTGTTCTGGGTTACCGGCTCGCTGAAGTCGGCGCCGGGGGGGCTGACCGCTCCCGCCACCGTTACCGAGCCGGAGCGCTCCGGACCGCCGGTGCACCTCACCAGACCGGCCCTCTCGTAGAACGCGGACAGGCGCGAGCCCAGATAGGCGGGGAAGCCCTCCTCTCCCGGTATCTCCTCCAGCCTGCCCCCTATCTCCCTCATCGCCTCCGCCCACCGCGAGGTGGAATCAGCCACCAGGAGGACATCGTAGCCCATATCGCGGAAGTACTCCGCCAGGGTGATGCCGACGAAGATGCTGGCTTCGCGAGCCACCACCGGCATGTTGGAGGTGTTGGCGATGAATATCTCTTTCTCCTGCAGTGACCTGCCCGTCGCCGGGTCCTTGAGCTGGCGGAAGCTGTAGAGGACATCTGCCATCTCGTTGCCCCTCTCCCCACAGCCGACATAGATGTTGAGCTGGGTCTGCGCCCAGCGCGCCAGCTGCTGCAGGGCGACCGTCTTGCCGGTGCCGAAGCCGCCGGGAACGGCGGCTTTGCCCCCCAGGGCGAGGGGGAACATGTAGTCCAGAATCCTCATGCCGGTGATGAGCAGCTTGGAGGTGCTCAGCCGCCGGGTATAGGGTCGGGACTTGCGCACCGGCCACTTCTGCATCATGGTGAGGTCTTTGACCTCGCCGTCCACATCCAGGCGCACCACCGGCTCCTCCACGGTGAAATCGCCCTGGCGCGCCTCCTTGACCACTCCCTTCATCCCGATGGGGACCATTATCTTGTGCTCCAGGAGGTGGGTTTCCGGGACGACCCCCAGTATGTCGCCGCCGCTGACAACATCGCCGGCCTTGACCTGGGGGGTGAAGTCCCATTTCTTATCGCGGGGGATGGCGAACACCTTGGCGCCCCTCTTGATGAAGGGGCCGCCCTCCATGAGGACGGTGAGGGACTTCTGCAGTCCGTCATAGATGGAGCCGACCACGCCGGGGCCGAGCTCGGCGGTGAGGATATTGCCGGTTCCCTCTATCTTCTCGCCCACTTTCAGCTCCAGGGTATCCTCGTGGACCTGGATGATGGCTTTATCCTCCTCCAGGCCGATGACCTCGCCCACCAGCCCCTCGCTGCCTATCTCCACTATCTCATACACCTGCGCCCCTTTCATCTCCTCGCCGATGACCAGGGGGCCTGAGATGCGCCATATCTTACCCATAACTTACCACCTCCGACTCGGCTTAGATCTCAATGTCAAAGCCGATAGATTCTCTGATATAAGACCTGTAATACTGGCCCACGTCCTCATACTTTATCCCCTTCTTGGAGGGGACTTCTATCACCGCCGCCGGGGCGACCTTCCTCTCCTGGGCACGGGAGATGAGATCTCTGCCGTGCTCGGCGTAGTCCTCCATTATCACTATGATGCCGATATCGGGGTTATCCAGGAAGTCCCCCAGCGCCCGGCGGACCTCGTCGGCGCCGCCGCCCTCTATGACGCGGTAGTGCTTCACCCCGGCCAGCCTCAGCCCGCTGACCAGGTCTTTGTCTCCGATAACGGCTATGCTTACCTCTTTGATGTCCATTACCACAGCACCAGGTGCTCTTTTATGTCCTCCAAAGGTATTTCGTCGAACGCCGCCTTGAAGGCGAGGCGCAGGTTCTTTATCTCCACCTCTTTCACGATGAGGTGCCACACTATCATCAGGGGGGTCATCACCCGGGGAGACAGTAGCTCCCGCAGCATGCGCAGCTTGTGCCTCTCGATGACCTTCTCCACCGCAGTGATGGCGCCGGTCTTGCCGTAGCTCGCCGCCACCTCCTCGGCGATGGGGCGGTACTGGGTATCCCCCAGTATGGCGGGGACATCGGCTATCTTATGGATTAGCATCTCCTTGGCGGTATCATCCGGTATCAGGTAGCCGCCGCTGATGATCAGCCCCTCCGCCTCGGCGCCGATGCCCTCGATAACCGCCCGGCAGATAAGTTGTAAATTGACCATATCCATCACTATGCTGAAAGACTTCGCCAGCAGGGGCCCGTCCTTGATGCCCTTGGGCATGTTCATCAGGTCGTGGTAGTACTCGCCGTCCAGCCTGGCCTCGGTGATGAACTTGGAGCGGGCGTCCTCGACGGAGTAGTCGGCCACGATGGCGGCATACGCCCCCAGCCCGCACTCCCGCACCACGGTGTCGACTTCGTCAACGGCGGCCGCCGCGGCCAGCTCCTCCAGCATGCCGCGGGAGTGGATAGCCCCCACCGGCACCATGTCCGCCTTGTGGCCGGTGGAGAGGCCGAGCAGGGCCGACTTGATGTTGGCCACATCGTACTTCACCCGGTAGGCGGTCAGCACCTGGCGCATATCGGCGGGCATCAGCCGCAGGGCTTCCAGCTCATCGATGCGCCTGCCGAAGTAGTGCCACAGGCGCCCGTCGGCGTCGTCGAAGGTATCCAGAGAGACCTCCCCCAGGAACGCGCCGACATCGCTGCCGGAGATAGCCTCCAGCAGCTCCGGGACGGTCACCGTGCGGGGCAGCTTGTCCAGCTCCTCCGAGGTGACGATTTTTGCCTCGGCACTCTTCAGGTAGGCCGATATAAAGGCATATTTTGCGTCAGGCAATGCCGTCTCCCGTCTTAAAAGAGTTCTCTTCCTATCTCAGGCAGCATCTGGGGGAGCAGCATCTCCAGCCGGGTATCGTAGGTGTTGTCTATCCTGACCTTGCCGTCGATATCCTCGACTATCACGCCGCCCGCGCAGCGACACTCCCTGACCTCGGTTATCCTGGCGGCGAGACCTTTATCGCCGCCGAGGAGTTTCTTCGCCGCGCCCACATCGCGGGGGGAAACATAGGCCCTGCCCTGGGCATCGCCCAGGGTGGCGGCGGCCTCCTCCAGGAGGACCTTGAGCAGGCTCTTGTCGCCCGCCTTATCCGCCAGGGACTTCCTCACCCCGCTCACTATTTCCTCGATTACATCAGCCTTGGCCTGGGACATCTCCTGGCGCGCCTTCACCGCCGCCTGGGCCACTATACGGGTGGCTTCCTCCCTGGCCCTCTGCAGGACGCGGGACTTCTCCTCCGCCACCTTGGCCTGGTGGCGCTTCTTGGCCTGGGCTATGTCCTCTTTGGCTCTGCCCTCGGCCTCCCTGATTATGTCCCCCGCCTCGGCTTTCACCTTATCCATGATGGCTTGGCTTATTTTGTCCATTTTCGCCATAACTCACCCCTTATCACATCACTCCCAGCAGGGTCATCATCATGATGCTGAATACCAGGCCCAACACGCCAAGCAGCTCGACGAACACCGCCAGCATCATGGCGTTGGTCAGTATCCGCCCCTTGGTCTTGGGAAGAAGGGATATACCGGAGGCGCACACCGAGCCCTGATGGGCTCCGGAGAAGAACTCCGCCAGGCCGGTCATCAAACCCAGCCCGAAGATGGCGAAGCCGATGCCTCCCTCCATGGGCAGGTTGGGAACCACCCTGGTGAGAATAAGTATCAGCACGATTAGACCGTAGAAGGTCTGGGTCATGGGCAAAGATGCCAGCACGATTACATTCCTGAGCTGCCCCCGGTCCTCGGACAAGACCGCTACGCCGGCTGATGCCGCGTTGGCGATACCCACCGAGGAGCCGGCCAGGCCCCCGCCCAGGGCTAAGGCTCCGCCGAGAGTGGCTAGAGCCGCCGGATCAATTACCATTGTTCATCTTCTCCTTTCTAAGATTTCACACCCACCGTTATTGTGGGCCGTTTTCGCAATATAAACGGGCTATATGACCGCCCCCACCCCTCGTAGAACTTGAACAGGAACTCCACGAAGCACAGCCTCAAGGAGTGGATGAAGCCGGTGATGGCGCTTAAGATAAGGTTTAGGGCGTGCCCCAGCACCAGGATGACGATGGTCACGCCGCCCCCCACCACCACGCCGGCCATGCCTCCCAGCGGTATCAGCTCGCCGAACAGGGGCGCCAGCATGTTGAACACCA
>CAYLMC010000012.1:4842-7971 GCA_964384865.1 uncultured Dehalococcoidales bacterium | reverse complement strand
GCCAGGGAGACCACGATGAATATCAGCGGGTCCTGCAGCACCTGCTGCACCCCCGCCGATAGCGCCGGGTCCTCGAACCCGAAGAAGGCGAAGATATTGCCCAGGTAACTGCCGCTGAGGGCGCCCATGGCGATACCCACGCCGCCGCTGATATAGGTCACCTTCTGCAGCATCCTGATGGCTTCGGACTTGGAGCCGAAGAAGCGGGTCACCATGAACCGCCCCAGCAGTATCAGCCCGATGGCATAGCCGACATCGGCTATCATCAAGCCGAAGAAGGCGGCGAAGGAGTAGGCGATAATCGGCGTCGGGTCCCACTCGCGGTAGCCGGGGGTGCCGAACAGCTGCACTATCAGCTGGAAGGGCTTGAGCGGGGTGGGGCTTCTCTGCTTGGTGGGCGGCTCCTCCAGCGGCTCCGGCTTGCGGCTGTCCACGAATACATAATCTATATGCTTTTTAAGCTCAAATATAGCCGCCTCGACGGTGTCCTGCGGCGCCCACCCCTCCACCAGGGTGACATACTTGGCTTCGGTGGCACGCGCCAGCACCGCCAGCCGCTGCCTCTCCGCCCCTAGCGCCCCATGAAGCAGGGCGATGCGGGAAAGCTCGTCCCCCACCCTGCCCCGAAGCTCCTTGTGGAGCCGGGCTGACTTCTCCGCCAGGTCGCTCATCTCCTGCTGGCTCCTGTCCAGGAACCGCCTCACGGTGAGGTCTTTATCCGCCACGGGCAGCCTTCTGCCCCCGGCGTTATGAATCAGAAACTCTACGGTCTCCAGCTTCTTTCTCTTACCGATGGCGTGGAGGACCGTTTCGTCCTCCAGGACGCCCGCGGCGCTCTGGAACAGGTCCTTCTCCATCTCCTGGCGGATGATCCCATACCCCTCGGTGGGCAGGACGAACACCCGCGAGAAGAGATAGTCGCCGCTGAAATCCAGGTCCTTAAGGCTGACATCGCGGCGCCCGGTGAGGGCGGACAGATACTTGGTCTGCTCGGTGAGCGATTCTATCTCCCCGTCCACCTTGGCCGCCTTATCGTGAAGCTCGCCGAAGCGGTCGTGGAGGGCTTTCACCTCTTTGCGAATCTCGGCGAAGGGGCGGGTGTAGACCACCTCTATATCGTCCTGAGGAGTGGCTTCCCGCTTCTCGGTGACATAGCCGAGGACATCGTCTATGAAGGACGACAGCTCGCCTATCTCCTTGCGCTGGTCGTCGATGGCGGCTTTATCGACGGGCTTCAGCCCCTCGCTCTGCTCGACATGGAGAACGCCGACCCCGTGCAGGGCCTTCAGGGTCTCCTCTGTGTTATCCCGCAAGGTGATGACCCTAACCCTAGCCATGGGCTGGGCGGAACTGAGGATTCCAGGTAGCATGCTTACTTGGCTCCGGTGATTATATTGACGATGCGCTCGACGGTTTTGCCGACCTTCTTGCCGGCGCCCGCCCTGATATCAGCGGCCTGTTTCCGGGACACCTCGACATCCTTGCCTGCCTGCTTCTTCGCCTCTCCCAGAATGCGGTCGCTCTCCGCTTCGGCTTCATCCAGAACCACCTCGGCGGACAGGATTCGGGCGGCCTCGTCTCTGGCTTTCAGGACGATATCGTTGGCCCTTTTCCTGGCGTCATCGAGAGCCTTCTCCGCTTTGTTCTCTATGTTCTCAATGCTGGTCTCGACCTGCTTGGCAGACATGTCTCATTCCCTTCTGAAAGATGCCCGAAGGCTCACGCTTTCGTCGCACTGCGATATGATGGATCAGGCACGGGACGACCGCAATTCAGCTTCCGGGGAAGAAGTGTTTCGCCGTTGAGGATTGGTGATTGCAAACATCCCTAGAACCGAGGGCAATTATACCAAAAAATCGCCCCGTAGTAAAGCCCGACACCCCCCTACTTCCCAACCCCAGGACGGAAATGTATAATAAACCCCGAAGTGGCCATGCCAAACATAACAGACATCCTCCCCCGGCTCATCAGCCGCTACGGCGGCTGCCCCTGGCGGCGCCATGACAGCCCCCTGGCAGTGCTGGTTCTGACCATACTCTCCCAGAACACCTCCGATGTTAACTCCCACCGGGCATACCGCTCCCTGACGGCGGCATTTCCCAGCTGGGAGGAGGCCGCCGCCGCCGATGCCGGCGAAATCGCCGACGCCATACGGGGCGGGGGGCTGGGGGACATCAAGGCGGGGCACATCAAGGCGGCTCTTGAGGAGATAAAACGGCAGCGCGGATGCCTGGAGCTAGATTTCCTGAGCCGCCTCCCCCTGGACGAAGCCCGGGACTGGCTGAAGGGGCTGGCCGGGGTGGGGATGAAGACCGCCAGCTGCGTGCTGCTGTTCTCCCTGGGGATGCCGGCGCTGCCGGTGGACACCCATGTCCTGCGGGTGGCCAAGCGGCTGGGGCTGCTGCCCTCCAAAGCGACCGCCGAGCAGGCCCACCGAACGCTGGAGAAACTGGCGCCCGCCGGGGATGTCTACCCGTTCCACATGCTGATGATCGAGCACGGCAGAAAAACGTGTAAGGCGCAGCGCCCGCAGTGCTCCGTCTGTGCGCTGGCTGAGATCTGCCCCAGCCGCGACAAGTTCAGCACAGAAAATATGCTAAAATAGGCGGTGGAGTAAGCCTATCCGATGATTCCCGTCAAGCTATCCATGCGCAACTTCATGTGCTACCGGCAGGATGTGCCGCCGCTCTCCTTCGCCGGCATCCATACCGCCTGTATCTCCGGCGCCAACGGCAACGGCAAGTCGGCGCTGATAGACGCCATGACCTGGGCACTGTGGGGCAAGGCCAGAGCCAAGAGCGACGATGACCTCATCGCCCTGGGCGAAGCGGAGATGGAGATGGAGTTCGACTTCTCGGTGGGGCCGGAATTATACCGCATCATCCGCAAGCGCTCCCGTCCCAAGAAGGCGGGGGGGCAGGGCAAGTCCATCCTGGAGCTTCAGATAGCCACCGATGACGGCTTCAAGACCATCACCGGCGACAGCATGGGCCACACCCAGCACAAGCTGGCCGCCGATATCCTGCACATGGACTACGACACCTTCATCAACAGCGCCTTCCTGCGCCAGGGGCACGCCGACGAGTTCACCACCAAGCGACCCGTGGAGCGCAAGCAGGTGCTGGCCGA
>CAYLMC010000012.1:0-4742 GCA_964384865.1 uncultured Dehalococcoidales bacterium | reverse complement strand
CTGGAGCAGCGAGTGAAAGAGGCGGAGGAGAAGCTGGGGCTGCTGGCCACCGGGAGCGGCGACAAGTGCCCCTTGTGCCAGTCCGAGCTGGAGGAGGCCGGGCGGGAGTGCATCAGGGCCAAATACAATGACGATAAACGGGCCGGCACCGCCGACCTGAAGACGAGCCGGGACGAGCTCGCCGGGAAGAGGAAACGGCTCCAGGGGCTGGGGGGGGAGATAGCCTCCCTGGAGGCGAAGCTGAGCCGGGATAAGGCATCGGCCCAGCAGAGCGTCAGCCTGCTGGACAAGGAGATAGCCGACGCCGAGGGGGCCGGCAAAAAGCTCGCCGAGGCGGAGGCGGGGCTGGCGGGGATAGAGGAGCGCCTGGCCAAAAAGGACTTCGCCTCCGGTGAGCAGGAGGCGCTGGCGAAGCTGGAGGGCGAGCTCGCCGAGCTGGGCTACGACTCCGCGCGCCATGAGCAGGCCAAAAGCCGCCTCGCCGAGGCGGAGCCCCGCCAGGGGCAGAAGCAGCGGCTGGACGAAGCCGACCGCCTCATCAGGCAGACCAGGGACGACAGGGCCCAGGCGGAGAAAGCCGCCGCGGAGCTGGAGCAGAGCCTGGCGTCCGACAAGGAGACCGGGCAGGGCTTGACCGAGGAGCTGGCGGCGCTGCCGGAAGTGATGGAGCGCCTGGCCCAGGCGGAAAGCGAGCACCGCGCCACGGCGGCGCAGCAGCAGGAGGCGCAGGAGACCATCGGCAGGGTGAAGGGGAAGCTGGGACACCTGGCCGGGCTGGAGGCGAAGAGGAAGGAAAGGAAGAAGCTCCTGGGCGGCGCCGCCAAGGAGGAGGCGATATACCGCGAGCTGGCGCAGGCCTTCGGCAAGAAGGGGATACAGGCGCTGCTCATCGAGAGGGCGCTGCCGGAGATAGAGGCGGAGGCCAACCACCTGCTGGGCAGGATGACGGACAACCGCATGCACGCCGAGATGGAGACCCAGCGACAGACCAAGAAGGGGGACACCATAGAGACCCTGGATATCAACATCTCCGACGAGCTGGGGACGCGCAACTACGAGATGTTCAGCGGCGGAGAGTCCTTCCGCATCAACTTCGCCATCCGCATCGCCCTGTCCAAGCTGCTGGCGCGGCGGGCGGGAGCCCCCCTGCCCACCCTGATAATAGACGAGGGCTTCGGCACCCAGGACACGGTGGGGATAGAGAAGCTGAAAGAGGCCATAAACTCAATCCAGGACGATTTCGATAAGATACTGGTAATAACCCACATCGAGGAGCTGAGGGACGCCTTCCCCACCCGCATCAATGTGGTCAAGACCGCCCAGGGCTCCACCCTGGAGGTCGTCTAAAGGCTCACAGGTCCAGATCTTCGGCGATGGCCTGCATCGCCTCCAGCCCCAGGGCGATGAACTCGTCCAGCTCCAGCCCCAGCTCGGCGCAGGCCGCTATCTGCTCCCTGTCCGCCCCCAGGGCGAACCGCTTCTCCTGGAACCGCTTCTTCACCGAGGATGCGTCCAGCCCAGCCAGCTTCTTATCCGGCCGCACCAGTGTGGCGGCGATAATCAGCCCGGTGAGCGGGTCGGCGCAGTAGAGGGCTTTGTCCAGCCTGGATTCCAGGGAGACGCCGTGCGCCGGGTTGTGGGCCAGGACGGCGTGAGCAATAGCCTCGTCCGCCCCCAGCTCGCGGGCCAGGTCAGCCCCCAGCTTGCTGTGGGAGCCCATGTCCCCGTCGGTGAGCTCCACATCTATGTCGTGGAGCAGCCCGGTGAGCCCCCACTCCTCCTCGTCCTCCTCCAGGCGCCGAGCCAGCGCCCGCATCACCGCCTCGGCGGCGAGCATATGCTTTATCAGGTTCCGGTTCTCCACATTCTCCTTGAGCGAGGCTATCACTTCTTTTCGATTCATCTATTTCGCCTCCTTCCCGACGGAAAAGCGGTCAGCCGGTAACGGCATACTCGGCATCCTCGGCGAGCACCCGTCCCAGGTACTGCCCGGTGAGGGAGTCCTTCTCCCCGGCTATCTCCTCCGGGGTGCCCGCCGCCACGATATCGCCGCCGCGGTCGCCGGCGCCGGGGCCGAGGTCAATGACATGATCGGCGTTCTTGATGACATCCAGGTGGTGCTCGATGACCACCACCGTGTTGCCGGCATCCACCAGGCGCTGCAGCACCCTCAATAGAGCCGCCACATCCTCGAAGGAGAGCCCGGTGGTGGGCTCGTCCAGTATATACAGCGTGCGGCCGGTAGCCCGCTTGGACAGCTCGGTGGCCAGCTTCACCCGCTGCGCCTCCCCCCCGGAGAGGGTGGTCGCCGGCTGCCCCAGCCTGATGTAGCCCAGCCCGACATCGCACAGGGTGGACAGCTTCTTGCTCACCCTGGGGAAGTTACCGAAGAAGCCCAGCGCCTGCTCCACCGTCATATCCAGCACCTCGGCGATGTTCTTGCCCTTGAACCTTATCTCCAGCGCCTCGCGGTTGTAGCGCTTGCCGTGGCACACCTCGCAGGGGACGGTGACATCGGGAAGGAACTGCATCTCTATCTGGGTGTAGCCCTCCCCCCGGCAGGACTCGCAGCGCCCGCCGCGGACATTGAACGAGAAGCGCCCCGGGGCGTAGCCCCGCATGCGGGCTTCGGGGACAGTGGCGAACAGCTCCCGTATCGGCGTGAAGGTGCCGGTATAGGTAGCCGGGTTGCTGCGGGGGGTGCGCCCGATGGGGGACTGGTCTATGTCCACCACTTTATCGATGAGCTCCACGCCGTCGATGCCGTCGCAGTCGCCGGCCGGCTGCCGCGACCGGTACAGCGCCTGCGCCAGCCTGCGGTATAATATATCGTCTATCAGGGTGCTCTTGCCGCTGCCGGAGACGCCGGTGACGCAGACGAACCGGCCCAGCGGGATGGTGACATCTATGTCGTTCAGGTTGTTCTGCCTGGCTCCCCTGATGACTAATTCCTCGCCGGAGCCGGAACGGCGCCGGGCGGGGAGGGGAATCTGCTTCGCCCCACTGAGATACTGGCCGGTCAGCGATTTAGGGCTGTCCATGATATGGGTCAGCTCGCCCTCCGCCACCACCCTGCCCCCATGCTCGCCGGCGCCGGGGCCCATGTCTATGATATGGTCGGCGGCGCGCATCATGGCTTCGTCGTGCTCCACCACCAGTATGGTGTTGCCCAGGGCTTTAAGCCTCTTCAGGGTCTCGATGAGGCGGCGGTCGTCGGCGGGGTGAAGCCCCACCGTGGGCTCGTCGCAGATATAGAGCACCCCCATCAGCCCGCTGCCTATCTGGGTGGCCAGGCGGATGCGCTGCGCCTCGCCGCCGCTGAGGGTGGCCGAGGGGCGCTCCAGGGTGAGGTAGTCCAGCCCGACATCCTGGAGGAAGCCGAGGCGGGCTTTTATCTCTTTGAGAATCTCGCGGGCGATGGTCTGCTCGCGGCTGTTCAACACTGTCTTGCCGGCATCGCCGAGGTCAGCCACCCAGCCCAGGGCGGTGGCGACGGACAGGGAGCTGACATCCATGATATTCCTGCCCCCGATGGTCACCGCCAGGGATTCGGGCTTGAGCCTCTTGCCCCCGCAGACGGGGCACGGCCGGGACACCATGTAGCGCTCAATGCCGGCGCGGGAGTGCTCGGACTCGGTGTCCCGGTAGAGGCGCTCCATGCGCGGTATCACCCCCTCGTAGCCGCTGAAGTACTCCCTGACCTTGCCGAAGCGGTTGCGGTAACGATAGTGCTCCCCACCGCTCCCGTAGAGGATAACATCCAGCTGCTTCTTGTCCAGCTGCTTCACCGGGGTATCCAGGGAGAAGCCCTGTTTTAGCGCCACGGACTCCAGCTGAGCGGGGAACCAGGTGGAGAACTGCCAGGGACGAATCGCCCCTGCGGCCAGGGAAAGCTCCTTGTCAGGGATAATGAGGTCGGCGTCTATCTCCAGCTTGAAGCCCAGCCCGGTGCAGGCGGGGCAGGCGCCGTGGGGGGAGTTGAAGCTGAAGGTGCGCGGAGCCATCTCCCCCAGGCTGATGCCGCAGTGGACGCAGGCGAAGTGCTCCGAGAACAGCAGCTCCTCGCCGTCCACGATGGACACCAGCACCACCCCCGCCCCCAGCTTGAGGGCGGTCTCCACCGAGTCGGCGAGGCGGCTCTGGCCCCCGCTCCGCCCCATCACCAGCCTGTCCACCACCGCCTCTATGGAGTGCTTCTTGTTCTTATCCAGACGAAAGTCCTCGGAGAGGTCGCGGATATCGCCGTCGATGCGCACCCGGACATAGCCCGCCTTGCGCAGGTCGTCGAACACGGACTGGTATTCGCCCTTGCGGTCCTTTATCAGGGGCGCCAGTATCATGATGCGGCTGCCGCCGGGAAGCTCCTGGACGGCATCCACAATCTGCTGCACCGTCTGCATGGCTATCTCCCGCCCGCACTGGGGGCAGTGGGGGTGGCCGGCGCGGGAGAAGAGCAGGCGCAGGTAGTCGTATATCTCGGTCACCGTCCCCATGGTGGAGCGCGGGTTGCGGCTGGGCCCCTTCTGGTCTATGGATATGGCCGGGCTCAACCCCTCTATGTAATCGACTTCGGGCTTCTCCATCCGGCCCAGGAACTGGCGGGCGTATGCCGAAAGGGACTCCACATAGCGGCGTTGCCCCTCGGCATAGATGGTATCGAACGCCAGCGAGCTCTTCCCGGAGCCGGAGACGCCGGTGATGACCACCAGCTTATCGCGGGGGATGACCACATCTATGTCTTT
>CAYLMC010000011.1:12483-19168 GCA_964384865.1 uncultured Dehalococcoidales bacterium | reverse complement strand
GCAAGAACATCCGCATCCCCCAGGAGAAAACGGACCTCATCGCCGGCTTCAGCCACGAGACCATCAACTACCTGCTGGGCGGCTTATTCAGGGCCTCCTACCGCCCCCTGAACGACAACATCATCAACGGGCGCATCCGGGGGGTGGCTGGGGTGGTCGGCTGCAACAACGCCCGCGTCACCCACGACGATGTCCATGTCACCATGGTCAAGGAGCTCATCAAGAACGATGTTCTGGTCCTGCAGACCGGCTGCAGCGCCATGGCTACCGCCAAGGTGGGGCTGATGGTCCCCGAAGCCGCCGCCGAGTACGCCGGCGAGGGGCTGGCATCGGTGTGCGAGGTGGTGGGCATCCCGCCGGTTCTCCACCTCGGCTCCTGCGTGGACAACGCCCGCATCCTGATAGCGGCCTCCGCCATGGTCAAGGATGGCGGCCTGGGCGACGACCTGTGCGACCTGCCCGTGGTCGGCGCCGCTCCGGAATGGATGAGCGAGAAGGCGATATCCATCGGCAACTACTTCGTCGGCTCCGGGGTGTTCACCGTGTTCGGGGTGAACTGGCCCACCAGCGGCAGCAAACAGGTCACCGACTACCTGTTCAAGGACTTCGAGGAACTATACGGCGGCATGTGGGCTTTCGAGCCTGACCCCATAAAAGCCGCCCATCTCATGATTGAGAAGATAGACGCCAAGCGCCAGGAGCTGGGCATCGACAAGGCCAGGGAAAGGATACTCTACGATATGGCCATGAGGCGGGAACTGGAGTGAAACCGAATGACCAAATATCCGGAGGAACCCAAGAACTATGTCTAAGATAATCGCATCAGCAGCTATCAGAGGCGCCCACAAGATAGTGGGCAATGCCGAAAAGACATGGCAGCAGGCAATGGACAAGCACGGCGTGGGTGAGCCGGTGGGCTTCCCCAACACCGCCTACTACCTGCCCGTCATCTACGGGATGCTGGGGATCAAAGTGGAGAAGCTGGGCGACATGGAGCCCGTCCTGAAGAGGTGCCAATCGCTCCTGCCGCCGCCGGTCAGGGAGAAGCACCCCCTGCCCTATCTGGCTCCCGCCCTGGACGCCGGCATGGCGACCTTCTTCGCCGAGGAGATTATAGAAGCGGTCAGGTATCTGGAGCAGCCGGACTTCTACACCAAGGGCGAGGATGTCACCGACAGCAACATCTGGCTGGGCGCCGCCGACGATATCATCCTCAGGAAGCGCGGCGTAGAGTTCGTGGACGGCACCGCCCCGGGATTTGCCGCCATCTGCGGCGCGGCACCGGACGCAGAGACCGCCAAGAAGATAGCCGAGGAGCTTCAGGCGAAGAACCTCTATGTCTTCATGTGCGCCGAGTATGACAACAAGCGCTTCTCCGAGCAGCTGGTGGAGGCGGGGGTGCAGATAGGCTGGCCCGTGCGGCTGATCTCCTTCGGCCCCGATGTCAGCGCCGCCGTGTTCGCCCTGGGCTTCGCCACCAGGGCAGCCATGTCCTTCGGCGGCATCGAGCCCGGAGATTACCGCAAGATATTAATCTATAACAAGGACAGGGTCTTTTCGTTCGTCCTGCCCCTGGGCTATGTCACCGACGAGTGGTACGCCAACGCCGCCGGGGCGGTCAACTGGGGGTTCCCCACCATCGCCGATACCCCCATACCGGAGATACTGCCCACCGGCATATGCACCTACGAGCATGTCGTCTCCAACATCCCCCACGACCAGCTGGTGGCTAAAGCCATAGAGGTCAGGGGCCTCAAGACCAGCGTCGCCGAGCTGCCCATCCCGGTATCCTACGGCCCCGCCTTCGAGGGCGAGAGGGTGCGCAAGGGAGAGTGGTACCTGGAGTGCGGCACCGGCAAGCCCCCCACCCCCATGGTGGAATGGGTCACCAGCAAGCGCATGGACGAGGTAGAGGACGGCAAGGTGGAGGTAATCGGCAAAGAGATAACCGATATAGAGCCGGAATCACACCTCCCCCTGGCGATAGTCGTGGAGGTGGCCGGCAGGGAGTTCCAGGAGGACTACGAGCCCATCCTGGAGCGCCAGATACACCACCTGACGAACTACGCCAGCGGGGTGTGGCACCAGGGACAACGGGACATCGGCTGGCTGCGAGTGAGCAAGACCGCCTTCGAGAAGGGGTTCAAGCTGGAGCACATCGGCATCATACTTCACGCCAAGCTCCACCAGGACTTCGGGCGGATATTCGATAAGATACAGGTGAAGCTATACACCGAGGAGGACAAGGTCCACGAGATTTTAGAGCACGCCAGGGAGGCGTATCACCACCGGGACGCCCGCATTGAGGGCATGACCGACGAGACCACCGATACCTACTACTCCTGCACACTGTGTCAGTCCTTCGCCCCCAGCCACGTCTGCGTGGTCACCCCGGAGAAGACCGGGCTGTGCGGCTCCTATAACTGGATGGACTGCAAGGCGGCCTTCGAGATAAACCCCACCGGCCCCAACCAGCCCATAGAGAAGGGAGAGGTGCTGGACGCCAAGCTGGGACAGTGGCGGGGCGTCAACGACTTCATCAAGAAGGCTTCACGGGGCAAGCTGGAGTTCTACAACATGTACAGCATGATACACGACCCCTGGACCACCTGCGGCTGCTGCGAGTGCGTAGCCGCCGTACTGCCCATGTGCAACGGGGTGATGACGGTCAACCGCGAGTTCACCGGCGACACCCCCTGCGGGATGAAGTTCACCACCCTGGCCGGCACTGTCGGCGGCGGCATCAGCACCCCCGGCTTCATCGGCCACGGCAAGTACAATATATGCCAGAAGAAGTTCATCTCCGCCGACGGCGGGCTGAAGCGCCTGGTATGGATGCCCAAGATGCTGAAAGAAGAGATAGGCGACCGCCTCAAGGCGAGAGCCGAGGAGATAGGGATGCCCGAGCTCCTCGACATGATAGCCGACGAGACGGTGGGCACCACCGAGGAGGAGATACTGCCCTTCCTCCAGGAAAAGGGGCACCCGGCCCTTACTATGGAGTCTATTATCTAAAAAGGAGAACTGCCAATGCCACTAACCGGAATAGAGATATTCAAACTGCTACCGAAGACGAACTGTGGCGAGTGCGGGGTGCCTACCTGCCTTGCCTTCGCCATGAACCTGGCGGCGGGCAAAGCGGAGCTGGCCGCCTGCCCCCATGTCTCCGAGGAAGCCAAGGCACAGCTGGCGGAGGCATCGGCGCCCCCCATCCGACCGGTTACCATCGGCAGCGGCGATAACGCCCTCACCGTGGGCGGGGAGACGGTCATGTTCCGCCACGAGAAGCGGTTCGAAAACCCCTGCGGCTTCGCCCTCCTCATCAGTGACGCCATGGACGGCGCCGAGGTGGACGCCCGCCTGAAGAAGCTGGCCGAGCTCAAGTTCTCCCGGATAGGGCTGACCCTGAAGCCTGACCTGGTGGCGCTCAAGAGCGAAAGCGGAGACGCCGCCAAGTTCGCCGCCCTGGTGGGCAAGGTGAAGGCGGCCACCGATTACGGCATTATACTGATGAGCGACAGCCCCGATGTCCTCGCCGCCGCAGTGAAGGAGTGCGCCGACAGTAAGCCCCTGCTCTACGCCGCCACCAAGGACAATCTGGAGGCGCTGGCCGCGCTGGCCAAGGAGAACTCCTGCCCGCTGGCGGCCAAAGCCGACGGGCTGGAGGAGCTGGCCGCCCTCACCGATAAGCTCACCGAAGCCGGGGTGAAAGACATCGTCCTCGATTCCGGCGCCAGGGCGCTGCGCCAGGCATACCAGGACCAGGTAATTATCAGGAGCGCCGCCCTGACCAAGAAGTTCCGCCCGCTGGGCTTTCCCACCATCGTCTTCCCCGGCGAGATGACCGACGACGCCATGAAGGAGGCCATGATAGCCTCCGTATTCGTGGCTAAATACGGCGGCATTATAGTCCTCAACGACTTCGACGGCGCCAGCCTGTTCCCCCTGCTGGTGGAGCGGCTCAACATCTACACCGACCCCCAGCGCCCGCTGATGACCGAGGAGGGCATCTACGAGATAGGCAGCCCGGACGAGAACTCGCCGGTGCTGCTCACCACCAACTTCTCCCTGACCTACTTCATCGTCTCCGGCGAGATAGAGAGCAGCAAGACACCCTCCTATCTGCTGGTGATGAACACCGACGGCCTCTCCGTGATGACCGCCTGGGCGGCGGGCTCATTCGTGGGCGATAACATCGCCAGCTTCGTCAAGAAGAGCGGCATCGCCGACAAGGTCAAGCACCGCAAGCTGATAATCCCCGGCTATATCGCCATGGAGAGCGGCGGGATAGAGGACGACCTCAGCGACTGGGAGATACTGGTCGGCCCCCGGGAAGCGGCTCACATACCGGCATTCATGAAGACTTGGAAGGCCTAAAGGAGAACGACTATGATCCTCATCGGAGAGAACATCAACATCACCGCCAGCGCCACCGGCCCGGCTATGAAGGAGCGGGACCCCGCCCCCATCGAGAAGATGGCTAAAGACGAAGCCGCCGCCGTGGACTACCTGGACATCAACATCGGCCCCGCCCGGAAGAACGGCGAGGACTTCATGTCCTGGATGGTGTCCACCGTCCAGGGCGCGGTGGACAAGCCCCTTTCCCTGGACACCACCAACACCCAGGCGATGGAGGCCGGCCTGAAGATACACAAGGGCAAAGCGCTGATTAACTCTATCTCCCTGCCCCGGATGGAGGAGGAGCTGCCCCTGGTCACCAAGTACGACGCCGACATGATAGGGCTGCTGTGGGGCCGGGAGGGAATGCCCCGCGACGCCGACGAGCGAGCCATGATAGCCGCCGAGCTGATGGCCACCGCCAACGCCATGGGCATCCCCAACGAGCGCATCTGGTTCGACCCCATCGTCACCCCGGCGGGCAATGTGGACACCAACCAGGTGAAGCCCTGCCTGGAGTTCATGAGCATGCTCCAGGACATCGCCCCCGGCAGCAAGTCCGCCGTGGGGCTGTCCAATGTCTCCAACGGCACCCCTAACGAGCTCAGGCCCTACCTGAACCGGACCTATTTAATTATGCTGATGAAGTACGGCCTGCACTCCGCCATCGTGGACGCCTTCGACACCGAGCTGATAGCCATCGCCCGCGGCAAGCGCCAAGAACGGGTGGAAATGGTGCACCGCATAATGGACGGCGACAGGCCGGACATCGCCTCCCTGGACCCGGAGGAGACCAAATACGCCAAGACGGTGCGCGTCCTCACCGGCGAGCAGCTCTACTCCCACTCCTGGCTGGAAGTGTAACCCTGCCCGTCTATAAAAGCGGTTGCAAAGGCTGAGCAGGTCGGCTACAATACTACCACGAAAGAGTCTGTTGCCCCCTGTCCACCGTTATGAAATAACGCGGCAGCGCAACGCCACGAATCGACTCCGCTGCCACTTGTAATAACTGGCAAAAAGGAGGCGATAATGAGCTTTAGAGAGGACATAGAAGCAGGGAAGTTCGCGGTTACCGCCGAGATAGGTCCTCTGAAAGGCACTGACCTCACCGAGGTCAAAGAGGTAGCCGAGCTCCTCAAGGGCAAGGTCTCAGCAGCCAATGTCACCGACCAGCAGAGCTCCGTGATGAGGCTCGGCTCGATGGCTACCTGCCACCTGGTGAAGGACGCCGGGCTGGAGCCCATCCTGCAGATGACCTACCGCGATAGAAACCGCATCGCCCTGCAATCCGACCTGTTAAGCGCCTGGGTATTAGGAGTGGAGAGCGTCCTGGTGCTCACCGGAGACCTCCCCTCATTAGGCGACCACCCCCAAGCCAAGCTGGTCTATGATATAGACTCGGTGCAGCTCCTGCAGACCATAACCGACCTCAACGACGGCCGCGACATGGTGGGCAGCGAGCTGGAGGGCAAACCGAACTTCTTCGCCGGGGCGGTGGTCAACCCGGGGGCTGATACCGAAGCCTCTCTGGAGCTGCAGCTTATCAAGCTGGAGAAGAAGATAGCGGCCGGAGCCAAGTTCATCCAGACCCAGGCCGTCTTCGATGCCAAGGTGTTCGCCAAGTTCATGAAACGCGCCGAGAAGCTCGGCGTCCCCATCATGGTGGGGCTGATACCCCTGAAATCAGCCGGAATGGCCAAGTTCATGAACAAGAATGTCGCCGGCGTCTTCGTTCCCGATGACATCATCGACCGGATGGCTAAGACCGACGATAAGCCGAAGACCTCCATAGAGATAACCGCCAAGCTGATAAAAGAGATGAAGGGCATGTGCCAGGGCGCCCATCTGATGACCCTGGGCTGGGACAAATACGTGCCCTCCATCCTGGAAGCCGCCGGGGTATAACCCCGCGCCGCGATATGGGAAACGGAAAGCTATCCCCGCCACAGGGGAACAACTACCAGTACGGCTACGACCAGGCCTACCAGCTCGCCTGCCGGCAGCTGGCCGAGATAGACGATATCCGCCAGCAGTGCCTCTATAGCGACGCCCGCTATCAACAGACAAAGTCAGGAGAGACCGTCACCATTGATTACCTGAACCGCCCTTACACCATCACCCTGCCCGATATAGCCGTCTCTCTAATAGACAGCGACGAGGAGGTACACACCAGGGACAAGGTGCTGATACTTCATTACTTCATCCTGGCCAAGGGCACCCCTATGTCCGGCAAGCTGATAACCTTCAAGGAGCTGCCGGAGGGGGTCAACTACTTCACCCCGTTCTC
>CAYLMC010000011.1:8426-12383 GCA_964384865.1 uncultured Dehalococcoidales bacterium | reverse complement strand
AGCTGATAACCTTCAAGGAGCTGCCGGAGGGGGTCAACTACTTCACCCCGTTCTCCAACCGCGCCATCAGGCCGCTCCTGAGCCGTTTCGGCGCGGAGCCGCAGCTGCTGCTAGAGGCGGCAAAATCGCTGGGGGGCGTCAGGGCGGACTACGGGGATGCGGCGGTCACCATCCGGGCATTTCCCTATGTGCCGCTGACCCTGGTGCTGTGGCGGGGAGACGAGGAGTTCCCCCCCTCGGGGAGCATAATGTTCGACTCGTCTATATCCCAGCGCCTGGCCGGCGAGGACATCACCGTCCTCTGCCAGACCATAAGCCTGAAGCTGGTCAAATCCCTGAAGTGACTCTGAAGCCCGCTTAAGCCTTAGCCACCCTGACCGCGCACACCTTTAACTCCGGTATCTTAGCCACCGGGTCCAGGACGGGGTTGGTCAGTATGTTGCCCAGGCTCTCGGCGAAGTGGAAGGTCATGAACACCACCCCCGGCGGCGAGACCTCGGTCACCTTGGCCTTAGCCACCACCTCCCCCCGCCGCGAGGATACCTTCACCTTGCCGCCGTCGGCTATCCCCAGCGCCTCGGCGTCCGCCGGGTTCATCTCCACCAGCTCCTCGCCCATAAAGGTGTTCAGGCCGGTTACCTTGCGGGTCATGGTGCCGGTGTGGAAGTGGAACAGGCTGCGGCCGGTGGTCAGCACCAGCGGGTATTTATCATCCGGAAGCTCCATAGACGGCTTGTACTCCACGGGGACGAAGTTCCCCTTGCCGCGGGTGAAGAACTGGCTGTGCAGTATCGGGGTGCCGGGGTGGTCCGGGGTAGGGCAGGGCCACTGCAGGCCGACCTCCTCCAACCGCCCGTAGGAGATGCCGCCGTAGGCGGGGCTGACGCTGGCTATCTCGTCCATAATCTGGGAGGGACCCTCGAAATCGAAGCCCTTGGCGCCCATCTTCCGGGCTATCTGGCAGGTTATCATCCAGTCCAGGCGGCAGTCCCCGGCGGGCTCCACCGCTTTCCTGACCCGCTGCACCCGCCTCTCGGTGTTGGTGAAGGTGCCGTCCTTCTCGGCGAAGCTGACCCCGGGCAGGACGACATCGGCCAGGCGCGCCGTCTCGCTGAGGAAGATGTCCTGCACCACCAGGAACTCCATATCGGCCAACGCCTTCTGGGCGTGCCCGGCATCGGGATCGCTCATCGCCGGGTTCTCCCCGACGATATACAGCCCCTTTATCTTCCCCTCCCCTACGGCCGGGATGACCTCGGTGACGGTCAGCCCGGGCAGGGGGTTCAGGTTGCAGCCCCAGGCGGCCTCGAACTTCTCCCTGAGCGCCTGGTCGGCCACCCCCTGGTAGCCGGGATAGACATTGGGCAGGGCACCCATATCGCAGGCGCCCTGGACATTATTCTGTCCCCGCAGGGGGTTGACGCCGCTGGAGGCCTGGCCCACATTGCCGGTGAGCATAGCCAGGTTGGCGGTGGCGATGACGTTATCGGTGCCGTGGGAGTGCTGGGTGATGCCCATGGAGTAGAGTATGGAGGCAGGCTTCTCGGTGGCGTATATCCGCGCCGCCTCGGCTATCTTCTCCCTGGGCACGCCGGTGATCTTCTCCACGGCCTCCAGGTCATAGTCTTTCAGCGATTCCTTAAATGCCTCGCAGTTCTCGCACCGCTCCGCCATGAAGGAGTCATCGTACAGCCCCTCGTCCACTATCACCCGCGCCATCCCGTTGAGCAGGGCGACATCGGTGCCGGGGTTCTGCCTCAGCCACAGGTAGGCGTGGCGGCAGAGCTCTATCTCCCTGGGGTTAGCCACGATGAGCTTGGCTCCCTGGCGCACCGCCTTCTTCACCTCGAAGCCGATGACGGGGTGTGCCTCGGTGGTGTTGGTGCCGATGGCGAAGATGCAGCTGGCGCCGCTTATCTCGCAGATGGAGTTGGTCATGGCGCCGCTGCCGAAGCTCTTCACCAGTCCGGTCACCGAGGGGGCATGGCACAGGCGGGCGCAGTGGTCGACATTGTTGGTGCCGAGCACGGCGCGGGCGAACTTCTGCACCACATAGTTTTCTTCATTGGTGCACTTGGCGGAGGAGAACACCGCCACCTGGTCGTCGCTGTAGCCGGCCAGCTTGCCGGCGACCAGCTCCAGAGCCTCGTCCCAGCTCGCCTCCACCAGCTCGCCGTTCTTGCGGATGAGGGGGGTGGTCAGCCGGTCCGGATGGTGGACGAACTCGGATATGCCGAAGCGTCCCTTGACGCAGAGCCGGCCCTTGCTGGCGGGGTTTGACCTCTCCCCCCGCATCGAGACCACCTTGCCGTCGCGCACCCCCAGATACATGCCGCAGCCCACCCCGCAGTAGGGGCAGGTGGTGAGCACCTCGTAGCTGGGAGACCTGGCATCCTTGGACATCAGGGCGCCCACCGGACAGTGGGCCACGCACTCGCCGCAGGACTTGCAGATGGAATCGAACAGCGTCCCGTCGCCGAAGGTGGACACCTTGGCCTGGTAGCCACGATAGGCCAACTCGATAGCCCCCACGCCGGTTATCTCCTCGCAGGTGCGGGTGCACCGCGCGCACAGGATGCACTTGTTGCGGTCAAGGTCGAAGAAGGGGTTGCTGGTATCGATGGCAAACTCCCGGCCCGTGCGGCGGAAGGGCTGCTCCTCGATGCCAAGGTAGGCGGCGACCCGCTGCAGCTCGCAGTGCTGGTTCGCCGAGCAGGTGAGGCAGTCGACGGGGTGGTCGGCGATGAGCAGCTCCATGACGGTGGTGCGCACCCGGTTGACGGTGGCGCTTTCGGTGTGGACCACCATTCCCTCGGCTATGGGGGTGGTGCATGCCGGGGGCAGCCCCCGCATCCCCTCTATCTCCACGATACAGAGACGGCAGCCGCCGTGGGGCGCCAGGTCCGGGTCGGCGCACAGGGTGGGGATATAGATATCCGCCGCCTGCGCCACATCCAGCACCGTCATTCCCTTTTCGCCTTCAACCGGCTGGCCATTTATGGTTAGTTTAATAGTCTCCAATGCTCAATCCTTTGAAGCTTTTTTCAGCGGTTTCACCGGAACCGGCTCATCGGGAGCGGAGTACTCCTCCCCGGAAACCTTCACCACGGCATCGAACTTGGGCGGGCAGACATCCAGGCAGACGCCGCACCGGATGCACTTGTCCTGGTCGACGACATGCACCATTCTCTTGTCGCCCTTGATGGCGTCCACCGAGCAGTTGCGGGCGCATATCATGCAGCCCTGGCACTTCTCCGGGTCTATGTAGAAGGAGATGAGCTCCTGGCAGGAAAGCGCCCGGCACTTCTTCTGATTGATATGCTCCTCGTACTCCTCCCGGAAGTAGCGCAGGGTAGTGATAACCGGGTTGGGCGCCGTTCCGCCCAGGGCGCACAGGGAGCCGGCCTTGATATCCTCGGCCAGCTCCTCCAGGATGGCGATGTGCTCCGGCTTTCCCTTCCCCCTGGTGATGTCCTCCAGGATGTCCAGCATCTGCTTGGTGCCCAGGCGGCAGGGGACGCATTTGCCGCAGGACTCGGCCTGGGTGAAGGAGAGGAAGTAACGGGCGACATCCACCATGCAGGTGTCCTCGTCCATCACCACCATGCCGCCGGAGCCCATGATGGAGCCGGCCTGGGCCAGTGATTCATAGTCCACCGGCAGGTCCAGCATATCGGCGGGCAGACAGCCGCCGGAGGGTCCGCCGGTCTGGACTGCCTTGAACTCTCTGTTATTGGGGATTCCTCCCCCTATCTTGTAGATAATATCCCGCACCGAGATGCCCATGGGCACCTCTATCAGCCCGCTGTTGGATATCTTGCCGGTAAGGGCGAAGACCGCGGTGCCCTTGCTCTTCTCCGAGCCGACGGCGGCGTACTTATCCGCCCCTTCGGCGATGATAACCGGCAGCACCGCCAGGGTCTTGACATTATTGATATTGCTCGGCTTGCCCCACAG
>CAYLMC010000011.1:1191-8326 GCA_964384865.1 uncultured Dehalococcoidales bacterium | reverse complement strand
GATGGTTTAGTCATTTTCACTCCCCTTATCCTTATCCTGTTCCAGCATCTCCCGCACCTTCTGGGTGGTCATCTTGCCCTTGACATCGGCGTTGACCGTCAGCGTCGGCGCCAGAGCGCAGGCTCCGATGCAGGCTACGGTCTCCAGGGTAAACTCCATGTCCTCGGTGGTCTCGCCGTCATTGATACCCAGCTGCCTCTGGAACTCCTGGAGTATCTTGTCCGCCCCCCTGACATGGCAGGCGGTGCCCCGGCATACCCTGATTATCCTCTTGCCCATGGGGACGAACTTGAACTGGGCATAGAAGGTGCTTACCCCGTAGACGACGCTGGCCGGCATGTGCAGAAAGCCGGCTATCTCCGCCATAACATCTTTGGGCAGGTAGCCGAACTCCGCCTGCGCCGCCTGGAGTATGGGGATAAGCTCGCTCCTCTCCCCCTTGTATTGCGCCAGTATGCCGTCAAGCTTTTCTTTGTCTTCACGCTTCACCTGAAAGTCCTCCTGTAGCTTAAAGAGGGGTCTGGATAACCCGCTTTTTAGATTAATAAAAAACAGCACCTGCCATTCGAAGGGCGAACGGCGGCGGTGCCGCGGTAGAGTATGCCACTATACATTAATCTTATTTCACCTAGTCTATTTTGACTACTCAAACCAGAGGTATTATATCATCGGATATAGAGAATTGTAAACCCTGTTCCCAGGGTGAACCAGCTTGGGACGGTCAGGCTTTCTTCAGCCGCCCGGCCAGCTCCGCACCGAACCGCTCGCTACGGGCAAGCTCCCCGTCCACGATAGGGCCTTTAAGCCCCTTAACATGAACGGACAGCCCCGGGGTCATCAGCTTCAGTCCGGGGGCTTTTTTAGCTACCCGCTTCTCCATGCCCGCCACCGCCTTGCCGGTCTCCCCGCCGCCGCAGGTATCGAAGACCGTCGCCGCCTTCCCCTTCAGCGCCAGCTTGCCCAGTTTGCCGATAAATCTGCGCACGGCCATGGTGGCGCCGCCCATATGATTGGGGGAGCCTATCAGGATGATGTCATACCCGGCCAGCCCGCCGAGGTCAACCTCCTTGGGCTTCTGGATGACGGCGTCTATCTCCGCCACCCCCTTCATCCCAGCCACGATGGATTCGGCGACCTGCCTGGTGTTGCCGAACAGCGAGTCACAAACGACCATAACCTTAACCATTATGACTACCTCCCCACGGCACTCTGCCGCTTCAGCGTTAATCTATGGGAGCGTATATCTCGGTCAGTATCTCCTCCGGCGGGATGTCTCTGGGATCGTTGACATAGACCTCCCGCACCGGGCCGGTGGCCTTCTTGCCCTGCTCGCAGAGCCAGGCGAAGAGCTTGTCGTAGGTCGGCGAGCACTCCTGGTAGGGGCCTTTGTGGACTATCTTCGCCATACTGCCGCCGGGCAGCTCATAGCGCTTCACGCTGTCGCAGCCCTCCGCCTCCAGGGAAACGGGCAGGGCGACCTCTACATCAGCGTTGCCCTCCTCCGCCGCCTTCATGACATCCTCCCTGCTCTCCTCGTGGCAGACAAAGACGGGCGGGCCGGCGATCTCTATCCCCTTCCCCATAGCGAACATGTATAGCTCCATCAGCATGGTGGGTATCTCCTCGTATCTGCCCCGCTGGCGCATCCCGATAACCGTCTGCGGCTGGACTTCGACAACGGTTACTTCATTACTCATGGCTACCTCTCAAATTATTTCTGCAGATGCAGCTCTATTATATCACCATCCTGGAGGACATGGCCCCGCTTGGCCATGATGCCGTCGTGCTTGCCCGACCCCCAGATGCGGGCGTACCTCAGCCGGGCGGCGAAGTCCTTGTGGACATCGGCGGCGGCATCCTCCAGGGTGCTCCCCCGCCTCAGGATAATGGGGTCGTCCATCTCCGGCTTCTTCCCCGGAGCCTTGGTATAGACCCGGATGATATCCAGCACCTGATACACGGCGCGCTTCATCTCCTCCAGCCCGTCCCCCGTCTCGACGGAGACGGCAACGGCCGGGAACCGCCCCCGGCATTCCTCCTCCAGCGCCGGCAGGTTATCCCCGGTGCCGGGCATGTCCCGCTTGTTGCCCACGAAGAGCAGCCTGCTCTCAGCCAGCGGCACCTTCTTCCTCTCCAGGTCGGCAAGCACCGCCTGCACCTGTTTGGCCGGGTCGCGGTTCAATTCCAGAACCGCCACGATGGCGTCGGCGCGCCGTATCAGGTGGGGCAGCCACCAGTCGGCGGCGCCCTCGGTGAGGGGCGGGGTGTCGATAAGCTGTATCTGGATGTTCTCGAAGGGCATCATCCCCGGGGCAGCGCGGTGGGTGGTGAAGGGATAGCCCGCCACCGCCAGGGAGGCGTTGCTCACGCTGGAGACCAGGCGGGACTTGCCGGTGTTGGGCATCCCGACCACGGCCACCTGCGCCGCCCCCTCCTTCTCCACCAGCATGGACGCCCGCTGGGTGGCGGCTTTCTTCTCGGCGGACTGGGAGAGCCGGGCTATCTTACGGCGCAGGTCCGCCTTGAGGTGGTCGGTGCCCTTGTGCTTGGGCATGATAGCCAGCATCTCCTCCAGAGCGGACACCTTCTCGACGACAGTCTTCGCAGCGCGGAACCTCTTTTCCGCTGCGAAATAGTGCGGCGGCAGATTGGCTGGCATGGCTTACCCCAGTCCCTCCTTCACTTTTCTGGCCGACCCGGCGGTCATCCCCTTCACCGCCGCCAGCTCCTTCTCCACAGCCTCGCGGATGCCCTTCACCGAGCCGAACCGGCGCAGCAGGGCGCGCTTTCTGCCGGGCCCGATGCCGGGGATAGAGTCCAGGGCGGAGGCGAATGTCTGCCTCTTATGAACCTTGTGGTAATAGCCGATGGCGAAGCGGTGCGCCTCGTCCCGGACGCGCTGCAGGAGCTGCAGACCGGGGGAGGTGGGGGGCAGAACTACGGGCTTGGCGCGCCGGGGGAGGAATATCGACTCGTTCTCCTTGGCCAGGCCGATGGCGGGGATAGAGCCCACCCCGCAGTCAGCCATCGCCTTGAGGGCGGCGTTGAGTTGCCCCTTGCCGCCGTCAATCAGTATCAGATCCGGGATAACCGCCCAGCCTCCGCTCGCCGAGCCGCTGGTGCTCCGCTTGAACCGCCGCCGCAGCACCTCGCCGAGCATGGCGCAGTCGTCGGCGCCGGAGACGGTCTTTATCTTGAAGCGACGGTAGTGGGCCGGCCTAGGCCTGCCCTCCTCGAAGACGACCATGCTGCCCACCGCCGCCAGCCCCTGTATGTTGGAGATGTCATAGCCCTCTATCCGCGAGGGCATGTCGGGGAGGCGAAGCTCCCTCTTGATTTCATCCAATGCCGCCGCCAGCGCGGAGGGCGCTGCCAGCTGCTTGATTTTCATTTGCTCCAGCCCCTGGCGGGCGTTCTCGGCGACGATGTTGACCAGCCGTTTCCTGTCCCCTCGGCGGGGCACCTGGAGGCGGACACGGCTGCCCCGCCTCCCCCCCAGCCAGCCCTCTATCACGGCGGCGTCATCCACCGGGTGCTGCAGCAGCACCAGGGGCGGGACATAAGTGCTGGTGCTGTAGAACTGCTCCACGAAGCCGGTCATAATGCTTATCGGCTCCTCGGAGCGGGCGCCCCTCAAAGTGAAGCTCTCCCTGCCGATGAGCTTGCCCCCACGGACGAAGAAGACCTGAACATAGGCACGGTCGCCCTCGCTGGCGAAGGCGATGACATCCTGCTCGCCCCTGACGGCGGCGGCGATGCGCTGCCCCTCGATGACGCGCTGGATGGCGTCTATCTGGTCCCGGTACAGGGCGGCGCGCTCGTAGTCCTGGCCGTTGGCGGCGCGGCTCATCTTACCCTCCAGCTGCTCGACCACCTCCCCCCGCCTCCCCTCCAGGAACAGGATGACCTGCCTTATTATCTGGCGGTATTCCCCCCGGCCCACCGCCCCCACGCAGGGGCCGGCGCAGCGATGGATATAGTAGTCCAGGCAGGGCCGGGGGTCTTCGCCGGTGATGGCGCGGCGGCACCCCCGAAAGGGGAATATCCCCTGGATAACCTTCAATGTGCGGCGCACCGAGCGGGCGCTGGCGAAGGGGCCGAAATAGCGCCCCCCACCCTCCTCCAGACGGCGGGTGACATACACCCCGGGCCAGTCCTCGTCCAGGCTGATGCGCAGATAGGGGAAGGTCTTGTCGTCCTTGAGGCTAACATTGTAGCGGGGGCGGTGCTTCTTGATCAGGTTGCACTCCAGGATGAGGGCTTCCTGCTCCGAGCCGGTAAGATAGAAGTCGAGCTCGCTCACCTGCGCCACCAGCCGCTTCAGCTTCTCGTTCAGCCTGCCCCCACCGCCGAAGTAGGACTTCACCCGGCTGCGCAGGCTGGCCGCCTTGCCCACATAGAGGATGTTCCCGCCGGCATCCTTGAACAGGTAGACGCCGGGGCGGGCGGGCAGCTGCTTCAGTTGCTCTGCGATAACGCTGTTGGTCAAGGCCGTCCTCCGCTTGCCGGCAGCCCGGCTATTTCAGCACCACCGCGGTGCCGTAGGCCAGCACCTCGGATGCGGACTGCATTATCATAGAGGTGGCGAACCTCATGCCGATTATGGCGTTGGCCCCCTTCTTCTCCGCATCGGCCACCATCCGACGCACGGCTTCCTCCCTGGCGCCGACCATCATCTCGGTATAGTCGGTTATCTCGCCGCCGACTATGCTCTTCAGGCCGGCCCGGATGTCCTTGCCCACATGCCTCGCCTGGATGGTGCTGCCCTGGACCAGCCCCAGGGTCTTGATAACCTCTCTCCCCTCCACCCCCTCGGAAGTGGTGATAATCATCCCTTTCATTTCTTGGCCTCCTTGTCCTCGCCGTCTCTGGCCCGGCCTATCCTGGCCTTGACCAGCTTTATCACCAGGGCCAGTATCCCGCCCCCGACAGCCCCCACCGCCACCCGCAGGGCGAGGTGAATCTGGGGGTCGGCGAAGAAGCCCCGCAGCCCCCAGCCCATCAATACCAGTATGGCTGTGCCCAGTATGATAACGCCTATGTCGTTTCCCATGGGCTATCTGTTACGCTTCCAGACCGTCCCTTTGACAGTATCCTCAAGGGCGATGTTAAGCTCTACTAGTCTATCGCGAATTTCATCAGCATACTGCCACTGTCCAGCCTGCCTGCATATATCACGCTGCTTAATCAGACTTTCTATATACTCATCGGAACCGATTTCCCCCGAAGTCTGAATAATTGCATGGTCGCCATGTTTTTCTTCGGATGGTATCCCGACAGATTTCACCAGTTTTCGGGCCGTCTTCAGGGTCAGCCCCAGCACCCCACCCAGCTCCTTCAGCGTTTCCTGCCCGGCGCCGATGTCGCGGCCGGCGTCGGCGGCGCGGTTGATGTCCCGCGCCAAATCGAACAGGGCGGCCAGGGCCTGGGGGGTGTTGAAGTCGTCGTCCATGGCGCCGGTAAACCGCTGTCTATAGGACTCGGTGTCTATTTTGTCGTCTTTTTTATCCCCACCGCCGGCGGCAACCGCCTGGCGCAGTCTGTCCGCCCCCTTCTCCGCCGCCTCCAGGGTATCCTCGGAGTAGGTGAGCGGGCTGCGGTAGTGGGAGCTGAGGACGAAGACGCGCAGGGCGTCGGCGCTGTAATTCTTCAGGACATCCTTGATGGTCACCAGGTTGCCCAGGGACTTGCTCATCTTGTCCTCGCCGAGCTGTAGCAGCCCGTTGTGCAGCCAGTACTTAACGAATGGCTTGGCGCCGGTGAAGCCCTCGGACTGGGCTATCTCGTTCTCATGGTGGGGGAAGACCAGGTCCTGCCCGCCGCCGTGGATGTCTATCCGGTCGCCGAGGTACTTCAGGGCCATGGCGCTGCACTCTATGTGCCACCCCGGCCTCCCCTCCCCCCAGGGGCTTTCCCAGGCGGGCTCGCCCGGTTTAGCCGCCTTCCACAGGGCGAAGTCCATGGGGCTCTCCTTCTCCGCGTCAGGGGCTGACATGGACGTCATGGACTCCAGGGTGCGGTGGGACAGCTTGCCGTAGTCGGGGTCGCTTGCCACCCGGAAGTAGACGCTGCCGCCCGCCGGGTAGGCGTGCCCCTTGTCTATCAGCCCGGCTATCACTTCAATGATTTTATCTATCTCGCCGGTAGCCCGCGGGTAGACATCGGCGGGGGCGATGTTGAGAGCGTCCATGTCCTGAAAGTAGCTGTCGCTGAACCTGCCCGCCAGCTCGTCCGTGGAGACCCCCAGCTTGTTGGCGCGCTCGATAATCTTATCGTCTATATCGGTGATATTCTGGACATACCTCACCTTGTAGCCGCTAAACTTGAGGTAGCGGCGGACGGCGTCGAAGATGATGTAGCTCATGGCGTGGCCGATGTGGGACTCGTCGTAGGGGGTCACCCCGCAGACATACATCTTCACCTCGTCGCCGTGGGGAAGGAACTCCTCCTTCCGCCCGGAGAGGGTATCGTGAACCTTCATTTCTGGTTGCCTCTGGTTCGGTACAGCCGCTTCTCCAGCTCCGCCACCCGCTTCTCCAGAAGGGCCAGCTTCTCTCCCACCGGGTCGGGCAGCTTCTCCACGGTATCGGTATCCGGGTTGCGGATGGCTACCACCCTGCCCGGCACCCCGACCACGGTGGCGTTGGGCGGCACCGAGTTTATCACCACCGAGCCGGCGCCGACCTTGGAGTTGTCGCCGATGGTGATGTTGCCGATAATCTGGGCACCCACCCCGACGACGACATTATCCCCCAGGGTGGGGTGGCGCTTGGTGCGCTGCTGGCTGGTGCCCCCCAGGGTTACCCCCTGGTGCAGGACGACATTGTCGCCTATCTCCGCCGTCTCCCCGATGACCACCCCCATGCCGTGGTCTATAAAGCAGCCCTCGCCTATCTTGGCGCCGGGATGAATCTCGATGCCGGTGACGAAGCGGCTGAAGTGGGATATCATTCGGGGCAGCAGAGGCACATTGCGCCGGTACAGGCCGTGCGCCGCGCGGTGGAACTGGCGGGCGTGAAAGCCGGGATATGCCAGCCAGACCTCCTTGACGCTCCTGGCCGCCGGGTCACTGTCCAGGGCGGCTTTGACATCTCTATTTACACTGCGAACGAAACCTTTAAGCGACATAGAACCC
>CAYLMC010000011.1:0-1091 GCA_964384865.1 uncultured Dehalococcoidales bacterium | reverse complement strand
CCGTCTATATGCCCTTTCAGCTGCGGCTTCTCCGCCACAATAGTAGCATCTATGTTGGCCACCTGCCAACCACCCTTATTGAGCTTGTCCCTCACCGCCTCCAGCAGCTTCAGGCTGGAGATGTCCTTATACCGGGGGTCGCCGGTGGGGAAGTGGCTGCCGATATCTCCCAGCACCGCCGCACCGAGCAGGGCGTCGATGACGGCGTGGACGAGGGCATCGCCGTCGCTCCAACCGTCCAGCCCCCTGTCGTGGGGTATCTCCACCCCACCCAGCACCAGCCTCCGCCCGGGGGCGAGGGGGTGGACATCGTAGCCTATGCCGACACGCAGCTTATCTTTCACGTTTACCCCACAGCACCTCGGCCAGAATCAGGTCATCGGGGGTGGTTATCTTAATATTATCATAACGGCCCATATATAGCTTCACCTTATGCCCCAATCTCTCCACCAGAGAGGCGTCGTCGGTGGCATCCTCCTGCGCCCGCTGGTGGGCTTGAGCCAGTATGGAGTAGCGGAACACCTGCGGGGTCTGTGCCGCCCACAGATTTTGACGTGGCGGCGTCTGGTGGACTATTTTATCATCACCGGCCACTTTGATGGTGTCTCCCGCCGGGACGGCGGCTATGGCAGCGCCGGTCTCCCCGGCCTCGGCCAGCCCGCGCTCGATTAGCTCCGCGGTCACCAGGGGCCTGACGCCGTCGTGGACTACAGCCCACCCGCAGCCGTCCAGCCGCTCCAGACCGGCCAGCACCGAGTCCTGGCGGCGTCTGCCACCCAGGCAGACATGGCTCACCTTGGACCACCCCTCCCCCTCCGCCAGCCACTTGCCCATCTCTATGTTCTGCTCGCTGAGGACGATGACTATCTGGTCGACGGCGGGGCTGTCCTGGAAGGGCTGCACCGCCCTGGCCAGGAGGGGCTTTCCCCCCAGCGGGGCCAGCACCTTGTCGGTTTCGCCCATCCGCCGCCCCTCCCCCGCCGCGGCTATAATCACGCCCACCTTTTCCTTAACGCTCATAGCCTGAATTATAAAGCAATAGCAGCCCTTTAGCCAACGCCTGATAGTGCGGGGGCGGTCGCCAACCCCTC
>CAYLMC010000010.1:0-20505 GCA_964384865.1 uncultured Dehalococcoidales bacterium | reverse complement strand
CCATAGCCCCCACCTGCGCCATCCCCACGCTGGCGGCCACCAGCAGCCCCCAGGAGAGCAGGTTGACATAGCCCACGGAGTAGGCGGGCAGACCGGTCACATCGGCGCCGTTGACGATGTAGCCGATGGCGCCGCCGATGCTGGTGAATATCATCACCGCCAGGGAGGTGGCAACGGCGCGGCGCATACTGAAGCGCAGCGCCAGCACCATAATCGGAATCATCAATGTCCCCCCGCCGATGCTGAGCATGCCGCTAGCGAAGC
Organism: uncultured Dehalococcoidales bacterium; assembly: GCA_964384865.1. Taxonomy (GTDB): domain Bacteria; phylum Chloroflexota; class Dehalococcoidia; order Dehalococcoidales; family E44-bin46; genus CAYLMC01. The sequence goes on along the minus strand of CAYLMC010000010.1, from coordinate 20,241 downwards.
CCACCGGCACCGCCCACAGCGCCCACAGCCAGGGCCTGTTCTCGGGCTCCTTGCCGGCCTCGGCGGGCGGCTTGGTCAGCATGCGGGCGGCCGCCACCAGTACCAGGACGCCGAAGGCTATCTTCAGCCCCTCACCGGGCAGATGCGCGGCTATAGAGGCGCCGGCGAAGCTGCACCCCATGCCCACTCCACCCATTACGGCAGCCACCCGCCACCATACATCCCCCTGTTTGTGGTGCCGCCAGGCGCCGCTGGCGGCGGTGGGCAGGACCACCAGCAGGCTGGTGCCGAAAGCCAGCCTCACCGCCGTGTCCACGGAAAGCCCCATGGCGGTGTATATCATGTACTGAACCGGGGTGGTGATAAAGGCGCCGCCCAGGCCGAGAAAGCCGCTGACGAACCCGGCGCCGGCGCCGGTTGCCAGCAGGGCGACCATATGGGCTGTCGTCATCCGAGCCTCCTCCGCGGCAGCTGGGATTTGGCGTTTTAATCGAAAAGGGGGGCTCACCGCCCCCCTGGTGTCTGGCTGGTAGCGCATACGGGATTCGAACCCGTGATCTCCGCCTTGAGAGGGCGGTGTCCTAAGCCGCTAGACGAATGCGCCACGAAAGTGGCTGGGGAAGAAGGATTCGAACCTTCGCCTACGGATCCAGAGTCCGCTGTCCTACCACTAGACTATTCCCCAGCGTTTCCAGGAGATTATAACCGTTCATTCCACAGCTGTCAAAGTCTTGGGGCGGCATCTTTGACAAAGGCCACCGTCTCTCTTTACAATGGGCCATAATACGCGCCGGGGGAGGTAGCCATGCCCAGCTTCAGAGCCCTTATCGCCAATCTGTCCGTCCCCATGCCCCTTCACCGCAAGCTGTTCCTCATCGCCCGCAATATGTCCCTAAAAATCATCAAGCGGCAGCCCTGCTGCGGCCACCACGGCGAGCCCGGCTGCTGCGACTGAGGCTCACCCATCCCTGTCCTGTCTGTAGCCGAGGTAGATGAGTATACCTCCCCAGACAAAGGAGCCGAACCAGACGAAAGCTGTCTGGAAATAGAACATGGCTATCCCCAGCGATATCAGGGCAATCCCGCCCCCGATTTTGGCCCTGGGGCCGTAATCCCTTTTGATGCGCACTTTTTTAAGTCACCCCCATCGAGGCTGCCATTATAGCCCCAACCCCGGCCGTTATCAACCGGGGCATCATTTGACAGAACAGCGCCCGCTGTTTATGCTAAATCTGCCCGCATAACCGCCGGAAAGGAAGCGCATCCGTGCCCGATTCGTCCGACTTTGAGAAGAAACTGGGGGTCTCCTTCCAGCAGCCGTCCCTGCTGGAGCAAGCCCTGATTCACAGCTCGTACGACAACGAGAACCCCGTCGTCTCCCCCGGCTCCAACGAGAGGATGGAGTTCCTCGGCGACGCCGTCCTGGATATGGTGATAGCCCAGCGGCTGTATGACGACCTGCCCGAAGCCACCGAGGGCGAGCTGACCAGGCTCCGCGCCGACCTGGTGTGCCGGGACAGCCTGGCTCGCGTCGCCAGGAGCATATCCCTGGGGGACTTCCTCCGCCTGGGCAAGGGCGAGGAGGGCAGCGGGGGGCAGCGCAAGTCGGCCAACCTGGCCGGGGCGATGGAGGCGGTGATAGCCGCCGTCTTCCTGGACCGGGGCTCCGCCGCCGCCGCCGATTTCATCCTCCGCCTGTTCAGCGAGGAGATAGATAAGGCGGTTACCCAGGGCGGGGAGGCGAACTACAAATCGCAGCTCCAGGAGTACATCCAGGCGCGGAAGCAGCCCACCCCCAGCTACCGCACCGTGGAATCGGAGGGGCCGGACCATGACCGGGTGTTCACCGTGGAGGTAACCGTCCGGGACAGGGTGCTGGGGCGGGGCAGCGGCAAGAGCAAGAAAGAGGCGGAGATCGCCGCCGCCCGCGCCGCTCTGGAGAGTCTCTGGGACAGCTTTACACCTTAGCCCGCCTTTGCTACACTTCAATATGCCTGACGGCTTAAGCCCGATAATTTCAGAACAGGGGTGATATCATGGGAAGACGAGATTTTCGGAAACGCGAGACCAAGAAGTCGAAAAGGACCGCCAAGACGATATCCGCCGATACCGTTCTGCCCCCACCCGCATCGGTGGAGGTGGTGAAGCAGAAGGGGAAGAAGGAGCCGAAGGAGGAATAAGGGAGATAGCTGTCTATCAGACTCTGTACCATACCGGAGAGCTGAAGACGCGGGCTAACCAGGCTAAGGCACTGCTCAAGGAGTGCCGGCTCTGCCCCCGCCGCTGCGGCGCAGACCGCCTCGCCGGCGAGACCGGGGAGTGCCAGGTCGCCGACCAGGCGATGGTATCCAGCTACAGCCCCCACTTCGGGGAGGAGGCTCCCCTGGTGGGCAGAGAGGGCTCCGGCACCATTTTTTTCACCTACTGCAACCTGCACTGCGTCTTCTGCCAGAACTATAACATCAGCCAGCGGGGCGAGGGCGAAGCCGTCCTCAAGGAAGGGCTGGCCCGGATGATGCTCTCCCTCCAGGCGAAGGGCTGCCACAACATCAACCTGGTAAGCCCCACGCATGTCGTCCCCTACATACTGGAGGCGCTGGAGCTGGCGGCGGGCAAGGGCTTGAGCCTGCCCCTGGTGTATAACAGCGGCGGCTACGACTCCATAGAGGCCCTGAAGCTGCTGGACGGCATCGTGGACATCTACATGCCCGATATGAAGTACGCCGACGCCGGCATCGCCGAGCAGCTCTCCGCGGTGAAGGACTACCCGGCGGCCAACCGAGCCGCCGTCAAGGAGATGCACCGCCAGGCGGGTGACCTGGTGATAGACGATAGCGGCGTTGCCCGGCATGGCCTTATAGTGCGCCACCTGGTGCTGCCCGACGGGATGGCGGGCACCGAGGAGATGGCTATATTCCTGGCGGAGGAGGTATCGACGGATACCTACCTGAACATCATGGACCAGTATCATCCCTGCCACCGCGCCCGCCATATCCCGGAGCTGAACCGCCCGGCGAGCGACGAGGAGTTCGCCAACGCGGTGGCGCTGGCCCAGCAGAGGGGGCTGAACCGCCTGGACAGCTACCGGTTCTCATCCCCGTTGAAGCTCGCCCAGAAGTGGGGTATGGGCAATGAGTGACCAGGCTGCGGTCAGGGCGACCGTTTTCGGAACGGTGAAGGGAGTCTATTTCCGCGACTTCACCATGAGGAAAGCCACCGAGCTGGGGATAACCGGCTATGTGCGCAACCTGCGTCTGGCGGAGGCGGTGGAGGTGGTCGCCGAGGGGGAAAAGAACCAGCTGGTGAAGCTCATCAGCCACCTCAAGGTGGGCCCGCAGGCGGCGAAGGTGACCAACATAGTCACCGATTGGACGGAATACACCGGCAGCTACCGGGGATTCCAGATAAAGGATTAACCGGGGGCTTGCTTCAGCCCGTAGTAGCGGTCGCTCTGGAGAAGTCGCAGCAGCGTCTGAGGCGAGCCGGGATAGAACCCCCCGCCGCGCCGCTCCCTCAACTCCTCCGCTATCTTCTCTAAGCCCAGGGGCTGGTTGCCGTTGGCCAGAAACAGGCGGAAGACGGCCTCCATAACGGGCAGGCTCTCCGGCATAAAATCCCCGCTCTTGGCGCAGCAGTCCTTGATGGCGGCCAGGATATCCTTCGCGGATACTTCCCCATCCTTCAGCCGCTTGCGGCACTTGGGGCACAGGCCGCGCCCGGCAAGCGTCGAGAACGAGCGGTGGCTCCTTTCATACCACTCCAAATCAATGAACCAGCGTGATTCGGTCTCCTCTGAAACTGTGTCGTTCACCATCGGCACCGCTTTCTAGCAGCAATAGTTCAGCACTCGAAGCCCAGCTTGGCTATCTTGACCCAATCTATATAGCTGCTCTTCAGCCCTAGCGCCTCGGTGGCTTCACAGTCCACCTGGTAGGGCTCGCCGACAAATATCTTGCCGCATTCCTCCGCCTCGCCCTGGGCGGGGTCGTCCCCTACGGTGAACTTCTGGCGGGCTTCGATAATCCCCAGGTCAAAGGGCAGGGTGAAGTACAGGTCCGCCACCACCTTGTCTATCCCCAGGTTGTGCAGCGCCCACCAGTCCTGCTGCGCCTCGCCCCCGTACTTGGCGCTGGGGAGCAGGCTGAGCAGGTTCGTCAGGCTGAGCTGCGCCTCGCCCCGGCTCACCTTCAGCGGGGACACCGTTATCAGGTAGTCGCTGGACAGGATGACATTGGGCACCCAGAAGGTGGGCACCGCCAGCGGCTTGGGCAGGGGGTTGTCCACCTCCACCCAGATGCAGTTGTTCACATCCAGGGTGAGCACACGGAGGAAGTTATAGCTCAGGGCCTGATAGACCGGCTGGATGGGGTCGCCCCCAGGGGTGCCCTCCAGCAGGATGATATCCGCCTCGCTGACCCGCCTGATACCGGCTATTATCACCGCCAGTATGTCGCGGCTGGTGGTTGCCGGGTAGGGCACGAGGTAGCCGGCGCTGGGCTTAATCAGCACTCGCCGCGCCCGGGACACCACCGGCGGCGGCTCGAAGACGAACTCTGAATCCTTGAATATCACTGTTTACTCCTCGCTCCAGTCCAGCATCATCACCTCCACCTCGTCCCCCGGAGCCAGCTTTTCCCTGTCATCCGGTATGATCATCAGCCCGTTCGCCCGCGCCATGGAGGTCAGTACCCCCGACCCCTGCGGCCCGGTGAGGCGAGCGTAATACTTGCCCTGCCTTTTGTGAACTATAACCCGGGTGTAGACGCGCCTGCCATCGCTGTTGGCCACGGCATCCTCCACCACCGCCGTGACGGTGGGCTTGGTCATGTGGCGGCGCCCCATCATCTTGAACATGGCCGGGCGGGCGAACATCTCGAAGGTGATCATGGAGCTGACCGGGTTGCCCGGCAGACCGAGGTGGGGGATGTCCTTAGCCTCCCCTGAGGCGGACTTGCCCTTGATGACCCCGAAAGCCAGCGGCTTGCCCGGCTTCATCTTCACCCGGTGGAAGGCTATCTCGCCCTGCTTGGCGAGGACGTCCTTGACCACATCGTAGTCCCCGGCGGAGACGCCGCCCGAGGTTATCAGCATATCGGCGTCCAGCCCGCGGCGCAGCCCGGCGACCACGGAATCCTCGCTGTCCCGAGCGATGCCGAGCACCCTGGGAATGCCGCCGTAGCGCCGCACCAGGGCGGCCAGGCTGTAGCTGTTGCTGTTGTATATCTTGCCCTCCGGCAGGGGCTGGCCCACCGCCACCAGCTCGTCGCCGGTGGCCAGGACGGCCACCACCGGGCGGCGGATGACCGATACCCTGTCCAGCCCCAGGGAGGCCAGCACGCCGATCTCCGAGGGCCTGAGCAGGGTGCCCTCAGCCAACACCAGCGCCCCCCGAGCGATATCCTCGCCGGCGCGGCGGATGTTCTGCCCCGGCTGGGCCGGCTTGAGGACGCCTATCTCATCGGGGCGCTCCCCGCGCCCGGTCTCGTCGGTGTCCTCGAACATGACCACGCTGTCGGCGCCCGCCGGAACCGGCGCCCCGGTCATGATGCGCACCGCCGTGCCCGCCTCCACCCGACGCCGGGATATGGAGCCGGCGGGGACGGTGTCCGTCACCCGCAGTACCCGCGGGTTCTTATCATCGGCTCCAGATATATCCTCGGCCCGGACGGCGTAACCGTCCATCGCCGAGTTGTCCAGCGGCGGGACATCTATCTGAGAGGTTACATCCCGGGCCAGCACCTGCCCCAGGCAGTCCAGTATCGGGCTGTCCTCCGCCTCCAGGACGGCGGCATGTCCCAGTATCTTATCCAGAGCCTGCTCTACGGTTATCATATCTCTTTCCTCGCTAAATCCCTGGCACGGGCCAGGTCAGCCTCATCGTTGATGTTGAAGAAGCTCAGGTGCTGCGGGTCGAAGCGGTCTATCTCCTCCGCCTCCACATACCTCATCTTCACCAGCCCGAACAGCTGCCTCACCCGCAGGTCGCCCCGCTCAAGGAGGGACTCGATGGGCGCCAGGCACCCCCTGGAGTAGACGGCGTGAAGCGGCTCCACCAGCTCGCCGACGCGGGGCGCCGCCAGGTCGTAGCCCCGGGCCACCCGCAGCATATAGCCCAGCAGGTCGCGGTTCAGAAAGGGCATATCGCAGGCGACCACCAGGTTGTAGGTGGCATCCGAAGCCTTCAGTCCGGCATAGATGCCTCCCAGGGGACCTTTATCACGGTGGATATCGGTGACCGTCTTTATACTGCGGCTGAGGCTGGGAAAGACTCGCTCCGATGCGGTAACGATATAGATATCGCAGTCAAACGGAATAAGCCGGGATACTACCCTCTCCAACAAGCTCCTATCCCCGATTATTTCCGACGCCTTGTCCTGTCCCAAGCGTAAGCCCTTGCCGCCGGCAAGAACGATAAAAGCTGCATCCAATTTATTTTTTTGTCCTATATCATATTATACCACTATGGTCAACCAAAATGGGGGCAGGGTTGACAAAAAGCGGTGGTGAAGTAATATAGAGCCGAGCGATAAGCCCCCGAGGGGGAACCCGGTTGAATCCCCCACACATAACCTCCGTTTACGAGCAGGGAACGGAAAAATGTCCAAGCGGGGCAAACTGCTAGCCGTCGCCATCGTTGCTGCCACCCTGGCAGCAGCCCTCCCCGGCTGCCTGGGGGGAGCGGCGCCGAGCGCGGAACCCACCGACTGCCCCACCGAGTGCGTCTGCCTCACCGAGGCCGAAGCCGCCAGCCTGGACCTGGAGCTGTGCCAGGGCAAGAAGATACTCTGCGGCTATGACGACACCGGCGCCGAAAAGTACTGCTACCAGGAGCCCGTGGCGGGGCAGGTGGAGGAGACGGACTGCCCCACCGGCTGTATCTGCCTCACCGAGCCCCAGGTGGAGCTGTTGAACCTGGCTCTATGCGAGGGCAGGCAGATCATTTGCGGCTACGACCCCGCCGGCTATATCAAGTACTGCTATGAGAAGCCGCCGGAGGAGGTCGCCTGCCCGGCCGGCTGCGTCTGCCTCACCGAGGACGACGCCGAGAGCCTGGGGCTTGACCTGTGCCTGGGTCAGCGGATACTCTGCGGCCACGACGCTCTGGGCCGCCCCCGCTACTGCTACGAGCCACCGATAGTGCCGCCGCCCGTCATACCCCTCCCCGAGCCCACCCCCACGCCAACCGCCACCGCCGGGGCGCTTTCCGGGCGGATAGCGGGGATAGACCCCTCCCAACCCACCTCCCTGGCCCCTCTGCTGGGGGCTAAGCAGGACCTGGACGGCGCCAGGGCCGGCGGCACCGTCTCCGAGGGAGAGGCGGAGGATGTGGGGGAGGAGCTGGAGGACAAGTTCGGCCAGTGGATAAGGGAGATGGTGGGAGGGATAGACTCCCTGAAGGGCTTCTACGACCTGCAGGCGGTGCAGGCGCTGGAGGACTACCTGGGGCTCACCGACCCGGTGACCCGCGCCTATAAAGAGCAGGCCATGGCGGAGCGGTTCAACGAGTGGGTCCGGGACAGGATGAACGCCATTGACCCCTCCGACGCCGACTCCCTGGGGGAGTTCTTCTGGATGCAAAGCCTGCAGACCAGCGACAAGTACGACCACTTGGTCACCCCCGACACCCACGACTGGAAAGAGGAGCAGATGGGGGAGAAGTTCAACGAGTACATCCGGAACCGGATGAACGAGATAGACCCCACGGACGCCGACTCCCTGAAGTACTTCTTCTGGATGCAGAATCTACAGACCACCGATAAATACGACGAGTACGCCACCACCGCCACCCACGACTGGAAAGAGGAGCAGATGGGGGCCAAGTTCAACGACTGGGTCAAGAACCGGGTGGACGACCTAGACCCCGACGACCCCGACTTCATCGATGATCTGAGGAAGCTGCGCGCCATGCAGCAGACCGAGAAGTACAGCAAGTACGTCACCGCCGCCACCCACGCCTATAAAGAACAGCAGATTAAGATTAAGTTCGGGCAGTGGGTGACCGATATCGTCAATAACTTCGACCCCGCCGCCGCCGATGCTTCCGCCTACCTGGCCAAGACCCAGGCCATGCAGTACTGGGACTGGTACGACGAGCTGTGCCCGGAGGAGGTCAAGCGGGCCAAGGCGCTGATGCTGGCCTCCGCCCTGAACAAGGGCCAGGAGCCCATCGACCCGCCCCAGGTGGCGGTCACTAGCCCTGAGGATGGAGAGTCTGATGTCTCCATAAACCAGCCGATAGTGGTGGCCTTCGACCAACCCATGGAAACAGATTCCGTGGAGGCTTCCCTGGAGGTGACCCCGCCGGCGGTCTACGACGCCTCCTGGATGGACGAAGGCTTCGTATTGACCCTGGAGCCGGTAATCCCCTGGCAATATAATACCGAATACTCGGTCAAGCTCGGCGCCGGAGCGATGTCCATCTACGGGATAGCGATGGAGGAGAGCCACGGGCTCTATTTCATCACCCAGCCGCCGGGGCAGCCGCCCCAGGTGACGGGGACAAATCCAGTCCACGGCCAGCTCGACGCCCACAGCGGCACCCCCATCGAGATAGATTTCGACCAGCCCATGGACGCCGAATCCCTGGCGGCGGCGATAGACACCTCGCCGGAGATAGACCACGAGCTGGTCATGCTGGACGACGACACCAGGGCCATGCTCCAGCCCCTCCAGCCCCTGGACTTCAACACCGTCTATACCGTCGCCGTGGGCTCGTCAGCCGCCTCCGCCGAGGGCATCCCCATGACGCAGAGCCGCGGCTTCGCTTTCATCACCGGCGTCGAGGACCCGCCGGCGGTGATGGGGACATTGCCGTTCGACGGGCAGACCGACATCCCCTCCAACCACCCCATAGAGATAGCCTTCGACCGCCCCATGAACACGGATTCCATGGAGGCGAGCCTGACCGTCACCCCGACGCTGGACTACACCGCCGCCTGGCGCGAGGCGGACTTCGTCCTCACCATTGAGCCGACGGCGCCGCCGGCAGGCGCCGCCAGCTACACCTTCACCCTGGAGACGGGGGCAATGTCCGCCGTCGGGCTGCCCCTGGAGACAGACTTCAGCTTCAGCTTCACCACCAGATAGCGATAGGGCAGAAGCCCCTGGAGACAACGCCGCTATAGCAGACTAAAGCCTGGTTGACAAGCCCGGCGCAATGGACTATGATAGGCTGACAATCGAATATAGCGGTCGTCGGCGCTCGGTAAGACGAGCTTAATAGGGAAACCCGCTGAAATCGGGTGCGGTCCCGCCGCTGTGACCGGTGACGAAACCTGAGACAGGGCCACTGCTCCGCCCCAACGGTGCGGGAAGGCCTCGGGGAGTAGGCTTGAGCCGGGAGCCAGAAGACCTGCCGACAGGATTATATGACCCTCGGATGAAGGGCTGGGGAGATGGCAAATCCCTGAGCCAAGGACTTGGTTCAGGGATTTTTCTATTTTACGGAGAAGCGATGAAAGCAGCCGTACTGAAATCAGCCGGAAAGCTGAAACTCGAAGACACGGCGACGCCGCCCTGCCCGCCGGGCGGGCTGCTGGTGAGGGTGCGGGCGTGCTCGGTGTGCAGCAGCGACGCCAGGATGCTCCGCGAGGGGCACCGCGCCCTGGCCTACCCCCGCATCCTGGGGCACGAGATCGCCGGCGAGGTCATGGAGAGCCGCTCTAAGCAATTAAAGACAGGCGACCGGGTGCAGCTCTACCCCGGCATCCCCTGCGGCCAGTGCCCGCCCTGCCGGCGGGGGCAGGAGAACCACTGCCGGGAGCTGGGCATCGTCGGCTTCACTTATGACGGCGGCTTCGCCGAGGCCGTGGCGGTGCCGGCGCGGAGCCTGGCCGGGGGCGGGGTGAACCCCCTTCCGGACGGCATGAGCTACCAGGAAGCATCTCTGGCCGAGCCGCTGGCGAGCTGCCTCAACGGGCAGGAGCTGGCCGGGGTGGGGCGGCCAGACAGCGTCCTCATCCTGGGGGCGGGGCCGATAGGGCTGCTCCACGCCATCCTGGCCGGCCTCAACGGGGCGAAAAAGATATATATGGCGGAGAGGCTGCCGGGGCGCCTGAAAGCGCCGGAGGAGGCGGCGATAGACCGCATGATAGACACCGCAGGAGAGGACATCAAGGCGGTGATCGACCGGGAGAGCGGGGGGCGGGGGGTGGATGTGATAATCGTCGCCTGCTCTCAAGCGGATGCCTCATCCCTGCCGGAGATGCTGGCGCCGCGGGGGCGGCTGTGCCTGTTCTCCGGTCTGGCGGATGGCGACATTAAATTGGACGCCAACCTGTGCCACTACCGCGAGCTGACGATGGTCGGCGCCTACGGCTCCACCGCAGCCCAGAACTCGGCGGCGGTGGAACTGATAGCCGGGGGCGGGGTTCCCGCCGGCTCGCTGATAACGGCGCGGTTCCCCCTGGAGGGTATCGCCGACGCCATGGACTATGTCTCCCGGCGGCAGGGATTGAAAGCCGCCATCACATTTCCCTAAAAGCCCGTAAAAGGAGGAGAGATATGGACGAGCTTAAGGAATTCGGCGCCGGAATAGCGGCGCTCATCGAGGGGCGAAACCTGAGCCGCCAGCAGGCGACGGAGGCGTTCCGACAGGTGCTGCTGGATAAGCAGCCAGATTTACAGCAGGGGGCGTTTCTGGCGGCGCTGACCGCCAAGGGGGAGACCGCCGAGGAGATAGCCGCCGCCTGGGAAGCCATCTACGAGATGGACACCGCCAAGGTAACCCCGGCGGTGTCGCAGCCCCTGGTGGAGAACTGCGGCACCGGGATGGACACCCTGAAGACCTTCAACATCAGCACGGCCGCCGCCGTGGTCGCCGCCGCCAGCGGCGTGACCATGGCCAAGCACGGCGCCAGGGCGCTCACCTCCGCCTGCGGGGCGGTGGACATCCTGGAGGCGGTGGGGGTGGACGTGGAGTGCGATGTGGACACCGTCAAGCGCAGCATCGAGAGGACGGGCATCGGCATATTCAACGGGATGAGCGCCAAGGTACACCCCCAGGCGCTGTTCCGAATACTGTCCCAGATACGCTTCGGCACCACCCTGAACATCGCCGGCTCGCTGGCAAATCCGGCCCTGCCCCGCCGCGGCGCCAGGGGGGTCTACTCCAGGGAGCTGGTGGCGCCGGTGGCACAGGTGATGGCGGAGATAGGCTACCAGAAGGCGCTGGTGTTCTACGGCTCCAACGGCAACGGCCGCGGGATGGACGAGATATCCACCCTGGGGGAGACGGCGGTCGCCGAACTGGACGGCGGCGACATAGAGAGCTACATCCTAAGCCCAGACGACTTCGGCATCCGGCGCGCCAGCGAGTCGGCGTTACAGCCCTCGCCGCGCCGCGAGGAGGAGGTGCTCGGCTTCCTCAGAATCCTGTCCGGCAGCGAGGAAGGCCCGCGGCGGGATATCGTCCGCCTCAACACCGCCCCCATATTCTACCTGGCGGGGCAGGCACGGAACCTGAAGGAGGGCTTCGCTCTGGCCGAAGATGTCATCGCCTCCGGGAAAGCGGTCGCCAAGCTGCGGGAGTGGGTGGAGGCGCAGAACAGCGACCCCGCCAGCGGGCTTAAGAAACTGGAGGGGCTGCTCAAAGGGCTGGCTTGAGGACTATTACCTCCATGCCGACGGGCAGGCTATCCTTGGTCAGCTCCACCTCGCTGGAGTCGGGCCGTCTCACGGCCGGCTTGCCCCGCAGGAAATCGTCCACCCCGGCGACGGGGAAGTCGCACTCGGCGGTCTTATAGTGCATGGGGATGGCCACCCTGGGGTTGAGCTTTTCGCAGACCGCGCTGGCAGCTGCCGCGTCTATGGTGTAGGTGCCGCCCACCGGCACCAGCAGCACATCCACCGCCCCCACCGCCGCCGCCTGCTGGTCATTCAAGCGGTGCCCCAGGTCGCCCAGGTGGCATATCTTTACCCCGTCCACGGCGAAGCAGAGGATGGTGTTTCTTCCCCTCTGCCCGCCGCCGGAATCGTCATGGAAGCTGAGGATGCCCTTGAACTCTATCCCCTTCACTTCGGCGCTCCCCTTCACCACCCGAGGATTGCCGCCCACGGCGGCTATGTTGTTGTGGTCGAAGTGGTCATGGCTGACGGTGACGATGTCCGCCGATTCGGTTATCTCCCCGTAGCTCAAGCCGCTGCCGCTCTGATAGGGGTCGGTGATTATCTTCGTCCCGCCCGCGGATGTTATCAGGAAAGAGGCGTGTCCCAGCCACTTTATGTTCATAATCATCCTCACCCCCTCGGTCCCCCTCTCCTTCGAAGGAGAGGGGGATATAGTTCTGAAGGAGCTGCGCCCCTTCAGGCTTCCCCAATAATCCCGATTACTTCGCCAGAGACAGCGCCAGGTTCACCAAGGTGCGCACCGCCACGCCGGTGGCTCCCTTGACCTGGTAGCCCTGCTCCTTGTCGGTCAAGCTGGTGCCGGCGATGTCCAGGTGGGCCCAGCGGGTGTCGCCGACGAACTCGGCCAGGAACCAGGCGGCGGTGATGGAGCCGGCGTACCTGCCGCCGACATTCTTGATATCGGCGACCTGGCTCTTGTTCTGCTCCTGGTACCGGTCGTAGAGGGGCAGCTGCCAGATAAGCTCCCCGGCTGCGGCGCCGGCGGCGATGACCTCGTCCACCAGCCCCTGGTCGTTGCCGAAGGCTCCGGTGCACACATCCCCCAGGGCCACCATCACGGAGCCGGTGAGGGTGGCGACATCGACGATAGCCTTCGCCCCCAGCTTATTAGCGTAGCCCAGGGCGTCGGCCAGGGCCAGCCGTCCTTCGGCGTCGGTGGAGATAATCTCTATGGTCTTGCCCCCCAACGCGGTGATGACATCGCCCGGCTTCAGGGCGCTGCCGCTGGGCAGGTTCTCCGTGGCCGGAATCAGGGCGGTGACATTGACCCTGGGCTTGAGCTGGGCGATGGCGCTCATGGCCGCCATCACGGCGGCGCCCCCGGCCATATCCCCCTTCATCTCCTCCATCTTGTGGGGCGGCTTTATGGAGATGCCGCCGGAATCGAAGGTTATCCCCTTGCCGGCCAGGGCGATATCGGCTTTCTTGGAGCGGCCCCCCTTGTAGCGCAGGACGATGAACCGGGGCTGCTGCTGGCTCCCCGCCGCCACCCCCAGCAGGGCACCCATACCCAGTTTCTTCATCTGGGCGCGCTCCAGTATCTCAATCTCCAGGCCGTATTCCCGAGCTAAAGAGGCCGCTTTATCAGCCATATCGGCGGGGGTCATGAAGTTCGCCGGCTCGTTGACCATGTCGCGGGCGAGGTTGGTGGCTTCCGCCAGAACGGCGCCCTTACCGATAGCCCGTCTCAACGGGGGAAGCTGCTTCCTATCGAGAGCGACTACGGTCAGCCGCCTGATGTCGCCGTGCTCGGCGTCCGCGGTGATGTGGCGGCGGAACCGGTAGAGCCCGAGACGGGCACCCTCAGCTATCGCCTGGGCGGCGGCCTCCGCGCTGATGTCATTCGCTCCCGCCCCGAGCACGGCGGCGGCGATGTCGGCCGCGCCGCTCTTACGCAGCAGGCGGCAGGCGCCGGCCACCGCTCCCCGCACCTTGTCCGGGGTAAGCTCCCCATGCTTCCCCAACCCGACCACCACCGCCCGCGCCGCGGGCAGCCTGCCCAGGCTATGAACCAGGGTCGTCTCGTTGAGCTTGCCCTTTATCTCCCCCCCGGCGATGAGCCGGGCAATGGCTCCGCCCAGGGCTTTATCCACGACGGCGGCATCGCCCTGCGGTTTCTTTATACCCTCAAAACAGCCGACCATGATAGCGTCTGCCTTGACAGCGGCGATGTCGCCGGCTATGACCTTTATCTCCACCTTGCATCTCTCCTTTCAGCGCTCCACCTGCCTGACTATTTTGTCCAGGACAGGGGTGATATCTGTTGAGGTATCCACAGCATAGTGGTTACGGCGGATCTTATCAACCAGGGGCTTCATGCGATTGTAGACATCCCAGCCGGCGTCCGATTTCGCCCGCGGGTCGCCTCGCCTCTCCTCCAGCCGGCGGCGGACCACCTCCGGCAGCGCCTCCACCCGCACCAGTATCGGAGTGATATCCAGGCGCTCGGCGATGCTGTAGAGGTGCTCGCGGTGGCGCTCGGAGAGGTTGGTGGCGTCCAGCACCACCGAGACCCCGCGCTTCAGCAGCCTCTCGATGAGGCGGTGGCAGGCGCGGAACAGGTGCCCGCTCTCGGCGGGGCTGTGGTCCGGGGAGGGGAACAGGGTTTTTCTGAGGACATCGCTCTCCAGGACGACCACCGGCAGCCTCTCGGCCAGGCGGGCGCAGAAGTAGGACTTGCCGGTGCCGGGCAGCCCGACCACCACGATTAAGGCGGGCTCGACGGCGGCCTCGGGGAGCCGCCCCAGCCCCTCCATGAGGCGGTCGACATCGTCAATAAGGCGGGTGCTCTCCACAACCCTGATTATAGTAGACCGCCAGGGCAAAAACAATGGTGCCAGGGGGCGGCGGCTACTCCACGGTGACGCTCTTAGCCAGGTTCTTGGGGGTGTCTATCGGGCAGCCCCGAAACTTGGCGGCGTAGTACGCCAGCAGCTGCAGGGCGACGCTGTTGACCACCGGGGAGAATAAGGGGTCCACCCTGGGAACGGGGATGACCATATCAGCCAGCTGGCCGATATCGCGGTCCCCCTCCTCAGCTAAAGCTATCACCGGCGCCCCGCGCGTCTTGACCTCCTTGATGTTGGTCAGCATGACATCGTAGGTGTCGTCGTGGGTGACCACGGCGATGACGGCCACATCCTTGCCCAGCAGGGCGAAGGGCCCGTGCTTCAGCTCGCCGGCGGCATAGCCCTCGGCGTGAATGTAGGATATCTCCTTGAGCTTCAGCGCCCCCTCCAGGGCGGTGGGGAAGTTCAGCCCCCGCCCGATGAAGAAGGCGTTGTCGTAGCCCACCAGGCGGCGGGCGCACTCCACGATGTCATCCTTGTTGTCCAGAACTTGCTGAACCTTCTTGGGCAGCCGCCGTATCCCCTCCAGCATCCCGGCCAGGCGTCTGGGGTCGGCCCGGCGGTAGGATATCGCCAGCCAGTAGAGCACCATCAGCTGGGCGGTGAAGCTCTTGGTGGCGGCCACGCTTATCTCCGGGCCGGCGCGGGTGCAGATCGTCTGGGAGGCGATGCGGCTGGCGCTGCTGCCGACCACGTTGGTGATAGCGACCACATTGCAGCCGGCGTCCTTCAGCTTCTTCATCGCCTTGAGAGTGTCGGCGGTCTCCCCGGACTGGGTGATGGCGATGGCCACGGTCTTGGCCAGGGGCAGGGTCCAGTAGTTGAACTCGGAGGCCAGCTCCACCCGCACCGGTATATCGAGCAGGTTCTCCATGATATATTTGCCCACCAGGGCGGCATGATATGATGTGCCGCAGGCGAGGATGAGCAGGGACTCTATGTCCGCGTCCATGAGCATGGCGGGCTCGTTTCTCTTGGTGTAGTCCCCCAGGGTGTCCCGTATCGCCGCCGGCTGCTCGTGAATCTCCTTGAGCATGAAGTGCTCATAGCCGCCCTTCTGGGCGTCCTCCAGGCTCCACAGGACGCGGTGCTCATCACGCGCCACCTCGGCGCCGCCGCTGCGTATCCTGATGCCGTCCTTGGTGATGACGCCGATATCGCCGTCCTCCAGGTACATGGCGCGGTTGGTGTAGTCCAGTATCGCCGGGACATCGGAGGCGATGAAGGTCTCCCGGTCGCCGATGCCGATGACCAGAGGGCTCTCTTTTCGCGCCACCACCAGCCCCGGCTGGTTTGCCGCCAGGACGATGACGGCGTAAGAGCCATCCACGTCTTTGAGCGCCCGCCCCACCGCCGCCTCCAGGTCGCCATTATAATACTTCTCCACCAGGTGGGAGATGACCTCGGTATCGGTCTCGGAGGCGAAGCTGTGCCCCTCGGCGATGAGCCCCTGGCGGAGCTGCTGGTAGTTGTGTATCACCCCGTTGTGCACCACGGCGATGTTCCCGGAGCAGTCCAGGTGGGGGTGGGCGTTCGCCAGCGACGGCTCGCCGTGGGTGGCCCAGCGGGTATGCCCAATGCCGGCGGTGCCCCCGATGCTGGGCATGTCCGCCGCCAGCTCCTGAACCCGCTTGATATCCTTGCTCACCCGGACGCCGCTGCCGTTGACCGCTATTCCGCAGGAGTCATAGCCGCGGTACTCCATCCGCGCCAGGCAGTTGAGCAGGATGGGCTGTGCCTGTTTGCCCCCGATATAGCCCACTATTCCGCACATAGCTCACTCCACCAGGCTGCCGTCGGGCAGCCTGCCGCCGACCAGCTTCAACGGCTGGATGCGGCTGTTATTGCCGATTATGGTGCCGGGACGGGCCACCACCCCGCAGCCCAGGCTGCAGCCTCCCCCCACCATGGCTCCCACCCGAACCGAGTGGTAGCTGCCCTCTATCTTCACCTCGGCGTCGCCGGCGCAGGCGGTGAACCGCCCCCGGATGACACACCCCTGGTCGATGACCGAGTCCTGGATGATGCACCCCGAGCCGACCTGGACATCGCTGCCGATGACGCTGTTCCTGACCTCGGTGAACGGCTCGATGACCACGTTGTCGCCGATGCTGGTTGCGGAAAACAGGCAGACATTGGGGCCGATATCGCAGTTGGCGCCGATGACCGCTGGGCCGGCAATATAGGAGTTCGACCGTATCACCGTGCCCTCGCCCACCGACACCGAGCCCCGGATGGCGACGCCGGGCTCGATGGTGCCGGCCAGGTCGCCCTGAAGCCCGCCGATGACGATGTCGTTCAGGCTCAGTATATCCCAGGGATAGACCACGTCCAGCCACACCCCCTCGGTGGGGAGGGCATGGACAGGCCTGTCCGCGGCGAGCATGTTGTTCAGCACCGCCGGTATGTCCAGCTCGGTCTGGATGAAGTCGAATATCTCCTTATTGAAGGCGTAGATGCCGGCGTTGACGATGTTTCCCTTGGGCAGCTCCGGCTTTTCAATGATGCCGGTTACCGAGCCGTCGTTGATGGTGACCACGCCGTAGCGGCTGGGGTCGTCCACCGTCTTCACCAGCATCGCCGGCGGCTCAACTTCAGCGAAGCGGGCTATCGTCTCGGCCTCGATGAGGTTGTCGCCGGGCAGGACCAGGAACTCGTCCCCGGCCGCTTTTTGGGCCTGGGCCAGGGCGTGAGCCGTCCCCAGCTGGCTCTCCTGGGTGACATAGGTGATGTCCACCCCCAGCTTCTCCCCGGAGCCCAGGTAGTCGTACACCTGCTCCTTCTTATAGCCGACGACGAGGACGATGCTGCGGATGCCGCTCTCCGCCACTGACTGGATGACATGGTGCAATATCGGCCTGCCGGCGATGGCTATCATCGCCTTGGGCCGGTTAGTGGTAAACGGCCTCAGCCGCTGCCCCTCCCCCGCCGCCAGTATCACTGCCTGTTTCGTGGCCCTCACCTCCTAGAGTATCTTGGCGCCGGGCGAGATGGTGCCGACCACCACCGCCCCGGGGCCGATGCGGACGCCGTTGCCGATGATGGTGCCGACATTGATGCAGGAGTTGATGCCGGTCTCCACATTGTCCCCCATTATGGCCCCCAGCTTGCGCCTTTTGGTGTCATTGCCCCCCACCCGCACTGATTTATTATCCAGGCGGAGGTTGGCTATCTTGGTGCCGGCCCCCAGGTTGCACCCCTCCCCGATGACGCTGTCGCCGACATAGTTGTGGTGCGGTATCTTGGTGCCGGCCATCACTATGGAGTTCTTCACCTCCACCGAGCCGCCGATGTGGCAGCCGTCCCCGATGGCGGTGTGGGGTCTGATGTAGCAGCCGGGCCCCAGCCGACAGTCCCGCCCGACAGCCGCCGGGCCGACTATATACGAGCCGGACATTATCACCGTGCCCTTGCCCACGGATACATCTCCCTTCAGCACCGCGCCGTCCTCGACCTCGCCGTCACTGTGCGCCTCCATGGCCGCCAGCAGGGACTGGTTGGCGGCCAGCAAATCCCAGGGGTAGCTCAAGTCCACCCAGGAGCCGAGCCGCTGGCAGCGGACGGGCTCCCCATTATCTATCATCATCTGCAAGGAATCGGTAATCTCATACTCCCCCCGCGGCGACCGCTCCGTCCCCGCTATGGCCGGCCATATCCGGGGGCTGAGCCGGTAGATGCCGGCGTTGGCCGTATTGGAGGGGGGGTTCTTGGTCTTCTCGTGGATGCGGGTTACCTTTTCGCCGTCCAGCTCCACCACCCCCAGCCCCCCGGCATCCTCCACCGCCACCACCCCCATGGCGATGTCATCTCCATCCACGAACGCCTTGATATCCTCGCCGGGGACGATGATGTCCCCGTTCATCATCAGGAAGCCGCCGTCCACCATCCCCTCCACCATTTTGAGGGCGTCGGCGGTGCCCAGCTGGCGGCGCTGGGTACAGTAGTCTATGCTCACCCCCCACTCCCCGCCATCGCCGAAGTACTGGCGCACCTGCTCGTCGCGGTAGCCGACGATGAAGACGAACTCGCCGATGCCGGCGCCCTTTGCCTCCAGGAGGAGGTGCTCCAGGATGGGCTTGTTAGCCACCGGCAGCATCACCTTGGGGCGGGTATAGGTGAGCGGGCGCATGCGCTGCCCCTCGCCGGCCGCCAGAATCACCGCCTTCACAGCCGTTTCCCCCCGCACTTTTCTATCGCCTTCATGGCATCCTCATATATCCGGCGCAGCCGCGCCTTGCTCTTCGCCTCGGCGGTCACCCTTATCTTGGGCTCGGTACCGGACGGGCGCACCAGCACCCAGCCATCACCGAAATCGAGCCTGGTGCCGTCGACATCGCTCACCGCTTGCGGGTTCATGTCCGCCAGCCGTTTCTCCAACTGTATCATATCCACCCCGCGGCTGGAGGCGGCGCCCCGCAGCAGGGGGTAGTGGGGGATATCGTCCACCAGCCGGGACAGCCTGTCCCCGGCGGCGACTGCCGCTACGCGCACGGCGGCGTAGATGCCGTCCGGGCACAGCGAGAAGGCGGGGAACACCCAGCTGCCGGAGGGCTCGCCGCCGAAATCCCCACCCTGTTTCAGTTCCTGGGAGATGTAATTATCGCCCACCCTGGTGCGGGTGACCGAAAAGCCGGCCTGCTCCACGGCCATGGAGGCGTCCACGGTGGTGACCACTTCCCGCGCGCCCATATGGCGGGCGAACAGCACCAGCAGCCTGTCCCCGGAGATGAACCGGCCCCTGTCATCCACCGCCATCATCCTGTCGGCGTCCCCGTCGTGGGCGATGCCCAGGTCGGCGCCGAACTCTCTGACGGCGCTCATCAGCCCCCCCAGGTTGGCCTCGGTAGGCTCCACCGGGCGGGGAAAGAAGCCGGAGGGGTAGCAGTTCAGGGCGGCGACCTCACAGCCCAGCCGCCTCAGTAGAGCGGGGGTGACCAGGGAGGCGGCTCCGCAGCCGCCGTCCACTACCACCCTCAGCTTGAGGGGGGCGGGGGAATCCCGAATGATGCCCTCTATATGCTCCGTTACGGCGTCGTCATAGGCGCCGCCGTCGTCGATGTCCTGCCACCGGGAGGCGGCGAAAGACCCATCCGCCACCGCCTTCTCGATCTGCCCCTGCTGGCGGGAGTCGAAGGCGGAGCCGTCGGAGTTAATCAGCTTGATGCCGTTGTACTCCGGGGGGTTGTGGGAGGCGGTAATCATGGCTCCGGCGTGGTAGCCCCGGGCGGCGTAGGCCAGGGTGGGCAGGGGCACCATGCCGGCGTCACTGCACCGCGAGCCGGCGGAGAGCAGCCCGGATAAAAGGGCGTGCTTTACGGCGCCGCCGGAGGTCCTGGTGTCGCAGCCGACCACCACATCGGGGTAGATGCCGCCTGCCACCAGTCCGACCTTGAGCGCCAGCTGGACCAATTCCTCGTCCGCGATTCTGCGTATTCCGGAGGTGCCGAACAAGCTCATACCCACAATTTAATCCCGATGGCATAGCTGTGTCAATTTACCATTTGGCGAAAAGGACATCCGATATGCGGGGAATGGCTGACAGGCGAGGGGGGACAATAAAAGAGGTTTTAGCGGACGCGGCTGACCGCTATCCACACCCCCAGGGCCACCGCCAGGGGCCCGAAGATGCTGAGCCGCCCCACCCCCATACCCCAGGGCGGGATGATGCTGATGAGGTAGGCTATGCCGACGGCGATGCCGGCGATGAGGGCCAGCCCCTTGCCCCGCTTGCGGTTCACCGAGCGGCCGACGACCTCGCCGATGG